>NZ_JAHVAO010000004.1 GCF_019264345.1 Marinobacter arenosus
ACTCAGAAGTGAAACAGGCCTGCGCCGATGGTAGTGTGGCATTGCCCATGTGAGAGTAGGTCATCGTCAGACTCTTAATACCTGAAACCCCAGCTTCTTCGAAGCTGGGGTTTTTTATTGCCCGGAGAAAAGTCGTCCCGGTTTGGAAATCACCAATTCTTGAAGTACCTCACAGTGACATTGGGTAAAAATGATTAACCTAATGTAAAAGAGCTGGCCAAAATAACCTAAAAACACCAAGCCGGCCTCAGAGACGCTCATCAGTCAACATTTGGCTATGCCGTAAATAAGAACAATGCGGCTACTAAGGAATGTGACTATGAGTAAGAAAGCAGTGTCCTGCCTTCTGTTGCCGCTCGTCAGTGCGGCGGCGGTTGCGGAGCTTCGACCGATTTCCGACCAACAGATGTCGGAGGTCACCGGTCAGGCCTTCGTCTCCGTCGATCGCCAATACCACCCTGACGCAAACGACACCACCGCCTACACCCGGGTCAACCTTGGAATGGATATCGATATCCAGACCAACGTGGACATTCTGGAAATGGGGCGTTATGAGCGTGACGGGGAAAAGCCGGGCACCGCCGACGTCTACATCGAAGACTTTGCCCTCGGTTACATCAACAACCAGGCCTACTACAGCGCCAATCCGGATGCACCGCGGCAGCGGAGGTCCGACGGCACGGCCTACGCCGAAGGCGAGATTGTCCCTTTCTCCATTCAGAATCCCTATTTCGAGTTCGCCTTCGATGAGGCTACTGAGGAAATCGTCGGCTTCCGGCTGGGCTTTGGTGAGTCCATGGGCATCCTTTCCGGGAAGATTCGAACCCTCACCGGCAACGTCAATGTCGACATCATCGACCGGGGGGAGGGGCTCAGGGAAGCCAGTTCCAGTGGAAATTTCTTCGACCAGGTTATCGTCCTGCTAACACCCCTACTTGAGGGCGGTAGTCCGCTCTCGACGAAGGCGCAGTTGGTCTATGGCGAGGAGGGCGACCCGAACATCGGCAGTCTGGATCCGGTCCGGGCGGAATACATCGGGATTCCCGACGGCGAAAAGTTTGTCCTTGAGGATGCCAGCGGCTTCACCCGCTGGTCGGTAAAGAACTTGATTGGTTGGGGGTCAAGTTCCCGGATCGAGGTTCCGGACTGTTCGTTCTTCAGCTGTGGCAGCGGCGACATAAACGTATACGCCGAAGATTGTCTGGTTCTGGGCATCGATTCCTGTTTTGACCTCGACATCTATAACAGCTTTCCGATTGGTGAAGTCGCCAAGGTGGATGGCGAACGGCGAATTACCGGGCCCACCGACGGCGCCTTCATCTCTTTCCAGACCAAGGATCTTGAGTGGCTTAAGGATGTTAGCAAAACCGACCTATCGCCCGAGGATTTCATGCGCGCGACCTCCGGTGCCTTTTTCAACATTCCCAATGGCGCCACTGAGGTGAACCTGAACGAAGCGCTGTACGGAACCCAGCGCTATCGATCCGAATACATTGACCGAGGAAAAGGTCTGTTCTGAGGGAGATGCCATGATGAAGGTTTTCACTGAAATCGCTCGGGCCTGCGCCGTTGCCTGGCTGCTGATGCTATACCTGGTGTGTGCGTCCCTTCCGGCCCGGGCCGAACTCCAAGGGCTGTCAGAACATGAGATGTCCAGCATCGACGGGGCGGGAGTTGGGCTGGTCCTGGAGAATTTCAAGTTTTCCCACGGGACGGATCTGCCGGACGTTGGGGGTAACCAGGCGCGTATCTTCCGCATTGCGGGCATCCGGAGCACCGATGGTCGGCCGGTCGATATCACGGTAAACCACCTGTACATCTCGGGTCCTGGCAGTAACTACGGGGAGGACCTGAGTCCGGTCAATCTGGGGCGCCTGGTCAATCCGTGGCGCATCGATATTGTCGATGGCAATACCATCGAAATCCCGGACAAGGCTGTGCTTGAGTTCGCGGCCCCGGCGATGGTCGGTGCATCGGAGGGTTTCGACTGCATAAGCTCGGGCGCCGTTGCCGGCAGCGGTACCTGCTCGAGTCGTCCGGCCACGGCCGATTATAGTGGAGAGCGTCCGGATATCGGCCTGCAGATGAACGTTGCCGTTGGTGATGATCGCTCCGCCAATATCAATATCCACGCAAAGTCGGCGGTCATCGATGGCAGTTACCTCCGTCTGTGGGGCGATAATGTCCGCGGCCAGATGGTGGGTCAGTTCAAGTTGAACTTCTTTACGCCCGAACTCTCCATCACGGCCTGCGCCCAGGACGGTACGTCCTGCGGATCGCGCATTCTGATGACCGATTTTGCCCTCCAACTGGCCCTCGGTAACCAGCTCCAGCCCGTGTTCTTTGATGTCGATGGCTCCGGTAACTTCGTGGTGGATGTGGCGTCTATCCGTCAGCCGGCGGCCGGCGAGATCGGGGTTGATGGCCTCAGGGGCAGCAGTGATGCTGAGCGCTGGGATTACTACGAAGCGTATTACACCAACCCAGATTATCGCAGCAACCTGGAAATCGGGAACTTCAGTGTTGGGACCCGGGATTTTGGCTCAGCCCGGGTTGAGGGGATGCTCATTCAGCATCTGAATATCCGAACCCGGGATCTGGCGCAATGATGATTCGACGATGGCAAGCGAGGGGATGCGTACTGCTGCCCATGTTGGTGGCGTTACCGGTTGCCGCCGAGATGGCCCGGATGGGGGATGAAGCCATGTCGCGAGTGGCGGGGCAGAGCGGAATATATCTGTCGGGTGACATCAGCATCAACGAAATGGGTGGGCCGGTCGAGAACAGCTATTTTGGCCGATGTGACGATGGCGCAAAAAAGTGTGGGGCCCGGTTTGCCTATCGATTAAAAGAAAACGGTGGCTGGATGGTGTTGGATGACATTCGGGGCAACTTTGCTTTTGAAGGTCTGACCTTACGGATACGGACCGTCGACTCCGGATTCGGCGGCGATGGGGAACTGTTCAATCGTGACGTCCTTGAGCTCGGGCTTCCGAACACCGTCCGGTTCAATGATGTCCGATTCAAGGTCGCCGCGAGCAGCACGGCACGGCCAACGGATCCCGGCTTCCAGCAGACCGATATATTTTCGGTGGAGATGCGGGGAGAGGTCATTATGGAAGGCAATCTGCTGGTCTTCCCAACAGGGAGCCCGTAGCGGCGGGGTTAGGGGGTGGTAATGGAATACAGGAACCGAACCGTTCCGGTTGCCCTGGTTGGCGTCGGCTTGCTGTGGGGCATACTGGCGCCCGAGGTATCTGCCGAACTCCAACGTCTTGACGACTCCGCCATGGCCGGAATCAGCGGGCAGAGTGGCTTAACAATGGAGATGGAGTTGGGCGTGTCAGCGGACCGGATTTCCTACGTTGATGACGGAAATGGCCTGCATCTCGACGGTTTCCGGGTAGGCTCGGCGGTCGACCCGTCGGGACAGGCCTATCACCTGATTGTGGTTGATATTGGCGACGATGCCTCGCTCAATCTCGACTACCTGGTGAGCGATCGCCGAATTGAATTTGGCGACGTCCGTCTGGCCGGGGCGCCGGGAGTCAGCATGGGTGGTGTGTTTTTTGATCATTCGCTTCAGGGCACCCTGAATATCCGTCAGGGGGGTGCGCTTGGCGGAGCCGGTTATACCTTCGATTCAGCCTACACCATGACTGGTGGGCGGCTCGGCTACCGGACCAACGGCAATGAGATCTTCCTGGATGATATCACCATGGATGTCGAAGCGCTGGGCATCACCCTGGATGTGGTCGGCGAAACTCTCCAGCTTGATGCGCCGAGGGTAAGCGCGGCCTGGCGCGTCGGTGCCATCCGCTACAGTAATAACCCGCAGAATCACGGCACGAGTGTCGATGCGTCCTCGGGCGAACTCCTGCCGTCGTTCGGCGGACTGAGTGGAGACTACGAACTGTCCTCCTCGACCGGTCTTGCCGCCGGCGGCCGCCAGGGTGAAGGACTGCGGATCGATAGCGAAACCACCATCCATAGTGCTTCGTTCCTGTATCACGATGACGGTAACAGCCTGGCATTCCGGGATATCACCGGTGCCTACTCGATCAATGATCTTCGGCTCGATGTCGCTAACGATCCGCAAGGTCGTCCAGCGCTCGCCCTCACGGTGGACTCGATCGAGGGTGAGTTTTCGGTGGGTTCGATTGAAATGGGCGGCAATGGAAAAGGCATCGGCGCAGTGAACGTGAGTTTCCTGCTCGAAGACCAGTCCTTCGGCGGGCGAACCTACACCAACGCCCTCTATGTTCAAGGTGGTGGCCATACGGACGCAGGTCCCCAAGGGTTACGTCTTGCGGCCGAGTGGAGCCTGCGTCTCGCCGATCTCAGTTACACAGAAGACAGCAATCGGGTGATCTTTAGCGGTCTGCAGTCTTGGGGGCAGGGCGATGTGACGGTTAATGTCACCAGGAATGAGGTTCGCAATGGCACGCGTTTTTACGATGGTCTGCGTGTCGGGTTCGAAGGGATTCAGGCCGGTTACCGGATCAATGGGTTGCGGGTCGGGAATGAGGATTCGCCCCTTCAAGGCGGGACAGAGTTATTGCTTGCGCTCGGGTTCTATCCGGCCTATGAATTCGAACTTGACGGCCATATGACCCTGGGTCCTGGTGGCGCCACTGGTGAAGGGCTGACGATCAATTCGGACATTCGGATCCGCAATGGCAAAGCCGCACTCATCGCCGCGCCCTATAACGACGGCGAAGGTGACATCCCTCAGAAAGGGCTGTGGATTGGAGAGCTGGAATACGATGGACACATTCGTGGCATGACTCTGGATGTGACGGAGGAGGGGCTGGTCATCGGCAAAGGCGAGGCCTGGAGCACCATGGATATTGGCAACCTTCGAGTTGGCGATAAGTCATCCGGTCGGAGTTTCGGCCGTTTGGTCGTGCAGAAATACGAAACCGGGAGCAGCATGATCATTGTCCCGGGGGGCGCGGGGGCTGTTTGTGCCGGCGGTTCCGGGAGCGATGAGTCTACCTGTATGGCCTCGGGAGGCCTCTGGGAAGACCGTGGCGACCAGGGAATCACGATCCAGCTGAAACAGATTTACGCCAAGGCAGCCGGCGATGCCAAAAAGAATGCCCTGACCTGGGAGACCAATCGGGAGATTGATGGCAACGGTAAACCGGTGAATGGAACCGGTACCCGCTTGGTACTCAATGACATTCACACCAGCGATGGTGGCGAGTTCGACGGCAATGGCGTGGATGACAACACGTTCGGGGTCCGCACCGATCTCTCGGTGGACGTCTACCAGACCAGGGTGGTCAAGAAAGAAACGGGAGCGGATTCGCTTGGCGTGGCGGGTGCCCGCGGCGATGAGAAGATCATGGACGCATCCGCACCCGGCGGCTATCGGTATGTTTCCGAGCCCACCGCGGCCGATCGAGCGAGCCGTCCCCTGGGGTTCGCCGTGCAGGCACGTAGTCGGTTCAAGGAGCTGTCGATCAACAACATTGACCTGGTTCATCCGGACGGCGGCGCACATACGGCGGTCTACGGGGTCAAAATGCAGAATTTTGATATCAAAGCGAATCTGACTGCCACACCGATTCCCTGAATATTTGGTGGCCGGCCGCACAGGCGGTGGCTGCGAGTTTTGTCTTTTGTGCTCTCCTGTTGTTTAATCCGGCCTTACCCACTCTCCTGGCCGGAAAACCTCTGATGAAATCCAAGGCACTGATTACCCTACTGAGCGATGGCGAAGTTCACTCCGGAGAATCGTTGGCCGGTCAGCTCGGCGTCAGCCGGACGGCCGTCTGGAAACAGATTCGACGGGCAATGGATGAGGGGTTCAAGATCGATACTATTCGGGGCCGTGGTTACCAGCTGGTATCTGCTGTCGATCTTCTCGAGCGGGACGTTATCCTGGGCACGGTAGATCAGTGTCATCGGTCAGAGCTGAATCTCGCAATTCTGGATGAGGTGGATTCAACCAACGCGGAAGTGGTTCGGCAGATAGCTGGGGGAGCCGGCGGAATCCCTGTTGCCATCGCCGATTGCCAGACCCAGGGGCGGGGGCGGCGGGGTCGAATCTGGAGCAGTCCGCGGGGCCAGAACCTGTACATGAGCATGGGGCTGACGTTCCATGGTGGGTTTTCGGTGCTCGACGGCCTGAGCCTGGTGCTCGGGGTGGCTGTTGCCAATGCTCTCGAGGGACTCGGCGCCTCCGACATCGGTCTGAAATGGCCAAACGATATTTTCCTGCCCCAGGGTAAGCTGGGGGGCATTCTGGTGGAGCTCCAGGGGGAGTTGCAAGAAGGGGTTGTCCAGGTTATCGCCGGTATTGGTATCAACGTTCACATGTCGGAGGCTGATGGTGTGGACCAGCCCTGGAGCAGTCTGGCCCGGGCGTACCCGGCCATGAACTGGTCCCGGAGTAAGATTGCCGGGTCGATGATCAATGCTGTGCTGGATGCGGCCCATGTATTCTCGGACGTTGGCTTTCGGGATTTTCGCGAGCCCTGGCAGCGCCGGGATATCTTTCAGGGGCAATCGCTTGAGGCCAAGGGTGGAAGTGTGCGCGGTATTGGTGCCGGCATTGATGAGTCTGGCAACTACCTTTTACACACAGACGAGGGCGTTGTCCCGGTACGGGCAGGGGAGATCAGCTTGAGGGTGGCATCATGAGGCTGTTAATCGATGCCGGTAATTCCAGGTTGAAATGGCGCCTCGACCAGGGTGGCCAGATCCTGGGTCAGGGTGTGGGTACGCTCGATGAATCGGATCCGGTTTCCGGGCTACCCGTTGATGCGAGCCAGATCACCAGCGTAGCCGTGTCGACGGTGGCGTCGGAGGAGAAGCGCCTGGGGTTGGTGGCGTTTCTCTCAGCGCGCACTGGCGCACCGGTGCGATTCCATTGGTCTGAGTCCCGGCGCGGAGGGCTTGTTAATGCCTACGCGGATCCTCACAAAATGGGGGCGGACCGCTGGCACGCCATGTACGCTGCCTGGCGATCTTTGAAGGGCGGCTTTGTGGTCGTGGATGCCGGGAGCGCAGTGACTGTGGATTACGTGGCCTCGACAGGCGACCACCTCGGCGGATTCATACTACCCGGTCTGCATATGATGCTACGCAGTCTCAAGACAGATGCCGCACGGATCGGCTTTGATCCGGATCAGGTGTTGGATACCCGGCCCGGCGAATCCACTGGCGAATGCGTCAATCATGGCCTTGCCTGGCTGTCGGCGGCAATGGTGGATCGGATTCACGGGGACGTCCGAACCCACGGCCTGGATCATATTGTCGTTACCGGAGGGGACGCTGACCGGCTTCTGGGCCTTGGGCTCTCTGCGATGAATCGGCCGCAGCTGGTTCTGGAAGGGCTCGCACTGATCGATGATGAGGAGCAGGCGAAATGAAGTGGCTTGCCTTTCTTTTCCTGATTTTGAACCTGGCTGTCTGGTATTTTGCCGGCGTCTTTCAGCCGTCTACAACCTCGGGGACGGGGGCTGCCGGAAATCTGCCACGTGTTGCCAGCCTGAAATCCACCGAGCGGTCGCCGGCTCCGATGCCGCCGGAGTCTCCAGATCCCGAGCCCGTGAACGACTCGCCAGCCCCTGTGGGCGGCCAGACCAGCGCCCAGGACAGTGCGCTTGCAGTTAAGTCGCCGCAGGATTCCCAGGCGCCCGAGAAAGAGCCCGAGCCGGTTGTCGCCGAACCGGCTGCCGTCCCGCCGGTGTGTGTCCGGATGGGGTGGGTTGAGTCGCTTGAGGTGGCTCGGTCACTGACGGCGGACCAGCCCCTGGCGGAGGGCGTCGGCGTAACTTTCGAGGAAGTGGAGCGGGAGTTGCCTCCGTACCACTGGGTCATCATCCCGCCCCAACCAAGGTCGGTCGCCTTGAAACAGTTCCGGGACATTCAGCGTCAGGGCATCGATTCCTATCTGGTTACCGAGGGAGAGAACCGCAATGCCATATCTCTGGGGCTGTTCGAGTCCCGTGAAGCAGCAATATCCGTGCTGGAAGAAAAAAAGCGCCAGAATTTTAATGTGGTACTGGCCAACTTCCCCAGAAATCAGATAAGCTACGCGCTCGTTTTTGAGGCTGAGCCAGAGCTTGCTGAAGAGCTGGTTACGGCGGTCAGAACGGATTACAGGGGCGATTTTGATTTCGTCGAAATCAACCCTTGTGAGGGTGTTGCAACGCCCCAAAAAAATCCGTAGTATACCGCCCTCGCTGACGAGGCGATTGTGAGCTGGCGTAGCTCAGTTGGTAGAGCAGCTGACTTGTAATCAGCAGGTCGGGGGTTCGATTCCGTCCGCCAGCTCCATTTTTTTGTTTTGACAGTTTCGCGTAAGCGGGACTGACTCGGAGGGGTTCCCGAGTGGCCAAAGGGATCAGACTGTAAATCTGACGGCATCGCCTTCGCAGGTTCGAATCCTGCCCCCTCCACCACTAATTGCTCGCGGGCATCGTATAGTGGCTATTACCTCAGCCTTCCAAGCTGATGACGCGGGTTCGATTCCCGCTGCCCGCTCCAATTTAGAAAGCAATGCTCATGTAGCTCAGTTGGTAGAGCACACCCTTGGTAAGGGTGAGGTCGGCGGTTCAAATCCGCCCATGAGCTCCATTATTAATCCGGTCAACGTTATGATCCAGGTTGATTAGGGAGATTGGTCGAATGTCTAAAGAAAAGTTTGATCGCAGTAAGCCGCACCTTAACGTAGGCACCATTGGTCACGTTGACCATGGTAAGACCACTCTGACCGCCGCCCTGACTCGTGTGTGTCACGAAGTGTGGGGAACTGGTTCTGCCAGTGCATTCGATCAGATCGATAACGCACCGGAAGAGAAGGCGCGTGGTATTACTATCGCGACTTCCCACGTTGAGTACGATTCCCCGAATCGTCACTACGCCCACGTAGATTGCCCGGGCCACGCTGACTATGTGAAGAACATGATCACTGGTGCGGCGCAGATGGACGGCGCGATCCTGGTTTGTTCCGCAGCTGACGGCCCCATGCCGCAGACTCGTGAGCACATCCTGCTGTCCCGTCAGGTTGGCGTACCCTACATTGTCGTGTTCCTGAACAAGGCCGACATGGTGGACGACGAAGAGCTGCTCGAGCTGGTTGAGATGGAAGTTCGTGACCTGCTGAGCCAGTACGACTTCCCGGGCGACGACACCCCGATCATTACCGGTTCTGCGCTGATGGCGCTGGACGGTAAGGACGACAACGAGATGGGTACTACCGCTGTTAAGAAGCTGGTAGAGGCCCTGGACGACTACATCCCTGAGCCGGAGCGTGCGATCGATCAGCCGTTCCTGATGCCGATCGAGGACGTATTCTCCATCTCTGGTCGTGGTACCGTTGTGACCGGTCGTGTTGAGCGTGGCATCATCAAGGTTGGTGACGAAGTGGAGATCGTTGGTATCAAGGATACCGTGAAGACCACTTGTACCGGTGTTGAGATGTTCCGCAAGCTGCTGGACGAAGGCCGTGCTGGTGAGAACGTTGGTGTTCTGCTGCGTGGTACCAAGCGTGACGACGTTGAGCGTGGTCAGGTTCTGGCGGTTCCGGGCTCCATCACTCCGCACACCAAGTTCGAGTGCGAAGTGTACGTATTGAGCAAAGAAGAAGGCGGTCGTCATACTCCGTTCTTCAAGGGCTACCGCCCGCAGTTCTACTTCCGTACCACCGACGTAACCGGTTCCTGTGAACTGCCGGAAGGTGTGGAAATGGTTATGCCGGGTGACAACGTGAAGATGAACGTTACCCTGATCGCTCCGATCGCCATGGAAGATGGTCTGCGCTTCGCGATTCGCGAAGGTGGCCGTACCGTTGGTGCCGGCGTGGTCGCCAAGATCATCGAGTAATAGACTCGAAGTAAGTGCGCTGAGTTGTTTCGGTGCAGGCCAGTAGCTCAATTGGCAGAGCAGCGGTCTCCAAAACCGCAGGTTGGGGGTTCGATTCCCTCCTGGCCTGCCATTTTTAAACATCCGGATACATAAGTTGATTCCTATGGAGTCAAAAGCCGTTCAGTCAACCAGTCGTTTCGATCTTTTGAAGTGGCTGGTTGTTTTCGCTCTGATTGCCGTCGGTGTGGTCGGTAATCAGTATTTTAGTGCCGAGTCTCTGCTGTATCGGGTTCTGGCTCTCGTAGGTCTCGCTATTGTTGCGGCCCTTGTGGCGCTTCAGACAGATCGCGGTCGTCGCTTTGCGGCGCTGTTGAAGGAAGCGCGAGTAGAGATCCGGAAAGTGGTATGGCCCACCAGGCCGGAATTGGTGCAGACCACTGTGATTGTCGTGGTATTTGTGCTGGTTGTGGCGCTGTTGTTGTGGGGTATGGATTCGCTGATCAGTATGCTGGTCGCCGGGTTTATCGGTTAACAGGAGTGGGCAATGGCTAAGCGCTGGTACGTCGTTCATGCGTATTCTGGCTTTGAAAAGCATGTGATGCGCACTCTGAAGGAGCGCGTTGCGCTTAACGGCATGGAAGACAAGTTCGGCGAGATCCTGGTCCCGACCGAAGAAGTCGTCGAAATGCGCGAAGGTAAAAAGCGCAAGAGTGAGCGGAAATTCTACCCGGGATACGTACTCGTGCAGATGGAAATGGACGACGGTACGTGGCACCTTGTTAAGAATACCCCGCGGGTACTTGGCTTTATTGGTGGTACCAAGGATAAGCCGGCGCCGATTACCGAGCGTGAGGCTGAGGCTATTCTGCGTCGGGTAGAAAGCGGTGCCGAGAAGCCGAAACCGAAAACCCTGTTTGAGCCGGGTGAAATTGTTCGCGTCGTTGAGGGTCCGTTTGCTGACTTCAACGGTGTCGTTGAGGAAGTTGACTACGACAAGAGTCGGGTCAAGGTTGCTGTACTGATTTTCGGTCGTTCAACTCCGGTAGAGTTGGAGTTTGGGCAGGTCGAAAAAGACTGATCAGTGGCTGATAAGCTGAAAGCTCGCGCGCTCTGGCGACGCGGGCTTTTTGTGTCTGCATTTAGCAGTTAAGAAACCGGGGAGCCGAAAGGCGTTCGAACCCAAAGGAGATCTATCATGGCTAAGAAGATTGAAGCCTACATCAAGCTTCAGGTTGCTGCCGGTAAGGCCAACCCGAGTCCCCCCGTTGGTCCGGCCCTCGGTCAGCGTGGCGTGAATATCATGGAATTCTGCAAGGCGTTCAACGCCCACACCCAGGACGTTGAGCCGGGTCTGCCGATTCCGACAGTTATCACGGTTTACAGTGATCGCAGCTTTACGTTCGTTACCAAGACTCCGCCTGCACCGGTCCTGCTCAAGAAAGCAGCTGGCATCAAGAGTGGCTCTGGTCGTCCAAACACCGAGAAAGTCGGTACCGTGACTCGAGAGCAACTGGAAGAGATTGCCAAGACCAAGGAGCCGGATCTGACTGCAGCCGATATGGACGCAGCGGTTCGTACCATTGCAGGAACAGCCCGTAGCATGGGCCTGAACGTGGAGGGCCTGTAACATGGCAAAGCTGAGCAAGCGTCAGAAGCTGATTCGTGAAAAAGTCGATTCTACTCGCGCCTACTCCGTAGACGAAGCTGTTGCCCTGCTGGTTGAGCTGGGTCAGAACGTCAAATTCAAGGAGTCTGTGGACGTTGCCGTAAACCTGGGTGTTGATGCTCGTAAATCGGACCAGGTGGTTCGTAGCAGCACCGTTCTGCCCCACGGCACTGGCAAGACTGTACGCGTAGCCGTATTTACCCAGGGCGCCAATGCCGAGAAAGCCACCGCAGCGGGCGCTGATGTGGTCGGTATGGACGATCTGGCTGACGAAGTGAAAAAAGGCAACATGGACTTCGACGTGGTTATCGCCACTCCGGATGCCATGCGTGTGGTGGGCCAGCTGGGTCAGATTCTGGGTCCCCGTGGCCTGATGCCGAACCCGAAAGTCGGCACCGTAACACCTGATGTCGAGACCGCGGTGAAAAATGCCAAGGCTGGTCAGGTTCGTTACCGCACCGACAAGAACGGCATTATCCACGCTCCTCTGGGTAACGTTGAATTCTCTGCGCAGAACATCAAGGAAAACCTTGAAGCTCTGATCGCAGATCTGAAAAAGGCCAAGCCCTCTTCGGCGAAAGGTGTGTATCTCAAGAAGATCACCGTTTCGTCGACTATGGGTCCTGGCCTGACTATCGATCAGAGCGGTCTGGCAATCTGATCTCCTGAGCGATAGTTACTTTGTAGTCTAGGCGGAAGCCAAGGCTGTCAAAGACCGCAGGCCCCCGAAGCCTTTCCATTGGGAAGGTTGCAAGGGTTAAAGCAACGCCTGCGCAGACGGTGTGAAGACGTTCTCTCTGAACCCAAACACCGTTAAGGCGCCCGAAAGGGCAATGATGGGTTTGCCGGGATAAGCCCGGCGAAATCGAGGAGAAATCCAGTGGCAATTAGACTCGAAGACAAGAAAGCGATCGTCGCTGAAGTCAACGAGACTGCCGGTGGTGCTCTGTCTGTGGTTCTGGCTGACTACCGTGGTGTTACCTCTGGTGACATGACGGCTCTTCGTGCCAAGGCTCGTGCCGAGAACGTTCTTCTGAAGGTTGTTCGTAACAACCTGGCGAAGATCGCTATCCGCGGTACCGAGTTCGAGTGCATTGATGAGGCCCTGGTTGGCCCGACCATTCTGGCATTCTCTATGGAAGATCCGGGCGCGGCTGCGCGTCTGCTGAAGGATTTTGCCAAAGAGAAAGAGGCGTTTGAGATCAAGGGACTGGCCGTCGGCGGAGAGCTGATGGGTGCAGACCAGATTGATCGCCTTGCCAAGCTGCCAACACGTCACGAAGCGTTGACGATGCTGGCCGCGGTTACACAGGCACCGATCACCAAGCTGGCACGGACACTGAACGAAGTTCCTTCGAAAGTGACTCGTGCTGTAGCGGCAGTTCGCGACCAGAAGCAAGAAGCTGCTTGATTCTGTTGAACACCATTTTTTATATTTTTGGGAGAAAGTCATGGCTCTGTCTAACGAAGACATTTTGAACGCAATCGCAGAAATGAGCGTAATGGACGTAGTTGCGCTTGTTGAGGCAATGGAAGAGAAGTTCGGTGTTTCTGCCGCTGCAGCTGTTGCTGCTGCGCCTGCAGCCGCCGGTGGCGAAGCCGCCGCTGCTGAAGAGCAGACCGAATTTGACGTTGTTCTTACCGGTCCTGGTGAGAAGAAAGTCAACGTAATCAAGGCCGTTCGTGAACTGACCGGCCTGGGTCTGAAAGAAGCTAAGGAAATGGTCGACGGCGCTCCTTCCACTATTAAGGAAGCCGCTAGCAAAGCTGACGCTGAAGAAGCCAAGAAGAAGCTCGAGGAAGCAGGCGCTTCTGTTGAGCTCAAGTAAGAGTCGGCTGTTGATCGAAACCGTGCATTAAGCATGGATAGGCTGGTGGCTTTGTGCCACCGGCCTTTTTCTGTTGTATATGCTACAGAGTCTGGTTGGCGATTACGGGTTGTTATTGGCTCTTTAACCTACGGCCAGAGTCTTGTTCAAGACGGCGCGATAAGCCGAGCAATTCGGCCCCGAAGCAGAACAATGGTTGCTTCTTGATACCAGGTATCAGGTCTAAAGCTGGGGAATGCAGATGACTTACTCCTACACTGAGAAAAAGCGGATTCGCAAAGATTTTAGTAAATTGCCTTCCGTGATGGATGTCCCCTATTTGCTGTCTATTCAGCTGGATTCGTTCCGGGACTTCCTCCAAATGGAAGCCGCTCCTGAAGACCGCCGGGAAACCGGTCTTCACGCAGCATTCAAATCCGTATTCCCGATTGTCAGTTACTCTGGCAACGCCGCGCTCGAATACGTGAGTTATCGTATCGGCGAGCCGGTTTTCGATGTCAAGGAATGCCAGCTTAGGGGCGTAACCTACGCAGCGCCGCTGCGGGTGAAAGTCCGCCTTATCATCTACGATAAGGAATCGTCGAATAAGGCGATCAAGGACATTAAAGAGCAAGAAGTCTACATGGGCGAGATGCCCCTGATGACTGAGAACGGTACCTTCGTTATCAACGGTACCGAGCGTGTTATTGTTTCCCAGTTGCACCGTTCTCCTGGCGTGTTCTTTGATCACGACAAGGGCAAGACCCACTCATCCGGTAAGCTGCTGTACTCGGCCCGGGTGATCCCTTACCGTGGCTCCTGGCTTGACTTCGAGTTCGATCCGAAGGACTCCGTGTTCGTTCGTATCGACCGTCGTCGGAAGCTGCCGGCGTCCATTCTTCTGCGCGGCCTGGGTTACACCTCCGAGCAGATGCTGGAAATGTTTTTCGAAACCAGTAAGTTCAGCCTGGGCGCCGAAGTGTGCAAGCTGGAGCTGGTTCCGAGTCGCTTGCGCGGCGACATTGCGACCTTCGATATCAAGGACAATGACGGCAAGGTCATTGTTGAGGAAGGTCGTCGTATTACAGCGCGCCATATCAAGCAGTTGGAGAAAGCTGGCATCAGCGAGCTCGAAGTTCCGACCGAGTATCTGTATGGCCGGGTATTGGCCAAGGATATGGTCGACACCAAGACGGGTGAAGTTCTTGTCGAGTGTAACTCCGAGCTGACGGAAGAGCTGATCACCAAGATTCTGGACGCGGGTGTTACCGAGATCGAGACGCTGTACACCAACGATCTGGATTGCGGTCCGTTCATGTCCGATACCCTGCGTATCGATCCGACCCGTACGCCGCTGGAAGCGCTGGTTGAGATCTACCGTATGATGCGCCCCGGCGAGCCGCCCACCAAAGAATCGGCCGAGAACCTGTTCAACAACCTGTTCTTCTCCGAGGAGCGTTACGACTTGTCCGCGGTTGGCCGCATGAAGCTCAACCGTCGTCTGCGTCGTGAAGAAAGCACCGGTGAAGGCATCCTTACCCACGAAGACATCATTGATGTCCTGAAAACACTGATCGATATCCGTAACGGTCAGGGTAACGTGGATGACATCGATAACCTCGGTAACCGCCGTGTACGGTGTGTCGGTGAAATGGCTGAAAACCAGTTCCGTGTTGGTCTGGTGCGCGTTGAGCGGGCTGTGCGTGAGCGCCTGAGTCTGGCCGAGAGCGAAGGCCTGATGCCGCAGGATCTGATCAACGCCAAGCCGGTTGCGGCTGCGGTCAAGGAATTCTTCGGTTCCAGTCAGTTGTCCCAGTTCATGGACCAGAACAATCCGTTGTCCGAGGTTACCCACAAGCGTCGGATTTCGGCCCTTGGGCCAGGCGGTCTCACCCGAGAGCGTGCGGGCTTCGAGGTTCGTGACGTCCATCCGACGCACTACGGTCGGGTATGTCCGATCGAGACGCCGGAAGGTCCGAACATCGGTTTGATCAACTCGTTGGCAACCTACGCGCGCTCCAACTCCTACGGTTTCCTTGAGAGTCCGTACCGGAAGGTGGTTGACGGCGTGGTCACCGACGAAGTGGTTTACCTGTCTGCCATCGAAGAGAGCAACTACGTCATCGCCCAGGCCAGCGCGGCCATGGACGAGGAGAGCAAGCGCCTCACCGATGAGCTGGTAACCGTTCGTCACCAGAACGAATTTACCGTTATGCCGCCGGAAAGCGTCAACTTCATGGATGTTTCGCCGCGTCAGGTTGTGTCTGTGGCCGCGTCCCTGATTCCGTTCCTCGAGCACGACGACGCCAACCGCGCCCTGATGGGGGCCAACATGCAGCGTCAGGCCGTGCCAACCCTGCGTTCCCAGGTACCACTGGTGGGTACCGGCGTTGAGCGGACCGTGGCTCAGGACTCCGGTGTCTGTGTGACGGCTCGCCGTGGCGGCGTGATTGAAAGCGTGGACGCGGCCCGTATCGTGGTTCGCGTTGATAACGAAGAAACCGAGGCGGGTGACGCTGGTGTGGATATCTACAACCTCACCAAATACACCCGTTCGAACCAGAACACCTGTATCAACCAGCGCTCCATTGTGCGCCAGGGTGACGTGATTGCCCGCGGCGATGTGCTGGCAGACGGTCCGTCCGTTGATCTCGGTGAACTGGCCCTGGGGCAGAACATGCGTATCGCGTTCATGCCCTGGAACGGCTACAACTTTGAGGACTCCATCCTCATTTCCGAGAAAGTGGTCCAGGAAGACCGCCTGACCACCATCCACATTCAGGAACTGACCTGTGTGGCTCGGGATACCAAGCTGGGCAGCGAAGAGATCACCGCGGATATTCCGAACGTTGGTGAGAGCGCGCTGTCGAAGCTGGATGAGTCCGGCATTGTCTACATCGGTGCCGAAGTCGGCCCGGGCGACATCCTTGTGGGCAAGGTCACGCCGAAAGGCGAGACCCAGCTGACGCCGGAGGAGAAACTCCTGCGTGCCATCTTTGGTGAGAAGGCCTCTGACGTGAAGGATACGTCTTCACGGGTGCCGACCGGCACTCGCGGCACGGTTATTGACGTGCAGGTCTTCACCCGCGACGGCATCGAAAAGGATCAGCGTGCCCAGTCCATCGAGAAAGAGCAGTTGGACCAGTACCGGAAGGATCTCAAAGACGAGTACCGCATCGTTGAAGGTGCAACCTTCGAGCGTCTGATGAATGCTCTGAAAGGTCAGGAAGTCATCAGTGGTCCGGGCCTGAAGAAGGGCGCCAAACTGGACGAGGGTTATCTCGCCGAGTTGCCGCGCCCTGAGTGGTTCAAGCTGCGCATGAAGGAGGACAGCCTGAACGAGCTGCTCGAGAAATCCGAGCAGGGTCTGGAAGACCGCAAAAAAGAGCACGAAGCACGGTTCGACGACAAGAAAGGCAAACTGCAGCAGGGTGATGACCTTGCTCCGGGTGTGCTCAAGATCGTCAAGGTATACCTCGCTATCAAGCGTCGTATCCAGCCGGGTGACAAGATGGCCGGTCGTCACGGTAACAAGGGTGTTATCTCGTCGGTTATGCCGATTGAGGACATGCCTTACGACGAGCACGGCAACACCGTCGACGTCGTTCTTAACCCGCTGGGTGTACCGTCCCGGATGAACGTTGGGCAGGTGCTTGAAACCCACCTGGGTGCCGCGGCCAAAGGCCTTGGTGAGCGTATCAGCCAGATGCTGGATGAGCAGCGCAAAGTGGCCGAGCTTCGTCAGTTGCTGGATGAGATCTACAACCACTCCGACGAAGTGTTCAAGGTGGACCTGGATTCGCTGAGCGACAAGGAAATCCTTGAGATGTGTGGCAACTTGCGGACAGGTGTTCCCATGGCGACGCCGGTCTTCGACGGTGCCAAGGAAGCCGAAGTCAAGCGCATGCTTGAGCTTGCGGGCTTGAACACCACCGGCCAGACCATGCTGTACGACGGTCGCACAGGTGACGCATTTGATCGTCCGGTGACCGTCGGCTACATGTATATCCTGAAGCTGAACCACCTGATCGACGACAAGATGCACGCTCGTTCCACCGGTTCGTACAGCCTGGTTACCCAGCAGCCGCTGGGTGGTAAGGCGCAGTTCGGTGGCCAGCGCTTCGGTGAGATGGAAGTGTGGGCCCTCGAGGCTTACGGTGCGGCGTATACGCTGCAGGAGATGCTCACCGTCAAGTCTGATGACGTGAATGGTCGGACCAAGATGTACAAGAACATCGTCGATGGCGATCATCGCATGGAGCCGGGCATGCCCGAGTCCTTCAACGTTCTTGTCAAGGAAATCCGCTCGTTGGGTATCGACATCGAGCTGGAATCCGAGTGAGCCGAATTGTTTTTGGCAGCGTGAGCGGGCACGACCTGTGCCCGCCCGAGATTAACGCCATCCGGAGCTTTTACTGATGAAAGATTTGCTGAATCTTCTCAAGAGCCAGAACCAAAGCAAGGAATTTGATGCCATCCGAATCGGGCTGGCATCGCCTGACATGATTCGCTCATGGTCTTTTGGTGAAGTGAAGAAGCCTGAGACCATCAACTACCGCACCTTCAAACCGGAGCGTGACGGTCTTTTCTGTGCCAAGATCTTCGGCCCGATCAAGGACTACGAGTGCCTTTGCGGCAAGTACAAGCGCCTCAAGCATCGCGGTGTGATCTGCGAGAAGTGCGGCGTCGAAGTGGCACTGGCGAGTGTGCGTCGTGAGCGTATGGGCCACATTGAGCTGGCCAGCCCGGTCGCTCATATCTGGTTCCTGAAATCACTGCCCTCCCGCATCGGCCTGATGCTGGACATGACCCTGCGCGATATCGAGCGGGTGCTCTACTTCGAATCGTTCATCGTGATCGATCCGGGTATGACGACCCTCGAGCGCGGGCAACTGCTCAATGACGAGCAGTACTATGAAGCCCTGGAAGAGTTCGGCGACGAATTCGACGCCCGCATGGGTGCCGAGGCGGTCAAAGAACTGCTTGAGGGTATCGATCTGCAGGCCGAGGTGGATGCGCTGCGTGAGGAAATCCCGCAGACCAATTCCGAAACCAAGATCAAGAAATTCAGCAAACGTCTGAAGATTCTTGAGGCCTTCCTTTACTCCGGCAACAAGCCGGGCGACATGGTGATGACCGTGCTGCCGGTTCTGCCGCCGGATCTGCGCCCGCTCGTTCCCCTCGATGGTGGTCGTTTCGCGACCTCGGATCTCAACGATCTCTACCGTCGGGTGATCAACCGGAACAACCGTCTCAAGCGCCTGCTGGAGCTCAACGCTCCGGACATCATCGTGCGCAACGAGAAGCGGATGCTGCAGGAAGCGGTCGACGCGCTTCTGGATAATGGTCGTCGCGGCCGTGCCATCACCGGAACCAACAAGCGCCCGCTGAAGTCCCTGGCCGACATGATCAAGGGTAAGCAGGGTCGTTTCCGTCAGAACCTGCTCGGTAAGCGTGTGGACTACTCTGGCCGTTCGGTGATTGTGGTTGGTCCGTACCTGCGTCTGCATCAGTGCGGTCTGCCCAAGAAGATGGCGCTGGAGCTGTTCAAGCCGTTCATTTTCTCGAAGCTGGAACACCGAGGGCTGGCGACTACGATCAAAGCCGCCAAGAAGATGGTCGAGCGCGAAGAGGGTGTGGTCTGGGATATCCTGGACGAAGTTATCCGCGAGCACCCGATCATGCTGAACCGGGCGCCGACCCTGCACCGTCTGGGTATCCAGGCGTTCGAGCCGGTTCTTATCGAAGGTAAGGCGATTCAGTTGCATCCGCTGGTGTGTGCAGCCTACAACGCCGACTTCGACGGTGACCAGATGGCGGTGCACGTGCCGCTGACTCTGGAAGCGCAGCTCGAAGCTCGTGCGTTGATGATGTCTACCAACAACGTACTATCACCGGCCAACGGTGAGCCGATCATCGTGCCGTCCCAGGACGTGGTTCTGGGTCTGTACTACATGACCCGTGAGCGCAAGAACGCGCCCGGCGAAGGGATGACCTTCGCAGACGTGAAAGAGGCGCATCGGGCGTACGGCGCCGGCAAGGTTGACCTCCAGGCGCGCGTCAAGGTGCGGGTAAAGGAAGTGTCTATCGCCGAAGATGGTTCGCGCACCGAAGTCTTCAACATTGTTGATACGACGGTCGGGCGTGCCTTGCTGTTTGATATCGTGCCTGACGGCCTGTCCTTCGAGCTGGTCAACAAGCCGATGGTCAAGAAGGCGATCTCGAACCTGATCAATACCTGTTACCGTGACGCCGGTCTTAAAGACACGGTTATCTTCGCGGACCAGCTCATGTACATGGGCTACCACTATGCGACGGTTTCCGGTATCTCCATCGGCTTCAACGATTTCGAGATTCCGCCGGAGAAGTACGAGCTGGTTGATGCGGCTACCGAGGAAGTGAAGGATATCGAAACCCAGTACGCGTCCGGTCTGCTGACCCAGGGCGAGAAGTACAACAAGGTGATCGATATCTGGTCCCGCGCCAACGACAAAGTCTCCAAGGCCATGATGGAGCGTTTGGCGAAAGAGCAGGTGATTGGCCCTGACGGCCAGCCTGTGAAGGGCGAGGACGGTGAGTTCCTCATGCAGGAATCCTTCAACTCGGTTTATATGATGGCTGACTCCGGCGCCCGGGGTTCTGCGGCCCAGATTCGTCAGCTGGCTGGTATGCGTGGCCTGATGGCCAAGCCCGACGGCTCCATCATCGAGACGCCGATCACCGCGAACTTCCGTGAAGGTCTGAATGTACTCCAGTACTTCATCTCGACCCACGGTGCTCGTAAGGGTCTGGCTGATACCGCCCTGAAGACCGCGAACTCGGGTTACCTGACCCGTCGACTGGTTGACGTGTCCCAGGATCTGGTTGTCACCGAGGAAGACTGTGGCACCGACGAAGGTCTGCTGATGACGCCGCATATCGAAGGGGGCGACGTAGTTGTGCCGCTGGGCGATCGTGTTCTGGGTCGTGTGACCGCGCGTGACGCCTTTACCCCGACCGACAAGGACAACGCGGTTGTTCCTGCCGGAACCCTGCTGGATGAGAAAACCGTTGAATCTCTCGAGCGTGCGGGTGTGGACGAAGTCTGGGTTCGCTCCGCGATCACCTGTGAGACTCGCCACGGTATCTGTTCCAAGTGTTACGGTCGTGACCTTGCCCGTGGTCATCAGGTCAACGTTGGTGAGGCTGTCGGTGTTATCGCGGCCCAGTCCATCGGTGAGCCGGGTACCCAGCTCACGATGCGTACCTTCCACATCGGTGGTGCGGCGAGCCGGGCGTCTGCGGTTGACAACATCCAGGTCAAGCACGGCGGTACCGTACGCCTGCACAACCTGAAGTCTATCGAGAAGAGTGATGGCTCCCTGGTCGTGGTGTCGCGTTCCTCCGCGTTGGCGATTGCCGACGAGCAGGGCCGTGAGCGCGAATGGTACAAGCTGCCTTACGGCGCGGTACTGTCAGTGAAGCACGGCGATGCTGTTGAAGCCGGGGTTGTGGTTGCCAAGTGGGATCCGCACACGCACCCGATCATCGCCGAGGCCGAAGGCACCGCGAAATTCGTCAACATGGACCAGGGCATTACTGTCCGCACCCAGACCGACGAACTGACCGGCCTGTCGACCATGGAAGTTATCGATCCCAAGGAGCGTCCGGCGGCTGGTAAGGACATTCGTCCTGCCATCCAGATGCTGGATGCCAGCGGAAACGATGTGGAGCTGCCTGGTGGCGGTGCCGCGATCTACTTCCTGCCTGCCAACGCGCTGGTGACCATGGCCAACGGCGCCCGGATCGAGCTGGGTGATGTTGTTGCCCGGATTCCACAGGAAAGTTCGAAGACTCGTGATATTACCGGTGGTCTTCCACGGGTTGCGGATCTGTTCGAGGCCCGTCGCCCGAAAGAATCCTCCATCCTGGCGGAAATCAGCGGCATGGTGTCGTTCGGTAAAGAAACCAAGGGCAAGAAACGCCTGGTGATCACGCCGAAAGATGCCGACGCCTACGAAGTGCTGATTCCGAAGCACCGTCAGCTGAACGTGTTCGAAGGTGAAACGGTTGAGAAAGGCGAGGTGATTTCCGATGGTCCTTCCAACCCGCACGACATCTTGCGTCTGCTGGGTGTGGTCGAGCTGGCCAAGTACATCACCAACGAGATCCAGGACGTTTACCGTCTGCAGGGTGTTGTCATCAACGATAAGCATATCGAGGTTATCGTTCGGCAGATGCTGCGGAAGGTAGAAATCACGGATCCGGGCGATACCACGCTTCTTTCTGGTGACCAGGTTGAAATCACCCAGGTTCTGGAAGAAAACGAGAACGCTATCGCTGCAGACAAAGAGCCTGCGCGATTCGACCGTCTGCTGCTCGGTATCACCAAGGCCTCCCTGGCAACTGAGTCGTTCATTTCGGCGGCATCGTTCCAGGAAACCACCCGGGTTCTCACTGAGGGCGCGGTCACAGGTAAGCGTGATTACCTGCGCGGCCTCAAGGAAAACGTTGTGGTTGGTCGACTGATTCCGGCCGGTACGGGGCTTGCCTACCACGCTGAACGTCGCCGCAAGCGCGACCTTGAAGCTCAGGGCGTCACCGCAGCCGATGTGGAAGAAGCCCTGAGTGCCGAGCTCAACCGCGAAAGCTGAGTTGAGTAGGTACACCACCTCCGGGTAGATACCTACCCGCGAGGTGGTTAAAAAGAGATCAGTCATCTTGACTGTCCGGGGGCGCAGGCTTACACTTGCGTCCCTTAAATTTTACCCCCTCTACTGGGGGTAAGTTTCATTGATATGGTTTTTTGGAGTTTGCTTACATGGCAACGATTAATCAGTTGGTGCGTAAGCCTCGTAAGCGCAAGGTAGCCAAGAGCGATGTTCCTGCTCTCCAGGCCTGCCCTCAGCGCCGTGGTGTGTGCACTCGTGTGTACACCACAACGCCGAAGAAGCCGAACTCAGCACTGCGTAAAGTGTGCCGTGTTCGTCTGACCAACGGCTACGAGGTTTCGTCTTACATTGGTGGTGAAGGTCACAACCTTCAGGAGCACAGTGTTGTGCTTATCCGTGGCGGTCGTGTAAAGGACCTTCCGGGTGTGCGCTATCACACTGTTCGCGGAACGCTGGACACCCAGGGTGTGCAGAACCGTAAGCAGGGCCGATCCAAGTACGGTGCAAAACGACCCAAGTCCTGATGTCCCGAGCGGGTGTCTTTTATCGTTGCTTGTTAGAACGGTAAGAGTAAGGCTGAGTAGCAATATGCTATCTCAGGGGTTCCTGAAGACCTTTTAGATATATAAGGGCTTATCGATGCCTAGAAGAAGAGTTGCAGCAAAACGGGAAATTATCCCGGATCCTAAGTTCGGCAGTGCACGCCTTGCCAAGTTCATCAACCACGTGATGGAAAGTGGCAAGAAGTCTGTTGCAGAGCGCATTGTTTATGGCGCGCTCGATATCGTCGCCGAAAAATCCAAGGAAGAGCCGATCGACATGTTCGAGAAGGCCCTGGAAAACATCCAGCCGATGGTAGAAGTAAAGTCCCGTCGTGTGGGTGGTGCTACGTACCAGGTGCCGGTAGAAGTGCGGCCTTCCCGTCAAAATGCGCTGGCCATGCGCTGGCTCGTAGAATTTTCACGGAAGCGTGGTGAGAAGTCGATGGCGCAGCGTCTTGCTGGTGAGATCCTGGACGCCGCTGACAGCAAGGGCTCCGCTGTTAAGAAGCGCGAAGACGTTCATCGCATGGCAGAAGCCAACAAGGCCTTCTCTCACTTCCGTTTCTAATCAGCCGAGGTTAATACAGTGGCACGCAAGACTCCTATCAAGCGTTACAGAAACATTGGTATTTGTGCGCACGTTGATGCGGGCAAAACCACAACCACCGAGCGGGTCCTGTTCTACACAGGTATCTCCCACAAGATCGGTGAAGTTCATGATGGTGCGGCTACCATGGACTGGATGGAGCAGGAGCAGGAGCGTGGTATCACCATTACCTCTGCTGCAACTACCTGTTTCTGGCAGGGCATGGACAAGCAGTATCCGGAGCACCGGATCAACATCATCGACACCCCGGGGCACGTTGACTTTACCATTGAGGTAGAGCGTTCACTGCGTGTGCTGGATGGTGCCGTTGTTGTGTTCTGTGGTTCTTCCGGTGTTGAGCCGCAATCCGAGACTGTTTGGCGTCAGGCCAACAAATACGAAGTCCCCCGCATGGTGTTCGTCAACAAGATGGACCGTGCTGGCGCGAACTTCCTGCGAGTGGTTGACCAGATCAAAAATCGTCTGGGTGCCACCTGCGTTCCCATTCAGCTGCCGATTGGCGCTGAGGATGACTTCGCCGGCATTGTGGACCTGATCCGCAACAAGGCGATCTATTGGAACGAGGATGACGCAGGTGCGACCTACGAGCAGCGTGATGTTCCTGCCGAGATGGTGGACGAAGTTGCGATGTATCGTGAGCAGATGGTCGAGGCGGCTGCCGAGGCCAATGAAGAGCTGATGGAGCGTTACCTGGAAGAGGGTGACCTGAGCATCGAGGACATCAAGAAAGGTCTGCGTATGCGCACGCTGGCTAACGAGATTGTTCTCGCGACCTGCGGCTCCGCGTTCAAGAATAAGGGTGTTCAGGCGGTTCTGGACTCCGTTATTGAGTTCCTGCCTGCGCCGGACGAAGTCAAGGCGATTCGCGGTGAGGTTGATGACGAAGGTACCGAAGAGACTCGTCAGGCAGATGACGATGCGCCCTTCGCGGCCCTGGCGTTCAAGATTGCGACCGATCCATTTGTTGGTACCTTGACTTTCTTCCGCGTTTACTCCGGTAAGCTCGAGTCGGGTAGCTCGGTCTTTAACTCTGTTAAGGGTAAGAAAGAGCGGGTCGGCCGGATGGTTCAGATGCACTCCAAAGATCGTCAAGAGATCAAGGAAGTGTTGGCAGGTGATATCGCTGCGGCTATCGGCCTGAAGAGTGTGACCACCGGTGACACCCTGTGTGACGAGAACCACAAGATTGTTCTGGAGCGCATGGAGTTCCCAGAGCCGGTTATCTCTGTTGCGGTAGAGCCGAAGTCCAAGGCGGATCAGGAAAAGATGGGTATTGCCCTGGGCAAACTGGCCCAGGAAGATCCGTCTTTCCGTGTCCGGACCGATGAAGAGTCCGGTCAGACCATCATCTCCGGTATGGGTGAGCTTCACCTGGACATCATCGTTGACCGTATGCGTCGCGAGTTCAAGGTTGAAGCGAACATTGGTAAGCCGCAGGTTGCATACCGCGAGCGGATCCGCAAGCCGGTAGATGTCGAAGGTAAGTTTGTTCGCCAGTCAGGTGGTCGTGGTCAGTATGGTCACGTCAAGATCAAGCTTGAGCCGCTGCCTCTGGACGATGAAGATGGCGAGAACTTCATCTTTGTAAACGAGATCGTTGGTGGTGTGGTTCCGAAGGAATACATTCCGGCGGTCCAGCAGGGTATTGAAGAGCAGATGCAGAACGGCTGTCTGGCCGGTTATCCGCTGCTGCGCATCAAGGCCACGCTGTACGATGGCTCTTACCATGATGTGGACTCCAACGAAATGGCGTTCAAGATCGCTGGCTCTATGGCAATGAAAAAGGGTGCTCTCGAAGCTGACCCTGCACTGCTTGAGCCGATCATGAAGGTCGAGGTTGTGAGCCCCGAGGATTACATGGGTGACGTCGTTGGTGACCTGAACCGCCGTCGTGGCGTCATTCAGGGCATGGATGAGTCGCCGGCCGGTAAGATCATTCGTGCCGAAGTTCCGTTGTCGGAGATGTTCGGTTACGCCACCGACCTGCGTTCTGCAACACAGGGCCGGGCGTCTTATGCGATGGAGTTTGCGGGTTACTCCGAGGCTCCTTCGAACATTGCCGAAGCGATCATTAAACAGGGTTGATCCCCAGGACTTAAGAAACAGGAAGAGGTGTAACCGTGTCTAAAGAAAAATTTGACCGTAGTAAACCGCATTTGAACGTAGGCACCATTGGTCACGTTGACCATGGTAAGACCACTCTGACCGCCGCCCTGACTCGTGTGTGTCACGAAGTGTGGGGAACTGGTTCTGCCAGTGCATTCGATCAGATCGATAACGCACCGGAAGAGAAGGCGCGTGGTATTACTATCGCGACTTCCCACGTTGAGTACGATTCCCCGAATCGTCACTACGCCCACGTAGATTGCCCGGGCCACGCTGACTATGTGAAGAACATGATCACTGGTGCGGCGCAGATGGACGGCGCGATCCTGGTTTGTTCCGCAGCTGACGGCCCCATGCCGCAGACTCGTGAGCACATCCTGCTGTCCCGTCAGGTTGGCGTACCCTACATTGTCGTGTTCCTGAACAAGGCCGACATGGTGGACGACGAAGAGCTGCTCGAGCTGGTTGAGATGGAAGTTCGTGACCTGCTGAGCCAGTACGACTTCCCGGGCGACGACACCCCGATCATTACCGGTTCTGCGCTGATGGCGCTGGACGGTAAGGACGACAACGAGATGGGTACTACCGCTGTTAAGAAGCTGGTAGAGGCCCTGGACGACTACATCCCTGAGCCGGAGCGTGCGATCGATCAGCCGTTCCTGATGCCGATCGAGGACGTATTCTCCATCTCTGGTCGTGGTACCGTTGTGACCGGTCGTGTTGAGCGTGGCATCATCAAGGTTGGTGACGAAGTGGAGATCGTTGGTATCAAGGATACCGTGAAGACCACTTGTACCGGTGTTGAGATGTTCCGCAAGCTGCTGGACGAAGGCCGTGCTGGTGAGAACGTTGGTGTTCTGCTGCGTGGTACCAAGCGTGACGACGTTGAGCGTGGTCAGGTTCTGGCGGTTCCGGGCTCCATCACTCCGCACACCAAGTTCGAGTGCGAAGTGTACGTATTGAGCAAAGAAGAAGGCGGTCGTCATACTCCGTTCTTCAAGGGCTACCGCCCGCAGTTCTACTTCCGTACCACCGACGTAACCGGTTCCTGTGAACTGCCGGAAGGTGTGGAAATGGTTATGCCGGGTGACAACGTGAAGATGAACGTTACCCTGATCGCTCCGATCGCCATGGAAGATGGTCTGCGCTTCGCGATTCGCGAAGGTGGCCGTACCGTTGGTGCCGGCGTGGTTGCCAAGATCATCGAGTAATTTGCTCGTTTGATCAGGAAAAAGGGGCTGAATGTTCAGCCCCTTTTTCTGTTTCAGTCGCAAAGCTTGTGCCCGACCCGGTCTAACAGGATGACTGTTGACAGGGTTGGGTATTATGCATACAATGCGGCTCCTTTTTTTGAAGGTCGGCTAACTAGTAGCTGCTACGAGTGGAGTTTGGTGCATCATGCAAAGCCAAAAAATTCGAATCCGGTTGAAGGCGTTTGATTATCGCCTGATCGACCAGTCCACGCAGGAGATCGTCGATACCGCGAAGCGGACCGGCGCTCAGGTGCGTGGGCCTATCCCTCTGCCGACGCGGAAGGAAAAGTACACCATTCTGATTTCTCCGCACGTCAACAAAGACGCGCGCGATCAGTATGAAATTCGTACGCATAAGCGTTTGCTCGACATCGTTGAGCCGACGGAAAAGACAGTAGATGCTCTGATGAAGTTGGACCTGGCTGCAGGTGTGGACGTTCAGATCAGCCTCGGCTAATACCGCCCGGTATTAGTCTGTGTAACTGTCATAAGGCCATAGAGGGTGAGAGCCCCGTACACTTAAGAGGTGAAACATGGCAATTGGTGTTGTCGGTCGTAAGGCCGGAATGACCCGTATTTTTACGGAAGATGGGCAGGCGCTGCCCGTAACGGTAATCGAGGTTGAGCCCAACCGGATTACCCAGCTTAAGACTCTTGAAAGCGATGGCTACCGTGCCGTTCAGGTGACTGTAGGTACTCGTCGTTCCTCCCGTGTAACCAAGAGTGAAGCAGGTCACTTTGCCAAGGCGGGCGTTGAAGCCGGTCGTGGCATGTGGGAATTCCGTCTGGCTGACGGCGAAGGTGAAGAGCTTGCAGCTGGCGGCGAGATTACTGCTTCCATCTTTGAAGATGGCCAGGTCGTTGACGCCGTTGGTCAGTCCAAAGGTAAGGGTTTTCAGGGCGGCGTGAAGCGTTGGAACTTCTCCATGCAGGACGCTACCCACGGTAACTCCCTCTCTCACCGTGCTCCGGGCTCCATTGGTCAGAACCAGACTCCGGGTAAGGTATTCAAGGGCAAGAAGATGGCGGGCCAGATGGGTAACGCGCGGGTCACCGTGCAGAACCTGAAAATCGTCCGTGTCGACGCCGAGCGCAACCTGCTGCTGGTGAGTGGTGCCGTACCTGGCGCAACTGGCGGCGATGTTGTCATCAAGCCTGCAGTTAAAGCCTGAGGAGCGGTGCGATGGAATTGACTATTACAGGTAGCGGCAAAGGAATCTCTGTTTCCGACGCCGCATTCGCCAAAGATTTTAACGAGTCGCTGGTTCACCAGGTGGTCACTGCTTATATGGCAGCCGGTCGTCAGGGTACCAAGGCTCAGAAGACGCGTTCCGAAGTCAGCGGTGGCGGTAAGAAGCCCTGGCGTCAGAAGGGTACCGGTCGTGCCCGTGCGGGTACCATTCGTAGCCCGATCTGGCGTTCTGGTGGCGTTACCTTTGCAGCCAAGCCTCGCGGGTTTGAGCAAAAGGTAAACCGCAAAATGTACCGCGCAGCGATGCGCTCCATTTTTTCCGAGCTGGTTCGCCAAGAGCGTCTCGTGGTTGTCGATGACATGAATGTCGATAGCCCGAAGACCAAGGCGTTCAACGCGAAGCTTAAGGATATCGGTGTGAGCAACGCACTGATTCTGTCAGACAGCGTTGAGCAGAACCTGCATCTGGCGTCCCGCAACATTCCGCACGTTGATGTGCGCGATATTGCTGGCCTGGACCCGGTTAGCCTGGTTGCCTACGAGAAGGTTGTGGTGACTGTGCCCGCTCTGAAGAAGATCGAGGAGATGCTGGGATGAATCAGGAACGCATTTACAAGGTCCTGCTTGGGCCGCACGTATCTGAAAAAGCATCTCTGGTGGCCGAGCATGGCCAGGTTGTTTTCCGGGTTGCCCCGGATGCCACCAAGCCGGAGATCAAGAAAGCCGTTGAGCAACTGTTCAACGTCACCGTAGAAGGTGTTCAGGTTCTGAACCGTAAGGGTAAGCTCAAGCGCACTATCCGCGGGTTCGGCAAGCGTAATGACATTCGTAAGGCTTACGTAAAGCTGGCAGAAGGTCAGGACATCGATTTTCTGGATGTGGAATAAGGTAAAGGGGTCGTAATATGCCGATCGTCAAAACCAAACCAACATCTGCCGGACGCCGTCACGTTGTAAAGCTTTACAACCCGGATCTGCACACTGGGCGCCCCTACGAGCCGTTGGTAGAAAGAAAGAACAAGACGGGTGGTCGTAATAATGCAGGCCGCATTACTACTCGTCACACTGGTGGTGGTCATAAGAAGCACTACCGCGTCATTGATTTCAAGCGGACCAAAGATGGTATCCCGGCGGTCATTGAGCGCCTGGAATACGATCCTAACCGCTCTGCGCACATTGCGCTGGTGAAGTATGCCGATGGTGAGCGTCGTTACATTATCGCTCCCAAAGGTATGCAGATCGGCGATCCTGTGCGCTCCGGTATCGACGCGCCGATTAAAGTGGGCAGCACGCTGCCGCTCCGGAATATTCCGGTCGGTTCCGTGATCCACTGCGTCGAACTCAAGCCTGGCAAAGGTGCTCAGCTGGCTCGCTCCGCGGGCGCATCCGTACAGCTGGTAGCGCGTGAAGGTGCATATGCCACCATCCGCCTGCGCTCAGGTGAAATGCGTAAGGTGCTTGTAGATTGCCGTGCAACGCTGGGTGAAGTATCCAACAGCGAGCACAGCCTCAAGCAGCTTGGTAAAGCGGGTGCATCACGTTGGCGCGGCAAACGGCCAACAGTACGTGGTGTTGCTATGAACCCAGTTGACCACCCGCATGGTGGTGGTGAAGGGCGTACCTCTGGCGGACGTCACCCGGTTACTCCGTGGGGTGTTCCGACCAAAGGGCATAAGACTCGTAAGAACAAGCGTACTGACAGAATGATAGTACGTCGTCGTTCGGCCAAGTAAACGACTACATAGAGGTAATTGCTGTGCCACGTTCTTTGAAGAAAGGTCCTTTTATAGACCTGCATCTGTTGAAGAAGGTCGAGGCAGCTCTGGAAACTAACGACAAGCGACCGATCAAAACCTGGTCCCGCCGGTCAACAGTTTTCCCAGAGATGGTAGGCCTGACCATTGCAGTCCACAACGGCAAGCAGCACGTGCCGGTTTATGTCACCGAAGATATGGTTGGACATAAGCTGGGTGAGTTCGCGGCAACGCGTACTTATCGTGGTCATGCGGCCGACAAGAAAGCTAAACGCTGATTGTGAGGTAATAGAAATGGAAGTAGCAGCCAAGTACAAGGGCGCTAACCTCTCAGCTCAGAAAGCACGTCTTGTCGCTGACCAAGTACGCGGCAAGGCTGTTGAGGATGCCCTGAACATTCTGACTTTTAGCCCAAAAAAGGCGGCGGTAGTACTCAAGAAAGCTCTTGAATCTGCCATCGCCAACGCTGAGCACAACGAAGGTCTGGACGTTGACGAACTGCGGGTTTCCACCGTGATGGTGGATGAGGGTCCGACGCTCAAGCGAATCAAAGCTCGAGCCAAGGGGCGCGCTGACCGGATTTTCAAGCGCACCTGCCATATCACCGTCAAGGTCGCCGACAAGTAGGAGATGCTCAGATGGGTCATAAAGTAAATCCAACCGGCATTCGCCTGGGTGTGATCAAAGAGCACAACTCAGTCTGGTATGCCGACAAGAAAGAGTACTCACAAAACCTGTTGAACGACATTCAGGTTCGTGAGTTTCTTGACAAGCGTCTGGTGAAGGCGTCTGTCAGCAAGATTGTGATCGAGCGCCCTGCTCAGAACGCCCGTATCACGATCCATACTGCCCGTCCCGGTATTGTTATCGGTAAGAAGGGTGAAGATGTTGATCGTCTGCGTCGCGAAGTCAGCGACATGATGGGTGTGCCTGTGCACATCAACATCGAAGAAGTCCGCAAGCCGGACCTGGATGCCCGCCTGGTAGCGCAGAACGTTGCCGGACAGCTGGAGCGTCGTGTGATGTTCCGTCGTGCCATGAAGCGCGCGGTTCAGAACGCCATGCGTCAAGGCGCCAAGGGTATCAAGATCCAGGTAGGCGGTCGTCTCGGGGGTGCTGAAATTGCGCGTTCCGAGTGGTATCGCGAAGGTCGTGTACCTCTGCACACGCTGCGTGCAGATATTGATTACGCAACCTACGAAGCGCATACCACTTACGGCGTAATCGGCGTCAAGGTATGGATCTTCAAAGGTGAGATTCTTGGTGGTATGGAGCAGGTCCGTGCTGACAAGAAAGCCTCTGGGAAGAAAGGTTCTAAGTAAAGGGGCACTCTTATGCTGCAACCAAAACGCACCAAATTCCGCAAGGTAATGAAAGGCCGTAACACCGGTCTTGCTCACCGCGCCAACAAGGTGAGCTTCGGTGAATACGGATTGAAGGCGACCAGCCGTGGGCGTATAACTGCGCGCCAGATTGAGGCAGCGCGTCGTACCATGACTCGCCGCATCAAGCGGGGCGGAAAGATCTGGATTCGGGTGTTCCCGGACAAGCCGATCACTGGTAAGCCGCTTGAAGTACGAATGGGTAAAGGTAAAGGTTCTGTCGAGTATTGGGTGGCTGAGATTCAGCCAGGCCGCATGCTCTATGAGATGGAAGGTGTTTCCGAGGATATCGCTCGTGATGCCTTCACGCTCGCCGCGGCCAAACTGCCGGTACAGACCACCTTTGTAACGAGGACGGTGATGTGATGAAAGCAACAGAGCTGCGTGATAAGTCAGTCGAGGAGCTGAACAAAGAGCTGATCGACCTCCTGAAGGAGCAGTTCAACCTGCGCATGCGTAAGGCGACAGGTCAGCTGAATCAGTCTCACCTTCTCGGCAAGGTGAAGCGCGACATCGCTCGCGTGAAAACAGTATTGAACGAAAAGGCAGGACAGTGACATGACCGAAGCTACCCAAACTGCCAGAACTCTGAGCGGCAAGGTCGTGAGCAACAAGATGGAGAAATCCATCGTCGTTCTGGTCGAGCGTCAGGTGAAGCATCCTCTGTACGGTAAGTACATGAAGCGCTCTACCAAGATCCATGCTCACGATGAGAGCAATCAGTGCAACGTCGGTGACACTGTGACCATCCAGGAAACCCGTCCGGTCTCAAAGACCAAGAGCTGGGCCCTGGTGGAAGTGACCGAACGTGCATCCAAGGTGTAATTCGCCCGGAGAACAACCATGATTCAGACTCAAACAATGCTTGAAGTCGCGGATAACAGCGGTGCGCGTCAGGTGATGTGCATCAAGGTCCTGGGCGGTTCACATCGGCGTTATGCCAGCGTAGGGGATATCATCAAGGTGACCGTCAAGGAAGCCATCCCCCGCGGTAAAGTGAAGAAAGGCCAGGTCCTGAAAGCTGTCGTGGTACGCACCCGCAAGGGTGTTCGCCGTCCCGACGGTTCGCTGATCCGTTTCGACGGAAATGCGGCAGTACTTCTGAACAATCAGGACGCTCCTATTGGTACCCGTATCTTCGGACCGGTTACCCGTGAACTGCGTAATGAGAAGTTCATGAAAATTATCTCACTGGCACCCGAAGTACTTTAAAGGACCAGAGGCCGGTTATGAAAAAGATCAAACGAGATGACGAAGTAATCGTCACCACGGGGAAAGATAAAGGCAAACGTGGTAAAGTCCTGAAGGTTCAGGACGATGGCCGTGTGGTTGTTTCTGGGATCAACATGATCAAGAAGCACACCAAGCCGAACCCGATGCTGGGCACCCCAGGTGGCATCGTCGAAAAAGAAGCACCTATCCAGGCTTCCAACGTGGCTATTTTTAATCCGCAGACCGGCAAAGCCGATCGTGTTGGCTTCCAGATCAAGGAAGACGGCGCGAAAGTGCGGATCTTCAAGTCCACGAACGAAGCTGTCGATAACCAGTAAGCGGTGGTGGTTACGATGCTTAACATGAAAGAGCAGTACAGTAAGGAAGTGGTACCCGCCCTGCAGAAAGAGTTCGGCTACAAGAACGTTATGCAGGTGCCGCGTATCGAAAAGATCACCCTTAACATGGGTGTCGGCGAAGCGGTTGGTGACAAGAAGCTGATTGAGAATGCCGTGGCGGATCTCGAGCGCCTGGCAGGTCAAAAAGTGGTTGTCACCAAGGCACGTAAATCCGTTGCGGGTTTCAAAATCCGTGAAGGTTGGCCGATCGGCTGCAAAGTTACCCTGCGCGGTGAGCGCATGTGGGACTTCTTTGATCGCCTGGTTCACATTGCGGTTCCCCGCATTCGTGACTTCCGCGGTCTGAATCCCAAGTCCTTCGACGGACGCGGTAACTACAGCATGGGCGTGCGTGAGCAGATCATTTTCCCTGAGATCGAGTACGACAAAGTCGACAAGATCCGTGGTCTGGACATCACCATTACCACCACTGCCGGTACCGACGATGAAGGCCGTGAACTGCTGAAAGCGTTCGGCTTTCCGTTCAAGCGATAAAGGAACGAGTGTAATGGCTAAGGTTTCCATGAAGAACCGCGAGCTCAAGCGCGAAAAGACCGTTGCGAAGTTTGCAGCGAAGCGTGCAGAGCTCAAGGCGATTATCAAGAACCCTAATACCAGCGATGATGACCGTTGGGATGCTCAGATGAAGCTTCAGCAGCTTCCTCGTGATGCAAGCCCGTCGCGTCTTCGTAATCGTTGCCAGGTGACTGGTCGTCCCCACGGCGTACTGCGCAAGTTCGAGCTTTCACGGATCAAACTCCGTGAATACGGCATGCGCGGCGATGTCCCGGGCCTGACCAAGGCAAGCTGGTAAGATAGGCACCCTGACTTCGGTCGGGTGCCTGTTGGTAAGCGGTGCGGCAAGCCGCTGCACAACTAAAAAGATCAGGAGCCTCATACCAATGAGTATGCAAGACACGCTTGCGGATATGTTTACCCGTATCCGTAATGCACAGATGGCGTCTAAGACAGATGTTACGATGCCGTCTTCAAAAATGAAGATCTCCGTGGCCCAGGTCCTCAAGGACGAAGGTTACGTAGAGGAATTTTCCGTTTCAGCCGACGCGAAGCCCGAGCTGACGATTACTCTGAAGTATTTCGGTGGCAAGCCGGTTATTGAAGAGATCAAGCGGGTCAGCCGTCCGAGTCTGCGCCAGTACAAAGGCGCTGGGGAACTGCCGAAAGTATCCGGTGGTCTGGGAGTCGCGATTGTCTCAACGTCCAAGGGCGTTATGACAGACCGCGCCGCACGAGCTGCTGGCGTGGGTGGCGAAGTCATCTGCACCGTATTCTAGGAGATACACATGTCCAGGGTTGCCAATAATCCTGTCGTGCTGCCTTCCGGTGTTGAGGTTAAGCTGAACGGACAGGAAATTAGTGTGAAGGGTTCCAAGGGAGCGCTTCAATTCACCATTCACCAGGCGGTCGAAGTAAAGCAGGAAGAAAACGTTCTGCGCTTCGTGGCTCGCGATGGTGCTACAAAGTCCCGCGCTCTTGCTGGTACTACTCGTGCATTGGTCAACAATATGGTGACCGGTGTATCCACAGGCTTTGAGCGTAAGCTCCAGCTGACGGGCGTAGGTTATCGTGCCCAGGCGCAAGGTAAGAAGCTCAATCTGACACTGGGGTTCTCTCACCCGGTTGAATATGAGCTGCCCGAGGGGATTACCGCAGAAACTCCGTCCAATACGGAAGTTGTGATTCGCGGTATCGACAAGCAACAGGTTGGCCAGGTCGCTGCTGATGTCCGCGCGTTCCGTCCGCCCGAGCCTTACAAGGGCAAGGGTGTTCGTTATGCGGATGAGCAGGTCAGACGCAAAGAAGCCAAGAAGAAATAAGGCGGGACTATGAGCGCGAATAACGAAAGATTGCGTCGCGCACGCAAAGTGCGCATGAAGATCCGTGAACTGGGTACCAATCGTCTGTGTGTTCATCGCACACCGCGTCATATGTACGCCCAGGTCACGACTGCAGATGGCAGCAAGGTTATTGCCACTGCCTCCACGTTGGATAAGGAACTGCGCCAGGGTGCAACCGGTAACGTGGACGCTGCCAAGAAGGTCGGTCAGCTGATTGCTGAGCGCGCCAAGGCGGCAGGAGTTGAGCAGGTTGCTTTTGACCGCTCCGGTTACCGTTATCACGGGCGCATTCAGGCTCTGGCCGACGCAGCCCGTGAAGCTGGCTTGCAATTCTAAGAGGTGGAGAAGATGAGCGTTAACGAACAGAAGGCGCCTGAGCTCCAGGAGAAGCTGGTTCAGGTCAATCGTGTCGCCAAGGTTGTAAAAGGTGGCCGTATTTTCGCCTTCACCGCACTGACCGTGGTGGGTGATGGTAAAGGTCGCGTTGGTTTTGGCCGTGGTAAGGCGCGTGAAGTGCCGGTCGCCATTCAGAAGGCTATGGAAGCTGCGCGCAAGAACATGGTCGACGTACCGCTGGACGGCACCACGCTTCAGTATCCGGTGAAGGCTCAGCATGGCGGCTCCAAGGTCTACATGCAGCCGGCTTCCGAAGGTACGGGCATCATCGCCGGTGGCGCGATGCGCGCCGTCCTGGAGGTGGCAGGTGTTCAGAACGTACTGTCCAAGTGTTACGGGTCTACCAACCCGGTGAACGTGGTACGTTCCACCATCAAGGGTCTCCAGGCAACACAAGCGCCTGAAGATATTGCAGCCAAGCGCGGTAAGACCGTGGAAGAGATTCTGGGTTGAAGTCATGGCGAACGCAAAAACGATCAAAGTAACTCTGACCCGCAGCCCCATCGGCTGTCAGCCCAAGCACAAGTTGTGCGTCAAGGGCCTGGGTCTTCGTAAAATCGGTCATACCGTGGAAGTGGAGGACACTCCCTCCATTCGCGGCATGATCAACCGGGTGGATTACCTGGTTCGGGTTGAGGAGAACTAAGATGCGTCTGAACGAACTTAGTCCGGAACCCGGTTCACGCCAAGCTCCGAAGCGGGTTGGTCGTGGTATCGGTAGCGGTCTCGGCAAAACCGGCGGTCGCGGTCACAAGGGTCTGAAAGCTCGCTCTGGCGGCAGTGTTGCTCCCGGTTTCGAGGGTGGTCAGCAGCCTCTGGCTCGTCGTCTGCCGAAGTTTGGTTTCACCTCTCGCCAGCAGCGTTACGTTGCTGAAATTCGCCTGAACGAACTGGCGAAGGTTGAAGGCGATGTGGTTGATCTCGAAGCTCTGAAAAAGGCTGACATTGTTCGCGAAGAAATTCGCGAAGCCAAGGTTATCCTGTCCGGCGAACTGAGCCGTGCGGTAACCGTCAAGGGCCTTCGGGTAACCAAAGGCGCACGCGAGGCAATTGCCGCCGCGGGTGGTAAAGTCGAAGACTAAGGCGAGTCGAGGACTAAATGGCCAAGACAGCATCATTGCCTGCGGGCGCGGGTAAAGGACTGGCAGAGCTGCGATCGCGGCTCTGGTTTGTCTTCCTGGCATTGTTGGTGTACCGCATTGGTGCCCATATTCCGGTGCCGGGGATTAACCCCGACCGTCTGGCGGCACTGTTTGAGCAGAATCAGGGCACGATCCTGAGCATGTTCAACATGTTTTCCGGTGGTGCGCTTGAGCGCATGAGCATCTTCGCTCTCGGTATCATGCCGTACATCTCGGCTTCGATTATCATGCAGCTCATGACTGCGGTCAGTCCGCAGCTTGAGCAGCTGAAGAAAGAAGGCGAGGCTGGTCGTCGAAAGATTAGCCAGTATACGCGGTATGGTACGGTTATCCTCGCCCTGGTTCAGGGCGCTGGTATTTCCGTCGGTTTGGCATCGCAGGGCGTTACCTTCAACGACAGCTTCAGCTTCCACTTCGTGGCAGTTGTTTCGTTCGTTAGTGGTGCCGTCTTTATGATGTGGCTGGGTGAGCAGATCACCGAGCGTGGCGTTGGAAACGGTATCTCTCTGCTGATTTTCGCAGGTATCGTAGCCGGCTTGCCGGGCGCGATCGGGCAAACCCTTGAGCAGGCCAGAAACGGTGAAATGAGCCTTCTGGTTGTGCTGGGTATTGGTGTGTTGGCGGTTGCAGTAATTGGCTTCGTGGTCTTCATGGAGCGGGGTCAGCGTCGTCTGACCATCAATTACGCCAAGCGCCAGCAGGGCCGCCGTGTGTTCGCACAGCAGTCCAGTCATCTGCCTCTGAAGGTCAACATGGCCGGGGTTATTCCGCCGATTTTTGCCTCATCCATTCTGTTGTTCCCGGCGTCGATCGGGCAGTGGTTTGGTCAGGGTGAGGGGATGGAATGGCTCAGCGACGTGTCCCAGGCATTGGCGCCCAGTCAGCCTCTGTACATTATCCTGTTTGCAGCAGCAGTTGTGTTTTTCTGCTTCTTCTACACAGCGCTGATGTACAACCCGAAGGAAGTTGCGGATAACCTCAAGCGCTCTGGAGCGTTTATTCCGGGCATCCGTCCGGGCGATCAGACGGCCAAGTACATCGACGGCGTTCTGACTCGTCTGACGCTGTTCGGTGCAATGTACATTGCAGCAGTGTCCCTGTTCCCTCAGTTTCTGATGGTGGCCGGGAATGTTCCGTTCTATCTGGGCGGCACCTCACTGCTGATTGTGGTAGTCGTGGTGATGGATTTCATGGCGCAGGTACAGTCGCACCTGATGTCCCATCAGTATGAATCGCTGATGAAGAAGTCCAATCTCAAGGGCTATGGTCGGAACGGTTAAGCCGTTCCCCTTGAAAACTGGAGTCGACAATGAAAGTACGCGCTTCGGTAAAGAAAATTTGCCGTAACTGCAAAGTAATTCGTCGCAATGGCTCAGTACGAGTCATTTGCTCGGAGCCTCGCCACAAGCAGCGCCAGGGCTAATCCTTCGGGACCAGTTCTGATTGCGTAAAAGGGGTTCGGAATGATGGCGCTTGACTCTGGTAGGAGTCAGGCGCTATTATTTCGCGCCCTTTTTGTGGCGGAAAATTCACACAGCAAAGCTTTGAACGCGGAGTAATTTGGATGGCACGTATAGCCGGTGTCAATATACCCGATAACAAACATGCTGTTATCTCGCTGACCTACATCTTTGGTGTTGGCAAGACAACAGCCCAGAAGCTTTGCGATGCAACCGGCGTTAAGCCGGACGTCAAGGTCAAAGACCTGAGCGACGAGCAGCTTGAGTCACTTCGTACCGAAGTGGGCAAGGTGTCTGTCGAAGGCGATCTGCGTCGTGAAGTACAGATGAACATCAAGCGTTTGAAGGATCTCGGATGTCACCGTGGTCTGCGTCATCGTCATGGCCTTCCGGTCCGTGGCCAGCGCACCAAGACCAACGCCCGCACCCGTAAAGGTCCTCGCAAACCTATTCGTAAGTAACAGGTAGGCAAACATGGCAAAGCCAGGTACACGTACCCGTAAAAAGGTGAAAAAGACGGTTGTTGATGGCGTCGCGCACATTCACGCGTCCTTCAACAACACTATCGTGACCATTTCTGACCGTCAGGGCAACGTCCTGTCCTGGGCTACCTCTGGTGGTTCCGGTTTTCGTGGGTCACGCAAGAGTACACCTTTTGCTGCGCAGGTAGCAGCTGAAAGAGCCGGTAACGCGGCTGCTGAATACGGCCTTAAAAACCTGGACGTAGAGGTTAAGGGTCCTGGGCCCGGACGTGAATCTGCAGTTCGTGCGCTGAATGCGTGCGGCTACAAGATCACCAACATCACAGATGTGACGCCGATTCCCCATAACGGCTGTCGTCCGCCCAAAAAGCGCCGCGTCTAACACAGGAGACAGTGAATTATGGCTCGTTATATAGGCCCGAAGTGCAAGCTGTCTCGTCGTGAAGGGACAGATCTTTTTCTGAAGAGCGGTGTTCGCGCGCTCGATTCCAAGTGCAACATCGAGACTCCGCCGGGTATGCACGGCGCGCGTCGCGGTCGTCTGTCCGAGTACGGCGTACAGCTTCGTGAAAAACAGAAAGTTCGTCGTATCTACGGCGTGCTGGAGAAGCAATTCCGTAATTACTACAAAGAGGCTGCCCGAATCAAAGGCGCAACGGGTGAAAACCTGCTGCAGCTTCTGGAAGGCCGTCTTGATAACGTTGTATACCGCATGGGCTTCGGTTCCACCCGTGCAGAATCCCGTCAGCTCGTTTCTCACAAGGCGATCCTGGTGAATGACAAGGTAGTGAACATTGCGTCCTACCAGGTCAAGCCCGGTGATGTTGTGAGCGTGCGCGAGAAGGCCAAGAACCAGCTCCGTGTTAAAGGCGCGCTGGATCTGTCTGCAAGCCGTGCACCGGTGAGCTGGGTAGAGGTCGACGCCAACAAGATGTCCGGCGTTTACAAGTCAGTGCCTGAGCGTACTGAACTGCCGGCCGACATCAACGAGAACCTCATCGTCGAGCTTTACTCCAAGTAAAGCCCAGTTAGCAACGATAGCAGATAGGGGCGTCTATGCAGCGTTCAGTACATGAGTTATTGACACCTCGTACCATTGACGTGAAGGAATCGAGCGCCACGCGTGCCAAGGTAACACTTGAACCTCTGGAAAGAGGCTTCGGGCATACACTCGGCAGTGCACTGCGCCGTATTCTTTTGTCTTCGATGCCGGGCTGCGCTGTGACTGAAGCGCAGATCGACGGCGTCTTGCACGAGTACAGCGCCATCGAGGGTGTCCAGGAAGACGTTATTGAGATTCTCCTGAATCTCAAGGGCGTCGCCGTGAAAATGAACGGTCGGGACGATGCCGAGCTCACGCTCAGCAAGAAAGGCCCGGGCGTTGTCACAGCCGGTGATATCAAGCTCGACCATGATGTTGAGATTGCCAACCCGGAGCACGTGATCTGTCACCTGAGCGAAAATGGTGAAGTGAACATGCGTCTCCGTGTTAATCGCGGTCGCGGCTATGAGCCGGCCGATCAGCGAGGTCTCGACGAGGACGAAACTCGCGCCATCGGACGCCTGCAGCTGGATGCAACTTTCAGCCCGGTTCGTCGCGTGGCTTACGCCGTGGAAAGTGCACGGGTTGAGCAGCGGACCGATCTGGACAAGCTGGTTATTGACCTGGAAACGAATGGCACCATCGATCCGGAAGAAGCAATTCGCCGGGCGGCCACCATTCTCCAGCAGCAACTGGCGGTATTTGTTGATTTCGATCACGAGAAAGAGCCTGAGCGCGTAGAGGAAGAGGAAGAAATTGATCCGATTCTGCTGCGTCCGGTTGATGATCTGGAATTGACAGTGCGTTCAGCTAACTGCTTGAAGGCTGAAAACATTTACTACATCGGCGATCTGATCCAGCGCACAGAAGTTGAGCTGCTGAAGACGCCTAACCTTGGTAAAAAGTCGCTGACCGAGATCAAAGACGTGCTTGCGTCCCGTGGTCTGTCACTGGGCATGCGTCTTGATAACTGGCCGCCGGCTAGCCTTCGTGGCGATGACCGGGTTTTGGGCGGTTAATCGCCGATTAGTTTAAGGTAAGGAATCAGAGCAATGCGTCATCGTAAGAGTGGTCGTAAGTTCAGCAGGACCAGTGCGCATCGCAAGGCCATGTTCCGTAACATGACTGCGTCACTGGTTGAACACGAGCTGATCAAAACAACGCTGCCGAAAGCCAAAGAGCTTCGTCGGGTAGCCGAGCCTTTGATCACGCTCTCCAAGAATGATTCGGTCGCGAATCGTCGTCTGGCGTTTTCACGCCTGCGTGACGATGCCGCGGTTGCCAAGCTGTTTGATGAGCTTGGTCCCCGCTACAGCGAGCGTCCGGGTGGTTACCTTCGTATCCTGAAGTGCGGTTTCCGTGCCGGTGACAATGCCCCCATGGCATTTGTCGAGCTGGTCGGTCGCCCGCTGGATATCGAAGCGGAAGAGGTGGACGAAGACGAAGAGTAAGTTCTTCGGACAAGTCCAAAAAAACCGGGTCCCGAAAGGTACCCGGTTTTTTTGTGTCTCGGCTACAGCCGTGATGGCCCAAGCCGAGGCGCTTTGGAGTTACGCGCCTTTGGCCTTTTTCAGCATGGGCTTCAAATACCTTCCGGTGTGGGAAGCGGGGTTTTCGGCGACGTCCTCCGGGGTTCCCTCGGCAATGATCTGACCGCCACCTGAGCCGCCTTCCGGGCCGAGGTCCACAATCCAGTCTGCGGTCTTGATGACATCCAGATTGTGTTCAATGACCACGATGGTGTTGCCGTGGTCCCGCAGGCGCTCAAGGACGTTCAGCAATTGCTGAATATCGTAGAAATGCAGCCCCGTGGTCGGTTCGTCGAGGATGTACAGGGTTTTGCCGGTGTCGCGCTTCGACAGTTCCTTGGCGAGTTTTACCCGCTGGGCTTCACCACCCGACAGGGTCACTGCACTCTGTCCCAGGCGGATGTAGGAGAGTCCGACGTCCATCAGGGTCTGTAGCTTCCGGGCCAGGAACGGCACGGCGTCAAAGAACTCTCGGCCCTCTTCGACGGTCATTTCCAGGACCTCGTGGATATTTTTGCCTTTATAGCGGACTTCCAGCGTTTCCCGGTTGTAGCGCTTGGCTTTGCAGACGTCGCAGGGCACGTACACATCTGGCAGGAAGTGCATTTCCACTTTGATGACGCCGTCGCCCTGGCAGGCCTCGCAGCGGCCGCCTTTCACGTTGAAGGAGAAGCGGCCGGGCTTGTAGCCCCGCGACCGGGCTTCCTGGGTGCCGGCAAACAGTTCCCGAATGGGCGTGAAAAGTCCTGTATAGGTCGCCGGGTTCGAGCGAGGTGTCCGACCAATTGGGCTCTGATCAATGTCGATCACCTTGTCCAGATGATCCAGGCCTTTCAGGCTCTTGTAAGGAGCGTGACTGAGGCTGGTGGCTTTGTTCAGTTTTGCAGCCGACACCGGGTAGAGCGTACTGTTGATCAGGGTCGACTTGCCTGAGCCAGAGACCCCGGTGACGCAGGTCATAATGCCCAGCGGCAGGTTGAGGGTGACGTCCTGAAGGTTGTTGCCCGTCGCTCCAGTGAGGGTGAGTGTTTTGCCCGTTCCGGGGTTTCGCCGGCTGGGTACGGCAATCTCACGAGTGCCGTTAAGGTATTGCCCGGTAAGTGAATCGGGGTTGTCCAGAATGTCCTGGGGAGTTCCCTGGGCAATGATCTGTCCGCCATGGATGCCGGCGCCTGGGCCAATATCGATCACATGGTCGGCCGCCCGGATGGCATCTTCATCGTGCTCCACGACAATGACAGTATTGCCGAGGTCCCGCAGGTGGGTGAGGGTCGCGAGCAGGCGATCGTTGTCGCGCTGATGCAGGCCAATGGACGGTTCATCCAGTATGTACATGACGCCCACCAGGCCGGCACCAATCTGGCTGGCCAGTCGGATACGCTGGGCCTCGCCACCGGAGAGCGTGTCGGCGCTCCGTTCCAACGTCAGGTATTCGAGTCCGACGTTCACCAGAAACTGGAGCCGTTGGCGGACCTCCTTCAGAATTTTCTCCGCGATTTCGCCCTTGCGGCCCGGCAGGGTCAGGTGCTCGAAGTAATCGTGGGCATCGCCTACCGGGAGGCGGGTCACCTCGGGAAGGTTTCGGTTTTCGATAAATACGTGTCGTGCACTGCGGCGCAGGCGAGAACCGTGACAGTCCTTGCACGGTTGGGTACTGAGGTTTCTGGCCAGCTCCTCCCGCATACTCTGGGAGTCGGTCTCCCGGTACCGGCGTTCAAGATTAGGGAGGATGCCCTCGAAGGGGTGGGCCTTTTCCATGATGTGGCCGCGCGAGTTCACGTAACGGAAGGGAATGTCCTCCTTGCCGGACCCGTGCAGGAGCACATTCTGGAAGTCCTCGGGGAGATCAGCCCACGGTGTCTCCAGGTCCATGCCGTAGTGGTCGGCGACACTGCCGAGCATCTGGAAGTAGTAAACCGCTCTGCGATCCCAGCCCTTGATCGCCCCAGCGGCCAATGTGGCCTCGGGGTGCTGGATGATTTTCTCCGGATCGAAGAACTGTTTGACGCCGAGGCCGTCGCACGTAGGGCAGGCGCCGGCAGGGTTGTTGAAGGAAAAGATCCGCGGCTCCAGTTCGCTGAGCGCATACCCGCACAGGTTGCACGCGTAGCGGGCCGAGAAAGTCTGGTCTTCACCGTCACCGCTCATGGGTGCTACCAGTGCAATGCCATCGGCAAGCTCGAGCGTGGTTTCGAAACTCTCCGCCAACCGCTGCTCCAGCCCGGGCTTGACCTTGAACCGGTCCACGACGACATCAATCTGGTGCTTGCGCTTCTTGTCCAACTCAGGAATGTCGTCAATGTCATAGACGGTGCCGTCGACCCGAAGCCGGATGAAACCCTGGCTTTTCATGGTTTCGATAATTTGTTGGTGCTCGCCCTTGCGGTCCCGGATGACTGGGGCAAGTATCATCAGCTTGCTGTCCTCTGGCATGGCAAGAACCTGATCGACCATCTGGCTGATGGTCTGAGCTTCGAGCGGCTGGTCGTGATCGGGGCAGCGCGGCTCGCCGGCGCGGGCGAACAGCAAGCGCAGGTAATCGTATATTTCGGTGATGGTGCCGACGGTCGAGCGGGGGTTGTGCGAGGTGGATTTCTGTTCGATGGAAATGGCTGGAGAAAGACCTTCGATGTGATCGACGTCGGGCTTTTCCATCATCGACAGGAACTGCCGGGCATAGGTAGACAGGGATTCCACATAGCGGCGCTGACCCTCGGCGTAGAGTGTGTCGAACGCCAGGGACGACTTCCCTGAGCCGGACAGTCCGGTCACCACGATCAGCTTGTCCCGAGGCATATCCAGGTCGAAATTCTTCAGGTTGTGGGTACGCGCCCCTTTGATCTGGATATGGTCCATAACACCTCGCTCAAATAAAAACGAAAATTATACCGCGTTCGAACGCCTGCGGCGAAAATGCCGGTTGTTCCGGCTCATCGGACACTGTGCCGCGATGGCGCCCCTTCTGTTACAATGCGCGGCCCGCGAAGGCTATGTGCCTTCTCGCAAGTCCGCTTTCAACCCCGGCTGAGGTAGTGTTTCCATGAACGCGTTGGAAAAACGATCGGTTTCGGCCCTCGCGTCTGTCTACGCCATGCGCATGCTTGGGCTGTTTATGGTCATGCCCGTGTTCATGCTGCTGGGTAGTGATCTTCGGGGCGCCACGCCGGCTCTGCTTGGATTCGCCATCGGCGCCTATGGGCTCAGCCAGGCCTTGCTGCAGATTCCCTTTGGCTTGCTGTCTGACCGGGTTGGTCGCAAGCCAATGATTTACATCGGGTTGATCCTCTTTGCCGCCGGCAGTGTTCTGGCTGGCGCCACCGAGTCGATATACGTTGTGATTCTCGGTCGGATTCTTCAGGGAGCCGGGGCGATCGCCAGCGTGTTGATGGCCATGTTGAGTGACCTGACCCGAGAGGAACAACGAACGAAGGCGATGGCGACGGTTGGCATTTCCATCGGGTTGTCGTTTTCTGTGTCGCTGGTCCTTGGTCCCCTGATTGGCTCGGTCTGGGGGCTATCCGGCATCTTCTACACCACGGCCGCTCTGGCCGTCCTGGCGCTGGTCATCGTGAATCGTGTGGTGCCAACGCCCCATCAGCACAAACTCAGCGCCGATACCCACCCGGCCCGCCAGATGCTGGGGCGGGTTCTCTCGGATGGCCGCCTGCTTCGTCTGGACTTTGGCATCTTTGCCTTGCACCTGGTTCTGACTGCGCTGTTCCTTGTCTTTCCCTCCATTCTGCAGGATCAGTTGGGGCTGGCCAGCGGTTCCCATTGGTGGTTTTACCTCACTGTGATGGTGACGTCGTTCTTTGCGATGGTGCCATTCATCATCATTGGCGAGAAAAAACGCAAGATGAAGGCGGTGCTCTGTGGCGCGATTGCCTTACTGACATTGGCGACGGCTGGTTTGACCACCGTTTCAACGGGACTCCTTGCCGCCTGGGCCGTGCTGTTCTTCTTCTTTATGGCGTTCAATCTCCTGGAGGCGAGCTTGCCCTCACTGATCAGCAAGGAGGCGCCCGCGGCGAGCAAGGGCACGGCGATGGGAGCCTACTCTACGTCCCAGTTCATGGGGGCGTTTCTCGGTGGGGCGCTGGGCGGGGTATTGCTGGGGCAACTTGGCATTGATGGTGTTCTGTGGTTCATGGCTGCAGTGCTCGCAGTGTGGCTGCTGGTCGCCTTGACCATGCCTTCGCCGCGATACACCACCAGTTTCGTGTTACAGTTGCAGCAGGTTGGTGGTAATCCCTACGACGATATTGATGATAGCCTGCGCCGGTTGCCCGGTGTTCAGGATGTCGTGATTGTGGAGGATGCCGCTACTGCCTATCTCAAGGTGGATCGTCAACAATTCGATGAAGCGTTACTTGCGGACTTTTCATTTGTCCGGCACGGTAGCAATACGTGAAATTTGGAGGCCCGCAGGGAGCGCGGGTCGTCCCTGAAAACAGAGTCAGGAGCTGAACATGGCACGAGGCGTCAACAAAGTCATTCTTATCGGGAACCTGGGGCAGGATCCGGATACCCGTTACACCCCCAACGGCAATGCCGTGGTAAACCTGAACCTTGCGACTGACGAAAGCTACAAGGATCGTCAGACCGGGCAGCTGGTGCCAAAGACTGAATGGCACCGGATCGTCTTGTTTGGCAAGGTCGCCGAGGTTGCCGGCCAATTTCTCCGCAAAGGGTCCAAGGTCTATATCGAAGGCAAGCTTCAGACCCGCAAGTGGCAGGGGCAGGATGGTCAGGACCGTTACACGACCGAGGTGGTTGTCGACATCAACGGCCAGATGCAGATGCTGGACAGTCGTGGCGAAGGCGGCATGAACCAGGGAGCACCTGCGGGCCGTCCGCAGCAATCTGGCTACAATGCGCCGGCGGGTCAGCAGAACAACAATCCACCGCCGCAGCAATCTGGTGGTTACAATCAGCCGTCCCAGGGCAGCATGCCGGAGCCGGTTGATGACTTTGACGACGATATTCCCTTCTAAGAAGGAATTCGTATCGTTCGCAAAAGGCCCCCGTATACCGGGGGCCTTTTTGTTACGGTGATGCAAAAAGACGTGAAATAAACCGAAAACCGTAGAGTTCGGTTCACCTTCTCATCTATTATGTAAGCCAATGTAAAAATTGCTGATTTTTTGGCCAAAATAATAAAAACTTAGCCCCGGCGAGTGGTCCTGAATCTATCTGAAGACTCTATGACACAACGTTCCATCCTAGAAAAGATTACCGGTTTGCTCAGTGGGTCCCGGGGGCTTCAGCGTGTCTGTCTGGAGGTCCGCCCGGATGGCATTGCCTGGGCTGAAACCGTGGTGGGCTCTTCCGTGCCGGTGGGATTCATGGAGTGCCGCCCGGCACAGCGCACCCAGGCTTTGCAGGAGTTGGTCAAGCAGCGTGGCTGGGCTGGGGCGTCAACCACGCTCGTGTTGCCGCTGGATCAGTACCAGGTCTTCCAGATGGAGCGCCCCGATGGCGTTGACGAGTCGGAACTGGCCGATGCCCTGAAGTGGAAGCTCAAGGATTTTCTGGATTTTAGCCCGACCGACGTCGTGTCCGATGTGTTCCCATTTCCTCAAGATGCCTCCAGGGGACGCGGCGCGCTGGTAAACGTGGTGGCCGCGCGTAAATCACTTGTGCGTGAATTGGTCGCTCTGGTGGCTGCATCTGATCTTCTGCTGGATCGTATCGACATTGCGGAACTGGCTTTACGAAACCTTGCGAGTGTTCTTGATGAAAACAGACGGGGGATCGCCCTTGTCCATCTTCGGGAAAGTTACGGTCAGATGATTGTTTGCCGGGAGGACACACTCTACCTGTCTCGCCGTCTGGACGTTCCGGCCGCGGACCTCCGGGATGTGGCGCGACAGGAAAGTGCGGTTCAAACCCTGGCGCTGGAAATGCAACGATCACTGGATTATTACGAGAGTCAGTTGGGGCAGGTGCCCCCGGCTACGATTCGTATGGTTGCCAGAGACAGCGCGTTGCCGCTCGCGTCAATGGTGTCCTCGTATGTGGCAGTGGGCGTGCAAATGCTGGACTGGGCAGTTCTGGGACTGGATCAGCCCCTCGATAGCCGGTGCTTGCCGGCCTGGAGTGCCGGGCTCGTGCGGACAAAGGGGGACCGTTCGTGAATCAGCAGGTCAATCTGTATGTCCAGGAATTGCGGCCTCGCAAAGAGAGCGTGCAGGCTGGAACTTTTCTGGGCCTGGTTGCGGTTCTGGTTATTGTCTTGGTGGTCACCGGTGCGGTGGTGGGCCATCAGAACAGCCGGCTGGCGGAACAGGTCAACGATATCGAAAGGCAGAATCTGGGCCTCGAACAGGACATCACTCGCCTGTCTGCGGTGGTCAGCGCGAGGCAACCGGCTCCCGAGGTTGTGAAAACCCTTGAGCAGGTTTCTGAAACCCTTCTGCGCCGACAGCGCCTGTTGGAACAGGTGGAGGGCCTGGTGCTCAATGATGGCGGGCGTTTCTCTCCCCAGATGGCTGCCCTGGCGCGCCAGATTCCCGATAACGTCTGGCTGACGGGCATCCAACTGGACGGTCTGCAGTCCAGGGTGACCATCGAAGGCCGCGCTCGTTCGAGTGCCCTGGTGCCGGCCTATCTTGAGAACCTGAGTAATGAGCCCGCGTTCGCCGGCAAGACCTTTGGCGCGTTCCGGCTCTCCCGGCCCGAAGATGGGCGCTGGATCGATTTTCATGTGGCAACGGAACGCTCCGGGGAGGCCAACTGATGGCCAAGGCCTGGAACGAATCTCTGCAGAACGGAGCGCAATGGTTTAACGAGCGTCCGATTCGAGAGCGCGTGCTCATCACAATTACCGTACTGACACTCCTTGCCTTTATTGGTTGGGAGCTTGGCGTGGCGCCGGCACTGACAAAACAGCAGATCCTGGAGTCCCGAATCGGCGTACTTGCCTCCAGTAGGGACAGCTTGCTGACGCAGCAGCAGAGTCTGAACGATCGGGTGGCTGCTGACCCGTCCCAGGAACTGCGGAACCAACTGGCGGCTCGTCGTGAGAGATTGGCACGGCTTGACCGGCAGATTGCGGAGACCACCGGCCAGTTGATCGCCCCTCGGGCCATGGTGTCGGTGTTGAAGGATATGCTGTCGGCCCAGGAATCCCTGGATCTCCAGACTCTCGAACTGAAAACGCCTGCCCCGGTGTATGCACCGCGGCCGGATGCGACAGTGAATCAGACTAAGGAGCAGGGCAGGCCACTACTTTACGCCCATGATGTGGAGTTGACGGTGCGGGGAAGCTACCTCGAAGTACTGGCTTACCTTGAGCGCCTGGAAGCACTGGATGAACGTCTTGGATGGGTGGCTCTTGAGTACGATGCGGAAAGCTGGCCGTCCGGAGAAGCCGTGATTCGGGTCAGAACACTGAGTCTTGAACCGGCGTGGCTGGGAGTATGAGATGACGCAATTAACAGGTTTGAGGCATATGCGCGTTTTGCCCTTGTTCGTTGGCTGTTGGTTGGCATTTGCCGGCCCCGCTGCCGCGCTTCAGGACCCGACGCGGCCGCCGGGGTTTGATGAGTCGCCGGCCCAGGCGGTGCCGATGACGGATCTGGCGCTGCAATCCATTCTGGTGGGCACGGAACGGCGGTTGGCCGTGATCAATGGCGAACCCCGAGCCGAGGGGCAGGCCTTTGACGGGGTCCGGGTGCGCCAGATTTACCGGGACCGGGTCGAGGTGTTGGACCGCGGCCGCATTCGCACTCTTTACCTGGATGAGCTACCCCAGGTGCGCAGAACTCAATGACCAACACACAGGCTACCATGATCAAAACGAACCCACTGACGGTGCTTTTGTTGGCGGTCACGCTGACGGCATGCAGTAACAATCCGCTCCTGCGCACGTCCGCCGCGACGTCAACAGACGTTGCGGACGATATTGACAAGACGTTGGCGCAGGCGGAGGAGCGCGCGGCAAAAGAGCCGGAACCCGCCACGGCCACGGCTTCGTTGCCCGCGGATGTCAGCGCCGCGCTGTTGCCGCCTCTGACCTCAAGTGAGGATCTGGACGAGCGCTTTGATGTGAACGCCAGTGATATCCCCGCCGGTAGTTTCTTTGAATCCCTGGTGGCGGGAACCCGCTATAACGTTGTGGTGCACCCCGACGTGACCACGATCGTTGATCTTCGCCTGCGAGATGTGACCGTTCCGGAGGTCATGGAGATCTCGGCGGATCTCTATGGCCTGGATATCCAGCGAACGGGCCGTCTGTTCAAGGTCAACGCAGATCGGGTACAGACCCGAATGTTTCCGATTGACTACCTGCACTTCAAGCGAAAGGGCGGATCCGAAACCCGCGTCAGTTCGGGGCAGGTGACGAGCACGCAGAGCAATGGCCAATCGTCCAATGGCAGCAGCGACAACCGGAGTTCGGAGAGCCGGAACCTGATCGGCACCACCATTTCGACAGAAACCGAATCCAACTTCTGGTCCGACATCCGTCAGGCCCTGACCATGATCATCGGTAATGGCAACAACCAGCAGGTTATTGTGAACCCGGGCGCCGGCCTGGTGATGGTACGTGCCGGTACGGAAGACCTGCGGTTGGTTGAAGAGTACCTGCGACGTACCGAATTGATCATGCAGCGCCAGGTTGTGCTCGAAGCCAAGATTCTTGAGATCATCCTCAACGAAGGCTATCAACAGGGGATCAACTGGTCCGATCTGCAAAGCGCCTCCGGAATCACGGCGTCTGACGGCCTGCCGGAAGACTTTACCGCTCAGTCGCTGGCGGGGCAGATCATCAGCACATCCGATATCGGCGGCCTGTTCTCGGCCAGTGTTCGAGCCGGAGATTTTAACGCCCTTATCGAATTACTGGGTGAGCAGGGCAATGTGCAGATTCTGTCCAGCCCCCGCATCTCGACCGTCAACAACCAGAAAGCGGTGATCAAGGTCGGCACCGATGAGTTCTTCGTCACAGACATCGATTTTGACGATGACAACTCAACCCTGACCGGTGCCGACAGCACCTCCACCTCGGTGGAACTGACGCCGTTCTTTTCCGGGATTTCCCTGGACGTCACCCCTCAGATTTCCGAGACCGGCAGCATCACCTTGCACGTGCATCCGTCGGTCAGCGAAGTGAACGACCAGGACAAGGTCATCACCATCGGCGAGCGCGATGTCACCTTGCCGCTGGCGATCAGTACGGTTCGGGAAACAGACAGCGTGATCCGGGCGGAAAGCGGCCAGATCGTTGTCATCGGCGGACTGATTCAGAACACCAGTGAAGACACCAACTCGGCTGTTCCATTCTTCAGCGACATTCCCGTGGTTGGTGAGCTTTTCAAGCAGCGCAGATTCCAGTCCCGCAAGAGTGAGCTGGTGATCCTGCTACGACCTGTGGTCGCCGAACCGGCCCGTATGAATGCGGACATCGCCGCCAGTCGTGAGCGCATGAATGTGCTCCGGGAACTGCTGCAGTCGTCCAGGTCTGTGACCCCGGAACCGGAGAAAGCCCGTCGCTAGCATGTACGAATCCCATTTCGGACTGCAGGAAGCACCGTTCGCATTGACGCCCAATACCCGATACTTCATGCGGGCGCCCAGCCATAGCGATGCGCTGGAGCTGCTGCTGGTTGCCCTGAGTGAGCGTGAGGGTTTCATCAAGATTACCGGTGAAGTCGGGACTGGCAAGACCCTGTTGTGCCGGCTCCTGCTTAATGAGCTGGAGCAGAAATCCCATACGGCCTATATCCCCAATCCACATCTGACGCCGGAAACCCTATACGAAGCGGTGGCTGAAGAGCTGGGTGTGGATGTGTCTGTCTGTGCCAATACCCATCAGATTCTCAAGGCGTTGAATGAGAAATTGATCGGCTTGGCCATGGAACAGAAGCCGGTGGTTCTGGTCATCGATGAAGCTCAGGCGATGCCGGAAGAGACGATTGAGGCCTTGCGCCTGTTGACCAACCTGGAGACTGAAAGCGTTCGACTGCTGCAGATTGTGCTGTTCGGGCAGCCAGAACTGGATGCGTTGCTGCAGAAAGACAGCCTGCGACAGCTGCGGCAACGGATTACCTTCCATTATCGTCTGGCGCCCCTGGATCGTCACTCGGTGGCCCAGTACCTCCGGCACCGGGTTGCCCAGGCCGGTTATAACGGTGGCGACCTGTTCTCCCCAGCTGCCCTGCGCCTGATCGCCCGGTCCTCCGACGGGATTCCGCGCCTGGTCAATATCCTGGCCCACAAAGCCATGCTGGCGGCCTGGGGGGTTGGCGACCGGCAGGTGAGTCGTCGCCATGTTGCCCAGGCTGTCCGTGATACTGAAAGCGTGCGGCCCCCCGGACTGCTGGCGAGGTGGCTATGAGCCTGCTGAACGACGCCCTGAGAGCCGCTGAGCAGCGCCAGAACCGGCCGGGTGTGGCGGCCGCCTACACCGGCCAGTCCACTGCGATCCGGACACAACGGCGCTGGCTGATGCCGGTTACGGTCATGCTCGTCGCGGCCCTCACGGCAGCCGCCGTTTACGGCTTCCTGTTCCGTGACGAGGATCGTGCGCCCGTCGTGGTGAAGTCCGCACCGACGCCGGCCATGAACGTGTCTGAGGCGCAGCCAACCACGCGTGAGCCTGAGCCGGCGGCACAGGTGGGCGGACCGGTGCCGGAGCCCGTCGGCGATGAGGCATCTGCCTCCGTGGGTATCGACAACACGACCGTGCAGGCCGAGCAGTTACCGGCGACCGAAGACGTCCCTGAGGTAACGGAAGCCGCTCCAGCTGAAGCGCCGGCAAACACGGGAGCAGGGGCGACTGACCAGCCAGAACAGACGGCTCAGCGTGCGGTAGCAGCGCCAGAGGTGACAGAGTCAGTGACTCGAACTGCCTCGAAAAACCCCGTGAAACAGTTTCGCGAAACGCCCGAGGCTGTGGATCTGCGGGTCAGCCGGGAACTGTCCAGACTTCTGCGGGCCGGCGAATCCCGGATGGCAGAGCAGCGGTTGACCGACCTGACATCCCGTCAGACTGCCCCGGTGAGCCGGGAGGTGTTTGCTCGCAACATGCTGATTCAGGACATGCCCGAGCGGGCACTGCCCTGGGCATCCGATGCCGAGGCGCAGGAATTCCCCGCACTGCGGTTACTGGAAGCCAGGGCATTGCTGGCGCTGGGGAAACTGGAATCGGCGCTGGCGGCCCTGTTGCGTGAGGTACCGTCGGTTCGGGAGCACACGGAATACCGGGTTACCCTGGCGACGTTGCTGCAGCAATCCGGTGAGGCGGTGGAAGCCGCCAGACACTGGTCGGCGTTGATCTCGGTGGACGACTCCCGGCCGGCCTGGTGGGTGGGCCTGGCCATTGCCCTGGAATCGAGCGGCGAGTTGAACGGAGCCGTGAAAGCCTACGCCCAGGCGGCGCAGTTGCCGGGATTATCGCCCTCGCTGGCGGACTATGTCCGTAATCGTTTGAAATCACTGCAGGCAGGATAGAAATGACGGAGCCCAAGAAAAAAATCCGTATTGGTGACCTGCTGGTACAGGACGAGGTCATTACCGAACAGCAGCTGATGATGGCCCTGCGCGAACAGAAACACACGGGCCGGAAGCTGGGGCGCACCCTCATTGAGCTGGGTTATGTCGACGAGGACAACCTGCTCAACATTCTTTCCCGACAGCTTGAAGTGCCCTTTGTCCAACTCAGGCACTACCAGTTCGACAGCGCGCTGGTGAAGAAATTGCCCGAGGCCATGGCTCGGCGGTTTCGCAGTATCGTACTGGCCGAGCAGAATGGTGAACTGCTGGTTGGCATGGCCGACCCGCTGGATATCTTCGCCTACGACGAGCTGGTTCGTATTCTCAAACAACCGGTTCGGCAAGCCGTGGTTCGCGAAAACGAACTGCTCAGCACCATCGACCTTGTCTACCGCCGCACTGAAGAAATCGCCTCGCTGGCGGAAGAGCTGGAAGACGAACTGGGCGACGACGCCTTTGATCTCGCCAGCCTTTCGGCCGAATCGGAGAGCGCGGAAGCGCCGGTTGTCAAACTCCTGCAGACCCTGTTCGAAGACGCGGTACAGGCTCGCAGCTCGGATATCCATATAGAGCCGGATGAAGCGGTGGTGCGCATCCGCCAGAGGGTCGATGGCGTACTCCAGGAGCAGGTCATGAAGGAGAAGCGTGTCAATGCGGCTCTGGTCCTGCGCCTCAAGCTGATGGCTGGTCTCAATATTTCGGAGAAGCGGCTGCCTCAGGATGGTCGGTTTAACGTTCGGGTGAAGGGCCGCAGCATTGATGTTCGGGTGTCCACCATGCCGGTGCAGTATGGCGAATCCGTGGTAATGCGCCTTCTGGACCAGAGCCAGGGCATGCTGAACCTCGATGGAACGGGTATGCCGCCGAAACTGATGGAACGCTTCCGCCGGATGATCCGAAAACCGCACGGCATGATCCTGGTGACCGGGCCGACGGGCAGCGGTAAGACGACCACGCTCTACGGTGCGTTAAGTGAGCTGAATCGTCCTGAACTGAAGATCATCACGGCGGAAGACCCGGTTGAGTACCGCTTACCGAGGATTACCCAGGTGCAGGTGAACCCGAAGATCGGGCTCGAGTTTGCGGGCGTTCTGCGGTCTGCGTTGCGTCAGGACCCGGATGTGATCCTGGTGGGGGAGATGCGTGACCGGGAAACCGTCGAGATCGGTTTGCGTGCGGCCATGACCGGCCACCTCGTCTTATCGACGCTGCACACCAATGACTCAATCAGCAGCGCTATGCGCCTGATTGATATGGGGGCACAACCTTTTCTGGTAGCCAGTTCGCTGCTTGGTGTGGTTGCCCAGCGCCTGGTTCGGCGAGTGTGTGAAAACTGCTCGGCGGCTTATGAGCCGACCGAGCAGGAGACCATCTGGCTCGACAGTTTTGAGCTGGACCCTCTCGACCGGGAAGCGGGTTTTGTGCAGGGACGGGGTTGTTACCAGTGCAGCAATACCGGCTATAAAGGCCGCGTGGGTGTTTATGAGCTGCTCGATATGAACGAGAAAATGCTCGATGCCTTGCGTCGCCAGGATGTGTCGGCGTTTACCCGGGCAGCACGCCAGAGCGATCTTTACCGGCCCCTGGGGCGATGTGCCATGGATTATGCGCTGCAGGGTTTGACCACGTTGGAGGAAGTGGCTCGAGTCGCGGCCACTTCAGAGGGGGAGTTTTCTGAGAGTGCGGAGATTCCAATTCCGGACGAGCCGGTTGGAGGTAGTCGCTGATGCAATTCAGCTACCGGGGCAAAGATGATCGTGGCGCAGTAAAGCAGGGCTCCCTGGTTGCGGCGAGTGCAGACGCCGCGGCCACTGAGTTGATGCGCCGGGGTATCACGCCGTTGACCATTGACGAGCGTCAGGATCCGATCTCGCTGACGGATCGCCTGGACAGCATGCCGCTGTTCCGCAGAAAGATCTCACTGGACGAACTGATTGTGTTCTGCCGGCAGATGCACGCCTTGACCAAGGCGGGCATTCCGTTGATCCGGACCATGCGTGGGCTGGCGGAAACGACCCGTTCGCCGTTGCTGGCGGACGTTCTCTCAGACGTCACCTCCAGGCTCGAAGGTGGCACGACCATGGCAGCGGCCATGCAGGCGCACCCCAGAGTCTTTTCAGACCTGTTTGTCGCGATGATTCATGTGGGTGAAAACACAGGCATGTTGGACGACGCCTTCAAGCGGCTATCGGAAATCCTGGAACTTGAGCGGGACACCAAACGTCGCCTGAAACAGGCCATGCGCTACCCAACGTTCGTGGTGATCGCGTTGCTGGCAGCCCTGATGGTGGTGAACTTCCTGGTTATCCCGAAGTTTTCGGCCGTCTTCAGCAAGTTGGGCGCGGACCTTCCGTTTCTGACACAGGTGCTTGTCGGGACGTCCAGTTTCCTGCTGAATTACTGGTACGTGCTGTTGTTCGCAGTAGCAGCGTGCGGGCTATTGCTCCGGCAATGGAAACAGACCGAGCAGGGGCGGCTGACCTGGGATCGGTACAAGCTGCGGGTGCCCATCATCGGGCCACTGATGGAGCTGATCACCCTGAGCCGATTTGCCCGAAACTTCGCCACCATGTTGGCCGCAGGGATGCCGGTTACCCACGCGTTGACGGTGGTGGCTGACGCCACTGACAACGCGTGGATTTCCAGCCATATCAAGGAAATGCGTGTCAGTATCGAGCGTGGCGAAAGCCTGCTTCGGACGGCCCGTCAGAGCCAGATGTTCACGCCGCTGATCCTGCAAATGATTGCCGTGGGAGAAGAAACGGGGGCCGTCGATGACATGCTCAACAACGTGGCGGATTTTTACGATGAGGACGTGGACTACGGTCTCAAGCGGCTGGCGGAATCGATCGAACCCATCCTGATTGTGGCAATGGGCATTCTGGTGCTGATCCTGGCTCTCGGTGTGTTTCTGCCTATCTGGGACCTGGGAGCCGCCGCCATGGGGCGGGGCTGAGTGCAGGACCATGACCGTTCTGACGCGGACGGCCTGGCGCTGGCCCGAAGGTTTCGGTTCGCGGTCTCGATCGTGGTTATTGCCGCACTGGCTTGGTTCCTGCTCGAGGCCCTTGAGCGCGAAACCCGGAAAGCCGAGGAACAGGCGGCCAAGATGGTTGTGAACCAGTTGAGGGCGGCACTGGTGATCAAGGGGGCCGAGGTAATGTTGAGTCGCCACGGGCGCCTGGAAGATCAGGAGGGCATAAACCCATTTGAGCTCGTGAAACATCACTGGCCGAATTATTCGGGGTTATGTCAGCGGCCCGAATCGAAGCCGGGAACCTGGTGTTTCTGGCGGGGCGAGCCCAGCGGAGTGACCGGAAGGCGCAACGGGTGGCTAATCTACACCCCCAATCAGCCGATAACCCTGAACGGGCGGCGTGCGCCAGGCGGACGGCCTCTGGCCTGGACGGTGACAACAGATTTTGCAGACCGCAATAAAAATGGAGAGCGAGAGCAGCGGGAACGATCAACGGGCCTCACATTGATGCCAGTGTCGTTCACAGAACAATCAGTGCGAGCAACGGATGCCGGTACTGACACAACGAGCGAAGAAAACCGGGAACGAGGCTGACCAATGAGGCAGTACAGAGCAGTACAGCAACAACAAGGATTTACCCTGATTGAACTGGTGGTGGTGATTGCCATTCTGGCCATCCTCGCCGCCTTTGCATTGCCGCGATTCGCGCAGCTGTCGGAGCAGGCGCATCAATCCAGCATCCAGGCGACGGCGGGGGCGTTGGCGGCTGGCGTGGCACTGACGAAAACCCAGTGGGTTTCGAATGGTTTGACGGTTGCGGCCGTGAACGTGCAGGGATTCGGTAACGATGACGTCGACGTGAGTGCCGATGGCTGGCCGACAGCCACCGACGACACGACGGATCCTTCCATGACCGTGGATCGCTGTCAGCAGGTCTGGGTTGGCGTTCTACAATCCAATGCGCCCACCATCACTGGTACCACACCGGATTACGCCGTCACTGCACCCGCTGGAGATTGTCTCTTCACCTATCAGCTGGATGGTCAGGGCAGCACAATCCGTTATGACGCCGACAACGGCGAAATTACAACAACGATCAATTAATACACTCACTCAAGCGAATAAATGGAGTACGACCATGAACATGAAGAATGCAGTAGCGGCAAAAAAAGAGCAGGGCTTCACCCTTATCGAACTGGTGATGGTGATTGTGATCTTGGGTATTCTGGCGGCGTTTGCGTTGCCGCGTTTTGCCGATTTGGGCGGAGACGCACGGCTTGCTTCTCTTGAGGGGGCTCGTGGAAGCGTTAAATCAGCGTCCGCAATCGCTCACTCTGCCAATCTGGCAAACGGAAACAATCCGGTAAACCTGGAGGGCACTCAAATCACTTTGGTGAACGGTTACCCACAAGCTGATGGCCCTACAGTAACTGCTGCTACAGCGACTAATGGGATCGCAGAAGCGGCGCAGCTCGACGCAAATGACTTTGGTCTGAGTCTGGCTGGTACTACTTTGACAATCTCAAATGGCGCTTGTTCTTTTGACTACACCGAGGCAGCAGCAAATGCCGCTCCGGTTATTACGGCGATCAATGTCCCGGCCACGGGTTGCTAAGGCGCCCTGCGAAGGCAGGACGAAGAGCGATTTCCACGGCATTTCAGCGGGCTTTACATTAGTTGAGCTGGTGACCGTAATCGTTTTGATTGGAGTGTTGTCGGCTCTGGGTATTGGATTGTTCGCCGGTCGCTCCGCGTTCTCTCCGTTGCTGGCCACCCAGCAACTTTCCTCCGCCTCGCTGCTTGCCCAACAGGCAGCGCTGGCGGGGAATTCTGCAGGCAGGTTGACCATCAATCAGACGGCCGATAATTTCGAGTTTACCGTCGGTTCGGGCACGCCCAACGCCCGGATCTTTGCCGTTGAGCGTGCTGGAACGACGCTGAATGGTGCGCCACTTCCACTGACGCTGACTTTCAACGCCAGGGGGGAAGTGGTTGGCGGCGGCAATACCAACCTCATCTTTAATGGCGAAAACGCTTACCAGACCTGCATCAGCTCTCTGGGCGCCGTCTATGCCGGGGGATGCCAGCCGTGAGGCGCGCGGTTCGAGGTGCCACTCTGGTCGAGCTGGTGATCACCATCGTGATCATCAGTATCGCCATCGCCGGCGTGGTCGGCGCGTTTGCGTTGATCTCCGGCCGTAGCGCCGATCCCTTGAATGAAACCCGGGCCGTTGCCCTCGGGCAGCTTTACGTCGATGAAATCCTGTCCAAAAAGTACGATGAGCAGACCCCCCAGGGGGGCGTGCCGCGGTACACCGGGGCCTGCACGATTGGAGCGGATGGCGCAGAAACGCGAGCGTCGTTCGACGACGTTGACGATTACGATGGCCTCAGTGACGCGCCGCCTGCGAGTGCGCTGGGTGGCATTAGCGGCTATGCCGGGTTTTCGGTGGATGTGTCCGTTACCTGTGCCGGCACGGAGGTGGGGTTGCCTGCCTCACAGGCGAAGCGGATCGATGTACTGGTATCCGCCCCGGATGACCGCCGGTTTGTTTTCTCGGCCTACAGGGCGAATTTCTGATGGGCGGATTCCTGACGGTCAGAGCTCGTGGATTTACGCTCGTCGAACTGGTCATGGTGATCGTCCTCCTGGCCATCGTTGCGACCATCTCGGTTCGTTTTGTTGCACTGTCAACCCAGGGGGCAGTCGATGTCGGTTCCCGGCAGCTTCGGTCCTTTTCAGCCGTTGTGATCAGTGAACATGTCAGCCGGGCGCTGCGTGAAGCGCTGCCGGGATCCATTCGCGTCAATGGCGACGGCTCGTGCATCGAATGGATGCCGGTTGTTGCCGTTTCCAATTACCTGAACCTTCCGGGCGACTCAAACCCAGACTCTTTCGAGGCGGCGCCGCTGGCTGGTGGCGCCAGCGCCAGCGGCAGGGTTGTGGTGTACGGATACGGCAGCAATCTTTACTCAACGGTGAGCCCCGGCGCCGTTTCTCCCGAAGCGACACTCCCTGCTGGCGCCTCGCCGGTTACCGTCACTTTCGATGGCGGTGCCAACCATCGCTTTGCAACCAAGTCGCCGGAACGAAAGTTTTTTGTCATCGAGGATCCCCGGACAATCTGCCAGCAGGGCAGTTTCCTGTTTCGTTATCGTGACTATGGCATTCAGGGCACTGTAGCCGCCGCATTGCCGGCAACCATGCCGACGCGAGAGGTGGTGGCGGGTAATCTGGTGCCCGGCTCGCTGAATTTTGAGGTCGTTCCACCCACGCTCCAGCGCAGCGGCGTTGTCAGTTTCCGTTTCCAGGTCCAGAGCCAGCAATCCGGTGAAGTGACCAGCGTCAGCCAGGAGGTTCAGGTTCGCAATGTCCCCTGATTCGAGCCCAGGAAAGCAAAACGGCGCCGGACTACCGGTGGCGTTATTCGTGATTACGGTGCTGGCCCTGCTGGTCGCCGTCATGGCGCAACTGCAGCAGGTCAGCGGTGAGGCTGTCAGCCTGCAGATCCAGTCCCAACGTGCGCTGTTTGCGGCAGAAAGTGGCGCCCAGGTAGCTGTGCGTGAAGTTCTGGAAGGAAGCAGCTGCGGTGCCGTTTCGTCGCCGAAACCCTTCACGGTATCCGGGCTGGCGGGTTGTCAGGCTGTCATTGATTGCCAGTCGGTTTCAGCGGAGTTGAGCGGTAAGAGCCCGGCGGAAGAGATTTTCACCCTGACCAGCACCGGCCAATGTGGAGTGGGTATCGATCGGGCCGAACGCGTGGTGGAGGTCAAGGTCCGATGAGATCCAAGGTTCATTCCGTTGGTCGGGCGGCCCAGCGCTTTTGCATGGTGTTGGTTGGCTTACTGGCCACCTCTGAAGCGTTGGCGGTCTGTTCGCCTGACTACAAAGGTCTGGCAACCATTAACGAAGTCCGGCAGCTATCCCAAGGCAGAATCAATGAAAGGTTTATTGAGATCAAGCTGCTGTCGTCCTCGCTGACAGCCGACGATTTTTCGAGTTGGACCTTAAGTGCCTGCACGAATAATGGGTGCACCGGCACTATCTCCGTGGGCAGTATGGATGCGGGCAATCTGCCCTGGCTCGTGGCGGATCGAACTCTGATTACCAGCGAGGACTACCTGGACTTTGGCGGCATGGACATCGTGCTCCGCGACGGCGAAGGCCGGACCATTGACTACTTGTCGGTTGGAAACTTCAGCAGGCAGCGGGATGCCAGTTGCACGCCGGCGTACGACTGGGAAGTCCCTGCCTCCAATACGAAGAACCTGTACCGCTCTCCCGACGGGACCGGGAACTGGGGCTTTGAGTCGGGTAACTCCGGCGAAACCACTGAAGCCGACACTAACGACGCCGGTGTCGACGGACCGTCGATTAACGTGTCGGGATCCACGGTCTTCCAGGGGGAAACGGCTACCTTTGTCATCACCCTGGACGCCGCTGCGGGCCGGGATATTGTCCTTGGGTATCGAACCGAGGACAGTTCGGCCGTTCAAGGCACGGACTACAGCCAGCGTTCCGGAACCCTGACAATCCCCGCCGGCCAGACCCAGGCATCCATCAGTGTCCCCACGCTCCAGTCCGGCAGTTTCGACCAACGCCAGTTCTTTCTGAACCTGGAAACCGCCGTGGATAATTCTGGAAGCCGTTTTGGTGTGTTTGATAGCCAGATCGGTCTGGGCATCATCCTGCCATCCGCGGTTGCGGACTGGCATTTGGACAATGGCCCCTGGAACGGCAGTTCCGGTGAAGTGCTTGATGCCTCTGGCGGTGGCTCCAGCGGTCTTGCCGTCGGCGGTGTGGTGTTCTCGCAGCAAAACCCGGCATGGGCGGGTGATCCCGGAACCTGTGGGTACGCCGACTTTGAGGAATGGCAGTTTCAATACATTGGCTTTGCCGACAGCGATCGGCTGGACCTGACCGACCAGCTAACGATCACGGCGTGGGTCCGGCCTGAAAGTTCTCCGTTATTCACAGACACCATTCTTTCGAAAGGAAGCAACTACCAAATCCAGCTGGACCGGGATGGGGAGATCCGGTGGTCCTGGCGAAACACCCAAGGCACAGGGTTTATGCTTCGAACCAGCGGCGCAAACCTGGATCAGAGCAGCTGGGCGCACATTGCCGTCGTCTACAAGGCCGGTCGGCAGGCCATCTACATCAATGGCGACCAGCGAGCTTCCGGAGCTGCGGCAGGTGTCCTGGCCACAAACGGCAACCCGCTTTACCTTGGTACCGATCAGCGGGGCGGGTTCTTCGAATACTTTGATGGCTCAGTGGATGAGGTCACGCTATTCCGGTCAGCGTTCAACGCGGAAGGCATCCAGAAGCTTTACCAGCGCCGCCGTCCCTGTGCAATTAATCGGCTCGGTGGGTTCGAGGTTATTGCTCCCCCGTCTGCGAGTGTGTGTGGGGTGGCCGAGGTTTTCGTCAGGGCCGTCGATCGAAACGGACAGGTGCTCTCTGACTACGATGGTCGGGTTGCCCTGCAGACAAGCGCCGGCAGTGGTAATTGGTCTGCAGGCGTGTCGGATGTGCCGGCCGGATCCCTGGCGCCGAGCCCGGACACAGACAACGATGGCACCGTGAGCTACCAGTTTGCCGGCGCCGATAACGGCACCGTATCGCTTGCGTTGGCCAATGCCACCGCCGACCAGCTCCGGGTGGTGGTTACTGACGTTGTAGATGGGCAGCAAGGGCGTTCGGCGCCCATTCAGTTTCTTGAAAATGCCTTCGTGATCGAGAGTTCGGACGCCAATGGCCTGGATATCGTGGCCGAGCGCAACCATTCGTTTGTGGCGCGGGCGATTCGACGGGATCCCGCGAACGGTGAGTGTGGGGTGATACCGGATTATGATGGTGAGGTCGACGTGAAAGCCTGGCTCAGCCGAAGTGGTGACGATCCAGGTGGCGTCACGCCGACTCTGGACGGTGGCGTTTCGTCGGTCGCTCCCGGAACCGGAGTACCGTCGTCGGACAACCTGACGCTCAGTTTCAATGGCGGTCTCGCGGCCTTTTCATTGATCACCAGCGATGTTGGACAATACCGTCTGAACCTGTTGGATGACACCTCGGGGATCGTCGTGGACACCGCCGGCACCCCGTTGCCCATCTCGGGCCAGAGTGCGCTCTGGACCGTCAGACCGGACCGGTTTGAACTCGCGGTGACGGGTAATCCCTCGGCCGCCGATGCGAATGGTCCTGTATTCAGGTCGGCCGGGCAGGTATTTGAAGTGGTTTTGTCGGCCGTGGGGGCCGAAGGGGGTGTTTTGTCCAGCTACGGTCAGGAGGGTGCGCCGCAGGGGGCAGACTTGAGCCATACTCTGTTGCTGCCTTCATCCCTTACCGCTGACGATGGGGTCCTGTCAGGAACGCTGGACGTTGATGGCGCCTCCTTCAACGGCGGCGAAGCCATCATCAGTGATCTCAGTTGGAACGAGGTCGGCATCATCCAGCTGACGGCCGAAAATGCAGCCTACCTGGGCGTTGCGCCTGAGGTCACGGGGCAGTCCGGGTCCGTGGGGCGATTTGTCCCTGATCGATTCGAGGTTGTTGTCTCACCCGGCGAGCTTGCCCCTTTCTGCAGCGTTGGTTCCGCCTTCGTCTACTCCGGGCAGTCGATGGCTTGGGCCGTTGTACCGGAGCTGACCATTTCCGCGATGGGGCCGGGAACCTATGTCACGAATAATTACACCGAGGGCGATTTCCAGAAACTGACGGCTGACAATGTTGCCCGGAGTGCCCCGGCCACGGACAACACCCAGGTTTACCTGTCCGGCGCCAATTATCCCATCACGTCTGGCCTGGACGGAGGCCTGATATCCTCTGCGAGTGACGGCGTATTGGTCTTCTCGTTTTCAACCGACGATTCCTTTGTCTATGACAAGGCCGTTGATGCCAAGGTGCCGCCTTTCTCACCGGACATGACCATCACGGTTAATGCCATTCAGGATTCCGACGGTGTGCTGGCGCCGGCAATGCCCTTGTCCGTCACGCCATCTGCCCCCCTGGAGATCCGCTACGGGCGCTGGGAGCTTGAAAACGTCTACGGGCCCGAGAATGTGGGCGAATTATTCATGCCCTTCCGGGCTGAGGTATGGAACGGAAGTCGTTTCGTCGAGCACGCGGCGGATGGTTGTTCGTCCTGGACCACGACGCTGATCGCAGACCCGGAGGTTCACCATAGCCTTGTGGCGGGGACAGGTAACTTGATGGTGGGCACTGGTGGCCCGCTTACGCTCGAGCCGAAAGGGACATCGGGCACCGATACACTGGTTTGGGATGTGCCGGTCTGGTTTGAGTCTGATCAGGATGGCGACGGCGTGTTGGAGGATCCCTCAGGGCTCGCCACCTTCGGCGTGTATCGCGGCCACGACCGGGTGATTTACTGGCAGGAACGTTGAGTCATTCCATAAAAAAGGGGCAGGTCTCGCGACCTGCCCCAGAAAACAGAGCCCGGTGGCTCAATCGTCGTCACTTTCCGGGTGGTCCAGTCCCAGTTCATTAATCTTCCGGGTCAGGGTATTTCGCCCCCATCCCAGCAATACCGACGCATCCCGGCGGCGTCCGCCGGTGTGCTTCAAGGCCGTTTCAATCATGATCTTTTCGAACTCGGGTACGGCGTTGTCCAGAATGCCCTTTTTGCCGCGCTTGAGTTCCTGTTCCGCCCAGTTGCGCAGCCCCTCTTGCCATGTGGTACCCATGGTGGGCGTCTCGGCCTGATGCAGCAGCTCCGGCGGGAGATCATCGATGTGAATTTCGCGACCGCTGGCCATGACCGTCAGCCACCGACAGGTGTTCTCCAGCTGGCGGACGTTGCCCGGCCACGGCAGCGTGGTGAGATACTCCTCGGCGTCCGGCCGGAGAATTTTTGACTCAACGGCGAGCTCCTTGGCGGCTCGCTTCAGGAAGTGCTGCATCAGGCGTGGGATGTCTTCCCGGCGCTCGGCCAGCTTGGGCAGATGCACTCGGATGACGTTCAGGCGGTGGAAGAGATCCTCCCGGAACGAACCGGCCTGAACCAGTTTTTCCAGATCCTGGTGGGTGGCGGCGATGATGCGCACATCCACCTTGATAGGGGTGGTGCCGCCAACCCGGTAGAACTCGCCATCGGCGAGGACCCGCAGCAGCCGTGTCTGGGTGTCCGCAGGCATGTCGCCAATTTCATCCAGGAAGAGGGTGCCGCCGTTGGATTGCTCAAACCGCCCCTGCCGGGCAGCGCCGGCACCGGTAAACGCGCCTTTTTCGTGGCCGAACAGTTCGGATTCGATCAGGTCCTTGGGAATTGCCGCCATGTTCAGGGCAATGAACGGGTGGTTGGCCCGGGGGCTGTGATTATGCAGGGCCTGGGCCACCAGTTCCTTACCGGTACCGCTTTCGCCATTGATCAGGACGGTAATGTTCGAATGGGAAAGCCGGCCGATGGCCCGAAACACTTCCTGCATGGCCGGGGCTTCGCCGATGATCTCGGCGTTGCGCTGAGTGCTTTCTGCCTGGGGCTCTGCGCTGGCTTTCTTTTCGTGGCTGTGCGCGACGGCCCGTTTCACCAGGGCAACGGCGTCGTCCACATCGAAGGGTTTGGGCAGATACTCGAAAGCCCCGGTCTGGTAACTGGTCACCGCACTTTCGAGGTCGGAGTGGGCGGTCATGATGATGACCGGCACATCGGGGTGTACCTCAACGATTTGGGAGAGCAGGGTGATGCCGTCGACCCCGGGCATCCGGATGTCGCTGATGATGGCGTCGGGTTGTTCGTGCTCGAGACGCATCATGATGCTCTCGCCACTGTCGAAAACGCGGGGCTGCATACCGGCCTGGTTAAGGGCGCGCTCCAGCACCCAGCGAATACTGCGATCGTCGTCTATGATCCAGACGTTTGCCGGTTGGCTCATGGGGTGTCCTCCAGAGGCAGGAAGATGATGAAGTCAGTACGGCCGGGTTTGCTCTCGCATTCGACCAGTCCGTGGTGTTGTCCGATGATGCTCTGGGTTATGGAAAGCCCAAGGCCCGTGCCACTGGCTCGGCCACTGATCATCGGATAGAAAATATTCTGCAGCAGATCCGGTGGAATACCCGGTCCGTTGTCGATGACGTCCACTCGGCAGACCAGGCGATGACGACGGTGGCCGATAGTGAACTGGCGCAAGGCCCGGGTCCGGAAGATGATGGTGGGCGGCGCTTCGTCGTTGTGCCCGCTCTGATTTTCGAAGGCGGCTTCCATGGCATTCCGTGCAATGTTCAGGAACGCCTGAATGAGCTGCTCCTTGTCACCGCGGAATTCCGGAATGCTTGGGTCGTAGTCCCGGCGAAACACCAGCCGTCCCTTGCTCTCTGCCTCAACCAAGGTGCCAACACGCTCCAGTACTTCGTGAATATTGGTTTGAGCGAGTTTCAAGGCCTTGTTCGGGCCAAGCATGCGGTCGACCAGGCTGCGGAGGCGGTCGGCTTCATCAATGATGACGCGGGTGTACTCGCGTTGGTCTTCATCATCAAGCTCCCGGTCAAGTAATTGGGCCGCCCCTCGAATCCCACCCAGGGGATTCTTGATCTCGTGGGCCATGCCGCGTACGAGAATCCGGGTGGTCTCCTGTTGGGAGATGATGTCCTCTTCCCGGCTGATGCGAAGGAGTCGGTCCCGGGGCTGAATTTCAATCAGCAATTCGGTCGGGTCCAGACTGATGGGGGTGACTGAGTAGTCGACCGTCAGGCTCGCGCCGCTGGGTAACAGGAACTCGGCCTCCCGTCGGGTGTAAGATTGGCCATTCTGAGCCGCGGCGTAGAGCGTCTTCAGGGCATCTTCCGAGTCCACCAGGATGTCGCTAAACGGCTGACCCTGGCTTCGGGTCATGCTGGTTTCGAACAGGCTTTCTGCGGCTGGATTGAAGTAACGGATCTTGAGGTTGTCCTCAAGTACCAGCACAGCGGTGGTGAGGCTGTCGAGAATGCTCTTGTAGCCGTACTTGTTGGCAGTGGGCAATGCCATGCGTGAATCCCGTTGGTCCGACAGAGTAAATGTTGTGACTTCGTGGCTTCTGCAAGAAGCGAACCACTTTGGAAGTCCGTCTCAAAAGAGTGGGCAAAGTACGGGCATGGGCGCCAATTGGCACTGAAACATGCCGTAAGCTGGTGCATATTCAGGAAGGGAGCGCGACCAGCCCGGACAAATCGCCCCGTTGCTGGTCAGAGTATGGCTTGTTTATGGTGCGGGCGCACCATAATGGGGCGGCTCGAGTTCAGTTAGCGACCGAAGGGCGATGGACCGTGAAGCTGATTGCGGGGCCGGTTTTCACTTGAACGCCGTTCTCATCGACGATGTGCGCACGCGCCTCGTGGGTGCCCCGGAACACGTTGCTGACGGTAACGCTGCCTGAGGTGCTCTGGCCGACGGGTTGGCCATCCAGGGTCACTTCGTATTTGTGGCCGGTCTGCAAACCGGGGGTGCTCCGGACCTCGAACTGGACATCACCGCTACCGCTGTTGAAGGCCTGGTTGTTCTCCGGGTAGGCAAAGGACACGCTTTCATAGACCGAACCTTCCCGTTTCACTTCCTCGCGCAGCTTGTCGGACTCGCGGACGTTCTGGGGCTTGGGCAGGGTGACCGTTGTCACCGGCTTTACATCAATTGCCTCAGCACCATCGGATGGCTCATCGGAGAACGTGACGTTGCCGTAGGCGTCTACATTGCGGTAGACCTCAGCACCTGCGGTTCCCGCCAGCAGGAATATGGCTGCGGCAATTAATCCGTTCCTTGCGTTCATAAGCACACCTGTGTCGATGGTTTTCATTGATTATCTGCGGGCCTCGGGGTCATTTCAACGCCTGGGGGGCGTGTTGTTGGTTACATATCGTTAAGTGCGGCAGTGGGGTGTGAGGGGGCGCACAAAAAAGCCCCGCACTGAGCGGGGCTTTTTCACAATCCCGAATGAACGGGGTGTTTTAGCAGGAGTAGTACAGCTCGAACTCGACAGGGTGTGTCGTCATGTTCAGGCGCTCTACTTCGCCACGCTTGAGGTCTACATAACCCTGGATCATATCTTCAGTGAAGACACCGCCGCGGGTCAGGAACTCGTGATCTGCTTCCAGGCAATCCAGAGCTTCCGCCAGAGTCTCGGCAACGGTCGGAATGTTCAGGGCCTCTTCCTTCGGCAGGTCGTACAGGTCCTTGTCCATGGCATCGCCAGGATGGATCTTGTTCTGGATACCGTCCAGGCCAGCCATCATCAGGGCTGCGAAAGCCAGGTACGGGTTGGCTGACGGGTCAGGGAAGCGCACTTCGATACGACGCGCCTTCGGGCTGTTTACGTACGGGATACGGATGGAAGCGGAGCGGTTACGGGCCGAGTAGGCCAGCATAACCGGAGCTTCGAAGCCCGGAACCAGACGCTTGTAGGAGTTGGTGGAGCTGTTGGTGAAGGCGTTGATGGCCTTGGCGTGCTTGATGACACCACCGATGTAGTACAGAGCGGTTTCGCTCAGACCCGCGTAGCTGTCGCCGGCGAACAGGTTCTTGCCGTCTTTGCTCAGGGACATATGAACGTGCATACCGGAACCGTTGTCACCAACAACCGGCTTCGGCATGAAGGTGGCGGTTTTGCCGTAAGCGTGGGCCACGTTGTGTACGCAGTACTTCAGAATCTGAACTTCGTCAGCTTTCTTGGTCAGGGTGTTGGCGCCAACACCGATTTCGCACTGGCCAGCTGTGCCCACTTCGTGGTGATGAACCTCGATGTTCAGGCCCATGGACTCCATGGCGGCACACATTGCGCCACGCAGATCGTGCAGGCTGTCTACCGGCGGAACCGGGAAGTAGCCGCCTTTAACACCCGGACGGTGACCAATGTTGTTGCGGTCGAAGTCTTCGCCGGAAACCCAGGCCGCTTCTTCGGAATGGATGGAGTAGCCAGCGCCTTTCATGTCCACTTCCCACTTGACCGAGTCAAATACGAAGAACTCGGGCTCAGGACCGAACAGGGCGCCATCGGCAATGCCAGTAGACTTGAGGTACTCTTCCGCGCGACGGGCAACGGAGCGCGGATCACGCTCGTATCCCTGCATGGTAGAAGGCTCTACGATGTCGCAGGTGATGTTGAGAGTGGTTTCTTCAGTGAACGGATCCAGCACGGAGGTGGAGTCGTCCGGCATCAGGATCATGTCGGATTCGTTGATGCCCTTCCAGCCTGAAATTGAAGAGCCGTCGAACATTTTGCCATCGGCGAAGAAATCTTCGTTTACCTCGGAGGCCGGCAGGGTAACGTGCTGTTCCTTACCACGGCTGTCGGTAAAGCGCAGGTCAACCCACTTAACTTCGTGTTCTTTGATCAAATCAACTGTCTTGGACATTGTGCATGCTCCGTAAGTTATCCCGCGTGAGCGGGCGCATTCATGTTCGTTTTGCCGGATCGTTCAGGGTAGCTGATATCCGATCTTTTATTCAGGAATTCGCAGCTTAACAAAAGCGTTTGCCACTTACCTGCAAAATTCGGCTGATTTCGATTAAGCAAGGCTCTTGCCAATTTTTAGGGCATGCTCCAGAAGCGCGCAACGGTGCGGTCTTTGGCCATTTGTGGAGCATGCGCGGGATTTCCGGTGGTGCAAGATTGGTCAGCGAACGCACCTAAACGGTGCGCGAAAATCCGGAGACGCCCTTCAATGGTGCGCCTGGTTTGTCTGGAGAATAGGCGTTTTTCTTCATATTAACTGCAGGGACTTTTCGATATACTGCGCGCCACCTCATTTACACCCCGAGCTGTAATGCCGTTCGGGGGCGCGGGTGCCGCCCGGTACCTGATAATGGGTTCATTTTACGGATTTGAGACGGCATGTGAGAGGCTCAGCCTCCTTTATAGACCCTCTCAGGTCAAAGGAAAGCATGCCGCAGGATTATAGTTGTGATTGAGAAGCTTCGTAATATCGCCATTATCGCTCACGTCGACCATGGCAAAACCACGCTCGTGGACAAACTGCTGCGTCAGTCCGGAACGTTGGATCGAAAAGAGCTCGAGAACGAGCGCGTGATGGACTCCAATGACCAGGAAAAAGAACGTGGTATTACCATTCTTGCCAAGAACACGGCACTTAAATGGAACGACTACGACATCAATATTGTAGACACCCCGGGGCACGCCGATTTTGGTGGCGAAGTGGAGCGGGTGATGAGCATGGTGGATTGCGTGCTTCTGGTCGTGGATTCCATTGATGGTCCAATGCCGCAAACCCGATTTGTAACCCAGAAAGCGTTCGATGCGGGCCTTCGTCCGATTGTCGTGGTGAACAAGATTGACCGGCCGGGTGCACGACCGGACTGGGTGGTCGATCAGGTATTTGATCTGTTCGATAACCTTGGAGCCACCGATGAGCAACTGGATTTCCCGATCGTTTACGCCAGTGCCCTGAACGGCATTGCCGGGCTCGACCATGAAAATCTGGACGACAACATGGACGCGGTGTTCCAGGCAATCATTGATCACGTGCCGGCGCCGAATGTGGATCTGGAGGGGCCGTTCCAGATGCAGATCTCCCAGCTTGATTACAACAGTTTCCTGGGGGTCATCGGCATTGGCCGGATCATGCGAGGCAAGGTCAAGACCAATTCCCCGGTGACGGCAATCGGCGCCGATGGCAAGAAGCGCAATGGTCGCATTCTGAAAATCATGGGGCACTCCGGCCTTCAGCGAGTCGAAGTTGAGGAAGCCCAGGCGGGCGACATCGTCTGTGTCAGCGGTATGGATGAATTGTTCATCTCTGACACGCTGTGCGATCCGTCCAAAGTCGAGGCGCTGCCTGCGCTGACGGTCGACGAGCCCACCGTATCGATGACCTTCCAGGTGAACGATTCGCCGTTCGCGGGCAAGGAAGGCAAGTTCGTTACCAGTCGCAACATCAAGGAGCGTCTGGATAAGGAGCTGCTTCACAACGTTGCGCTGCGTGTGGAAGAAGGGGAGTCGGCTGACAAGTTCAAGGTGTCGGGTCGTGGCGAACTGCACCTGTCGGTTCTGATCGAGAACATGCGTCGCGAAAACTTTGAGCTTGCTGTTGGCCGGCCGGAAGTTGTTATTCGCGAAATCGACGGTGAAAAGCAGGAACCGTACGAAAACGTCATCGTTGACATCGAAGAGCAGCACCAGGGTTCCGTTATGGAGCAGATGGGACTGCGCAAGGGCGATCTGACCAACATGGTGCCGGATGGAAAAGGGCGCATGCGTCTGGATTACACCATCCCGGCGCGTGGGTTGATCGGCTTCCGGAATACCTTCCTGACCATGACCTCAGGCACCGGCATCCTGACATCAACCTTCAGCCACTACGGCCCCATCAAGTCAGGTGATGTCACCAGTCGCCAGAATGGCGTTCTGGTGTCCATGGCAACAGGGACTGCGCTGACTTATTCGCTGGAAACGCTCCAGAGCCGCGGCAAGCTGTTCCTGGACCCGGGGCAGGAAATTTACGAAGGTCAGCTCTGTGGTATTCATAGTCGGGATAACGACCTGGTCATGAATCCGACCAAAGGCAAGAAGCTCGATAACATGCGAGCCTCCGGCAAGGATGAGGTCATTGGGCTGGTGCCGCCGATCAAGTTCACCCTTGAGCAGGCGCTTGAGTTCATCGATGACGATGAACTGGTGGAGGTGACGCCAAAGTCGATCCGTCTGCGCAAGAAGCTGTTGACCGAAAACGAGCGCAAGCGCGCGAAGAAAAAGTAAGTTTTCAGCGCTAATAAAAGAAGGGGCAGGTCATTAGTGACCTGCCCCTTTTTCGTTCAGTTCAGCTACACTCCGGTTAAACCCTTTTCTGGAACGCCTGATGCTCACGCTCTACCCGGAAATCAAGCCCAATGCCCAGCACCGGATTGCCGTCGATCCTCCTCATGAGCTGTACGTCGAGGAGAGCGGTAATCCCGATGGTATCCCGGTGCTCGTGGTTCATGGTGGGCCAGGCGGAGGGTGTGAGGAGTTTCATCGGCGCTTCTTCGACGCTGAGCGATTCCGAATTATCCTCATGGATCAGAGAGGGGCGGGCCGATCCACTCCGCTGGCGGAGCTGGAGGGCAACAGCACCGATAAGCTGGTTGAGGACATGGAGACCGTCCGTTCGTTTTTTGGGGTGGACCAGTGGCTGCTGTTCGGGGGCAGTTGGGGATCAACCCTGAGCCTGGTTTATGCGCAGGCGTACCCTGAACGGGTTCTGGGTCTGGTGTTGCGCGGGATCTTTCTGTGCCGGCCCAGGGATGTCCAGTGGTTCTACCAGGATGGGGCCAGCCGAGTGTTTCCGGACTACTGGCGGGAGTTTGAGGAGCCGATCCCTGAGGAAGAACGTGCCGACATGGTTTCGGCCTATTACAAAAGACTGACAAGTTCTAACGAACTGGAACAAATCCAGGCGGCAAAGGCCTGGTCGGTGTGGGAGGGGCGCTGTGCAACGCTGCATCCGAATCCGCGCGTGGTGGAACACTTCGGGCATCCTCATGTGGCCATCGCCCTTGCGCGCATTGAGTGTCACTACTTCATGAATCACGCCTTTCTGGAGCCGAACCAGATCGTTCGGGATACCCACAAGTTGGTCGACGTTCCCGGAATAATTGTTCACGGACGCTATGACATGGTGTGCCCCCTGGACAACGCCCTGGCGCTCCATGAAGCCTGGCCCACCGCAGATCTCCGGATTATCCGGGACGCCGGACACTCCGCCTCTGAGCCCGCCATCGTCGATGCCCTGATTCGAGGGGTCGAAGAGGTCGTCGCAAAATCTGGGAAAAGTGCGAGCTAGTCGTACTTTTTGATGGTTGCGATTCGTTAATCCCGCCGATAGACTCGTTTTCGATTTGATGGTCCGCCGTACGATTTCCCCCAGAGAGGCGCATGAAAGGGCTTATCCAGCGAGTATCGGAAGCCAGTGTTGTAACAGGCGTCGAGCAAATTGCTTCGGTCGGAAGCGGCCTGCTGCTTTTACTCGGTATAGAGCGCGGAGATGGTGAGGCAGAGGTCCAGAACCTGTGCCGCAAGATTCTCACTTACCGGGTTTTCCCTGATGACCAGGGCCGCATGAATCGCAGTCTGATCGATACCGGCGGATCCCTTCTTGTCGTTCCTCAATTTACCCTCGCTGCTGACACGTCGTCGGGTACCCGGCCGGGGTTCTCCCGTGCGGCCGATCCCGGGCTTGCCAACGAACTGTTTGAGCGTTTCGTCGTTGAGGCACGGACGACGGTTGGGCCTGAACGAGTGGGTAAAGGTGAGTTCGGGGCCGATATGAAGGTTCGTTTGGTCAATGATGGCCCTGTTACGTTTATGCTCGAGGTTTAACGGCGTCTGCCCGGGTCTTTGCGCACAATAAAAGTGCGGCCAGGTGCCTGATGTTTTCTATTGGTGCGTAAAAGCGGTGCCTGTCCAGCCGTGTAACGTATTTGTGACACATTGATTATTGTAAAGTATTGATTAAAAGACGTTTAATATAATCTGGCCCCGGAATTGTTACACAGGGTTCAGGTTGCTCCTGAGTGCTGGATCGCATAAATACTTGCGTTTCTGGTGCGAAACGAGCTAAAAATGCACCGCCAAATGTTTGCAAAAACAGGTTCGTTGTATTAAAACAGGTTCATCATGCAGGACTTTAATAAAGTCTTGTAAGTGGTTGAGCCAAATAGATCTGCCGGAGTGTGGATCTACATAACTAGAAGAAAAGTTATCCCGGGTGTAACAAATCTGACACAGGGGTAATGCAGAATCGGGCTATCCAGCAAAGACTGGTTACGCCTTAAAAAATCGGGATAAGAACCCGTCGCTAAAACCTGAGTTAACTCAAAAAGGAAGACGCAAAATGAAAAAAACGCTCATCGCATCCGCTATTGCAGCCGCGACCTTCTCTGGCTCCGCGCTGGCACAGATGGAAATGTCAGCTTCCGAACTGGCGGCCAAGATGGACTCCATGCCGACCGTTTACGGTAACATCCAGTACGCCATCGCTCACCGCGACGTGGAAGATGTTAGCTCCGAAATCGGCCATTACGACAACGGTTCCACCATCGGTTTCAAGCACGATCACGAAATCGCACCGGGCATCACTGGTTTCTTCAAGGCTGAGCTCGAATTCGACGCAGACGACAAGGCTGGCAACGGCGGTCTGAACGCGTTCGACGAAGCTTACATTGGTGTGAAGGGCGACAGCTTTGGTCAGGTTTGGGTTGGTTCTGACGACTCTACCTACGAGAGCGCCATTGACGAAATCGCCAACTACTACGAGTACGCTGCTTTGAGCATCGGTGGCTCTTACGACACTGGCGAAGGCGACCTGGTTCAGTACAGCTCTCCAAGCTTCGGCGGCCTGCAGCTGCACGGTGCGGTTCAGTTCAACGGCGATGGTGACACTGCTGTTGATGCGGCTGGAGACGAGGTTGCTCGTGAGAAGTCCTACCCGTACCAGTTGGCCGCCACTTACACCGTTGACGCGTTTGAGCTGGCTGTAGCCATGGACTCCAACGATGGCGACCGTGCTTATTCCACCGAGGAAGAGGCTACTAGCCCCAACAACGAAAACACCTACGGTGTGCGTGGTAGCTACACTGCTGGTGACCTGCGCGTGACTGGTCAGTACCAGACTCGCAAGGACGTAGGCGACACATGGGGACTGTTCGGTGGCTACTCCATCGGCGCCAACACCTTCGCCCTGTCTTACGAGTTCTTTGACGCCGACAACGTCGACGCCGAGCTCTCCACCATCACCGCTCAGGCTCTGCACAACCTGTCCGACAACATGTACGTGTACGTCGAAGGTTACCTGAACAACGCAGAAGCTGGCGCTGTTGACGTTGACACCACTGACCTGGTGGTTGGTGCTGTCTACTACTTCTGATTTAGCCCATCCGCTAATTCAGTCGTAATCGAAAACCGGCGACCTTCGGGTCGCCGGTTTTTTTATGTACTCTGAAAAACATTCATAGTGGGAGTGCGATATGGCGGAAGAGCTGGAAATCAAGCTGACCCTGAAGCCTCACGATCTGAAGGCGGCACTGTCGTGGCTGCAGGAGCAACCGACAGCGTCTGAAGGAGACACAAAGGTTCTGGTCAACCGGTACTACGACACGTCGGATGCAGAGCTCAACCGGCAGCGGGCGGCACTCAGGGTGCGTCAGGTCGGCGAGCGCTATATCCAGACGTTAAAAACCAAGGGCAGCTTTGAGGCGGGGGCTCACAAGCGTCAGGAATGGGAATGGCCATTGCCATCGGCCGACCTGGATCCGGGCCTGCTGTCAGAAACACCTCTGGCTGGTCAGATCAGTCTTTCAAGTCTGCAGGTCGCCTTTGAAACCAATTTCGAGCGCCAGATCGTGATGCTGCAGGACGATGAGGCCACGATCGAGGTGGCCATTGATTCCGGGCAGGTGTTATCGGGCGACCATGCCCGCTCTCTGAACGAGGTTGAGTTCGAGCTGAAGGCCGGTAATCCGCGGGCGCTGATTGGCTGGGCCCAGAAGCTGGCCGGGCAGGTGCCGGTGTTTCTGAATCTGGTGAGCAAGGCCGAGCAGGGCTATTATCTTGCCGGGCTGTATTCCCCCGGGGTCTTTGAGTCGTCCGATCATGCGGAAGGTCTCTCGGTGACCGAGTTTCTTCAGGGGCTCAGTCTGTGCTGGCTGACCGGGACCCCCTTTCCCGTGGACGGGGTCGATTTCACGCAGGTCGAGAGAGTGGCCCGACAGGGCGGGACCGGTGCCCAGTTTGAAAGCGTCCTTCAATCCCTAAAAGATAAGAAGCCCATCGACGCCATGCTGGAGAGTCCTGCCCTTGGTCAACTGCAAACGGCGCTGGTTTCGGATTGAAGCCATTCAGGTTGGTGTCGACGAATTCGCCGCCGGCTTGCTTTTCTCGTGCCAGCTGGCGATGAAGGCCCGGTACCTGTCCAGCGCTTCCTGAACCAGCTCGACGCTCGGTGTCTCTGCAGATTTAACCAGTACAATCAGCCCCTTGCCCTCGATTTCCTCGTTAGTGGGTGGGTGGCAGATCACTTCGTCGTCGTTATCGATGTAGGCGAGGGCGGTGCCAATGCCATGTCGAACGAGCGCGCTGACGATGTCCGCCCAATTGAGATCGTCGAGGGTCAGGTCGTAGCGGTGGGGGTGGTCGTGTTCGTAGTTGAACAGATCTTCGAGTACCTTTTCCGAGCCAGGGGCAACCACGGAACGAACCATGATTTCCGGGTAGGTTCGTACCGGGCGCAGGATGGTTCGAATGCCCAGTGCCTTGAAGCGCGCCCGGTTGTCGTCGGAAACACATTCCACCGTCGTCCGTCCGCCCAGATTGAGCTCGCTGAGACGATGCGCAATATCAAAGGTCAGGCTGTCGGAGTAAGGGTCGCATTCGTCCGCGGCCAGCACAATGATGTGCCGAGCACCGCCGGCATGGACCGCTTTGAGGGCCGCGGGATCGAAGCCGGACCCGTGATAGTGAACCATGCCCACATCGGACAGCTCTGTGGGAAGTCCGTTGGGAAATTTTCGAGTCAGAAGCATGATCGGGATAGTCTCGTATCCCGGTATGGATCGGACCTGTGAGGCGAACCGCATAAAGTACTGCTCGCCGCCGCTCTGAGGCGTATTGATCATGACGATGTGGTCGTTCATTTTGTAGATCCACCTTCCCGTAAGAATGCGTTCCCGGCGATAGAACCGGTATTCGATAAAATCGCTGACAATGAGGGTTAACAGGGTGATGGCACCGACAAACATGATCAGGATGGTGCTGAGCCGTCCGATCAGTGTCTTGGGTGCGAAATCCCCATACCCGACGGTGGATACCGTGGTCATGGTAATCCACACAGATTCGAAGAGGTTCAGGTCCTCAACGGTCCAGATGATCAGGATCTGGAGGGACAGGAGCCCGGCCAGTATGAGAAACAATCGTTTCATTCGATGCCGGATCAGTCCGCCCATTGGAAGATGGGTCTGCTGGTGTTCCGGGTTAAGCGGGCGGCGGTTTCTCTGCATCCGAGCGTTCGGCCTGTTCAGTCGCGGTTGAGTTCGTTATACAGTACCGGAAATATAACAGAGAGACAGGGGTTTGCATTATGTCCGAGCCGTGGAGCTCCCTTCCTGCAGCCTTGGCTGAAGACCTTGCGTCCAGCTGGGAATCGGTGTTCCCGGAGGGCGTTCCGGGCTGGCTGACAACCGCTGAGGACATGTCGGAAGAGGTCGTGGCCGACGCCATCGCCCGCAGCCTGTTCCTGAGGCAGACGCTCGAGCGCCAACCGGATCAGGTCCGTGTTTTCCTGGAGGCCCGTTCGCTCACTGAGCCTACGTCGCCGGAGTTTCTGGAGCGCCGCTGGCAGGAGTATCTGGCCTCGGTAGACGATGAGCCGTCTCTGCACGCGGCGCTTCGGAAGTTCCGTCGCGAGGCCCAGTTCCGCATCATTTGGCGCGATCTGTTGCGTTGGGCAGACCTGGAGGAAACCATGGCGGCGACAAGCGCCTTCGCGGACACTTGCATCCAGGGAGCGCTCGATTGGCTGTACGAGGATGCCTGCAAGCAATCCGGCACGCCCTGGGGGGCCGATCCGGCCACCGGCAAGGAGGCGCCCCAGGAAATGGTCGTGCTCGGAATGGGTAAGCTTGGTGGTCGCGAGCTGAATGTCTCGTCCGATATCGATCTGATTTTTGCGTTCCCCGGAAACGGGGAAACTCAAGGTGGTCCGCGTTCCCTGGACAACCAGACCTTTTTTATCCGGCTGGGCCAGCGCCTGATTCAGGCGTTGGATCAGATAACCGCGGATGGTTTCGTCTTTCGTGTCGACATGCGGCTGCGGCCTTATGGGCAGAGCGGCGCACTCGCCCTCAGCTTTGCCGCCCTCGAGGCCTATTACCAGGACCAGGGACGGGATTGGGAGCGCTACGCCATGGTGAAAGCCCGGGTGGTGGCGGGCGATCAGTCCGCAGGCCAGGTTCTGATGACAAGTCTGCGGCCCTTTGTCTATCGCAAGTACATTGATTTCAGTGCCTTCGAATCACTGCGTAGCATGAAGGCGATGATCAGTCGGGAGGTGCGCCGCAAGGGTCTCGAGAACAACATCAAGCTTGGTAGTGGCGGCATTCGTGAGATCGAGTTCGTGGTGCAGGCCTTTCAGTTGATTCGCGGCGGCCGCGACCGTGAGCTCCAGCAACGGGAGCTGTTGGAGATTCTCAAGGAGCTGGAAGCGCTTGAGCTACTGCCACCGCAGGTGGTGAACGAACTGCGAGAGGCCTACGTGTTCTTGCGTAACCTCGAGCATGCGCTGCAGGGCATGGAAGACAAGCAGACTCAACTGTTGCCCTCCGATACACTGAGCCGGGCCCGGGTTGCCCTGATCATGGGTTTTGACAACTGGGAATCGTGCGAGGCGGCTCTCGATGAACATCGCAAGCGGGTTGCAACTCACTTTGCCAACATCATCGCGACCGACGACGATGAACAATCGGGCGCAGGAGCGCTTGAGGAGGGCTGGCACGAACTCTGGCTGGCGGAAATCGACGAATCCGCCTCAGCTCAGTGGTTGGCCGATCATGGGTACGAGGACGCAGAGGCAACCTGCCAGGCACTGAAGGATCTGCGGGAAAACCGCACCGTTCAGACGATGCAGACGCAGGGGCGTACCCGACTCAATCAGTTCATGCCGGTGTTGCTGGAAGCCCTTACCCAGGTGGACAATCCCTCCGAGACCCTGTCGCGGGCACTTCAATTGGTTGACGCGATCCTCCGCCGTACCGCTTACATGGTGCTGCTGCTGGAGAACCCGGGGGCGCGGACCCAGCTGGTGAAACTCTGCAGTGAAAGCCCCTGGATTGCCCGTCAGCTGGCGGAAACGCCGCTGCTTCTGGATGAGCTCCTGAACGCAGAGAGCCTATACCATCCGCCGGCCAAGGAAGAGTTGCAGGATGACCTGCGGCAGCAGATGCTGCGGATTCCCTTCGAGGATCTCGAAGAGCAGATGGAGTCCCTGCGCCATTTCAAGAAGGCACACATCCTCCGGTTGGCGGCCTCTGAGCTGAAAGGAACATTACCGCTGATGAAGGTCAGTGACTATCTGACCTGGCTTGCAGAGGTGGTGCTGGATCACGTTGTCGATGTGGCGTTCTCCAATCTGGTGAGCCGCCATGGCTATCCGAGGCGGGCGGATGGGTCTGCCTGCGAAACTGACTTTGCCATCATCGGTTATGGAAAGCTGGGCGGTATCGAGTTGGGGTACACCTCCGACCTGGACCTGGTGTTCGTACACAACGCCGATCCGGAGCTTTCGACGGACGGCGAGAAGGCCATCGACAATGCGGTCTTCTATACCCGTCTGGGGCAACGGATTGTTCATATCCTCAACACCCAGACGCCGGCGGGTTTGCTCTACGAGGTGGATATGCGGTTGCGCCCCTCGGGCAATTCGGGGTTGCTGGTCAGCACGCTTCAGGCCTTCGAGAAGTACCAGCGTAACGACGCCTGGACCTGGGAGCATCAGGCGCTTGCCCGTGCCCGTGGCGTGGCCGGTTGCCGGGAAACGCTGGAAGCGTTTGAAGCGATTCGTCACGATATCCTGTGCCAGCCCCGTGATCGGGATAAGCTGAGGGCGGAAGTGGTGGACATGCGCGAACGGATGCGGACGAGTCTCGGGACTCCCGAGCATCGTCAGCAGGAGGTGTTTCATATCAAGCATGACACCGGCGGTATTGTGGACATTGAATTCATGGTTCAGTACCTGATGCTGGCCTACTGTTCCGAGCATCCTGAGCTGACCCAATGGTCCGACAATATTCGGCAGATGGAAGAGTTGGGACGGGTGAGAGTTATGCCCGTTGAAGACACCGAAAAGCTGCGCGATGCGTTTATCGCCTTGCGCTCGACCATTCACCGTCGGGCGCTGCAGAATCTCAACAGTCAGGTTGAAGCGGATGCGTTCCCGGACGAGCGCCAGTACATCCGGGCAATGTGGCAGCGAATCATGATTGATTAGCTTGCTAAATTTCTTTCTTGTGAAATTTCCTGCTAGAATGCCGGTTCCCCGAAAACCGCTTTTTTAGGAGCAATGAAGAATGTCAATGGCTGATCGCGATGGCCTCATCTGGCTGGATGGTGAAATGGTTCCCTGGCGGGAAGCCAAAACCCACGTGCTGACCCATACTCTGCATTATGGCCTCGGCTGTTTTGAGGGTGTGCGGGCCTATAATACCGCGAACGGTCCTGCCATTTTTCGTCTGGAAGACCATACCAACCGATTGTTCCGCTCTGCCCACATCCTCAACATGAAGATGCCGTTCAGCAAGGACGAGTTGAATGCAGCTCAGTGTGCGGCCGTTCGGGAGAATAATCTTGACGAAGCCTATCTGCGCCCCATGGTGTTCCTGGGTTCCGAGGGTATGGGGCTCCGTGCTGACAATCTCAAGGTGCATGTCATGGTCGCCGCCTGGAGCTGGCCGTCTTACATGTCGCCGGAAGCCAAGGAGATGGGGATCAAGGTTCGGACCTCGTCCTATACCCGCCATCACGTCAACATCACCATGTGTAAGGCGAAGGCAAACGGCAACTACATCAACTCGATGCTGGCGCTGAACGAAGCAATCGCCTGCGGCTGTGAGGAAGCGTTGCTGCTCGACAACGAGGGTTACGTTGCGGAAGGCTCGGGCGAGAATATCTTCATCATTCGCGATGGCGTTTTGCATACCCCCGAGCTGACGTCCTGCCTGGAAGGTATTACCCGCCAGACGATCCTCGACTTTGCCAGCGAGCTAAACATTCCGGTTAAAGAACGCCGGATCACCCGGGATGAAGTGTACATCGCCGAAGAAGCCTTCTTCACAGGCACGGCCGCGGAAGTGCTGCCGATTCGCGAGCTTGATGGTCGGGTTATCGGAGCTGGCAAGCGCGGACCGGTGACTGAGAAGTTGCAGGGTATGTACTTCGATGCGGTGAAGGGCAAGCTGGAGGCGCATAGCGGCTGGTTGACCCAGGTTAACGGCTGATTGCCGGGCAATTAACCGGGCCGCCTTCTGTGTGAGAACAGTCAGGCGGCCTTGTTGTTTCAATTCATTCAATTTTCAGGAATAGCACATGGCAGACGTCATCAAAGTCCCCGTCTCCTTCGGCGAGGTCCTCGACAAAATTACGATCCTTGAAATCAAATCCGAGCGCATCAAGGATGAGGCCAAGGTCAGGAATGTGCGCCTGGAGCTGGACGAGCTCAGCGCGACCTGGGACGAGGCGGTCAAGGATCAGGATGCCATCGCCGATCTGAGAAAACAGCTCAAGGCCGTGAATGAGGCGCTTTGGGAAATCGAGGACGATATCCGGGATCAGGAAGCGGAGCAGGATTTTGGCCCTCGCTTCATTGAACTGGCCCGGGCCGTGTATGTGACCAATGACAAGCGCGCGGCCATCAAAAAAGACGTGAACCTCGCGCTCGGTTCACGCTTCGTGGAAGAGAAGTCCTACCAGGATTACACCGCGAAGAAGTAGTTCTTCGCACAGATCTGATACGAGGCAGCTTTGTGCGGCTTCGTATCAGCCGCCACCGGACCTGTTCTCAATCCAGCGATCCAGCATATCGGTCACATCTTTTACCGTGACCAGTTCCATTGCCCCTTCAAACTCTGCCTTGGCGCCCCAGCGGGCCTCGTCCACCGATTTTCCGGTGAACTGCTTCAGGGCCTCCGGATACCGGTTCACACACCACTGCAGTGAGTTGTATGGCCCGGAACGATCCGGGTTGCTGGCTGCAAACAGGCCAAGGACATCGGTTCCCACGGCGCTGGCGATATGAGCCGGGCCGGTATCGGGAGCGACCACCAGGTCGGCGTGAGTCAGCAAAGCGGTGAGCTGCTTCAGGGTGTCTTTGCCGCAGATGTTGTGGGCGGTTTCCTTCATCTGGTGTTCGATGGCGGCGCAGTAGTCAGCTTCAAAAGGCGCCGGGCTGCCCACCAGGATGACTTTCATGCCATGGGTACGGATGGCATGGTCGGCGAGTTGGGCATAATGGGATGCCGGCCAGTTTCGCAGGGTATGGCTGGCGCACGGACTGATCACAAGATTGCGACGATCGGTCGCGAGCTGCTCCCGGGCAAACGCGTGATCACTGTCCGCCAATGGGATGACCCATTTCGGAGCGGCGGGCTTGAGCCCCAGTGGCTCCAGAAAACTCGCCAGACAATCGCGAACGTGCTGGTGGTGAGCCGGTTTGATTCGCCGATTGATGAACAGGCTGTGAAGGTCCTTGCTCCGTGCCTTGTCGTAGCCCACCCGAATCGTCGATGGAATGCAGGCCGAGGCCAGGTTGGCGCGGAAGGCAACCTGCATGTGCAGCAACGCATCGAATCGGCGGCCTTTCATTTTTTGCCGCAGCTCCGCGTAACCTTGGCGGCCGGCCTTCTTGTCGAAAATGATGAACTCGACGCCCGGAAGGTCGCCGATCAGCTTGGCTTCGATCTTGCCGATGACCCAGGTGATTGCCACGCCGGGAAGCTGTTCCTGGAGACTCAGAACAACGGGAACAACGTGTGTGACATCGCCAATGGCGGACAGGCGGAGAATGCAGATCGACTTCATTGGGCAGGGATCCATGGCATGTTCAAAAACAGGTTTGTAGAGCTTTGCAGCTAATCATTGGTAAACTGGCCGCCATTCTATATTACTCGCCGGCAGACGTCCCGATACCCAGCCGGCCTGTTGACTGCTCTCATCTTCTTCTGGCGCACGGGGATCCATGGTCGAGTCTGAAATCTGCGAACGGGAAAAGGGCTCAGGACTGCTCATACATCCGGATTACGAGGGACGCGTCACCAAAGAGTGGTTCAAACCGGACTACTGGGGAGAGCGAGCGCAGCCTGTCAGCACCGGTGGGCGAGGGGGAGCCTGGTTCCTTGAGGCCGATGGTAGCCGACTCGTATTGCGGGAATACCGGCGAGGCGGCCTGGTCGCCAAACTGTCCGAGAAGGCCTACGCCTATACCCGCGAACAGGACGTACGTTCGTTCTCGGAATTCCGGCTGTTGAATCAAATGCACCGAATGGGGCTTCCGGTGCCGCGCCCGGTGGCGGCGTGGTACCGGAAAGTGTCGCTGGTGCAGTATCGGGCCGCCATTATCATTGAACGTCTCGACGGGACCGTGCCTCTGGCCGAGCTGATTACCCGGCTTCGGGCAGAGGACTGGTGCGCGTTGGGGAAGACCATTCGGCGATTCCATGACGCCGGCGTTCGCCATGCGGATCTGAACTGTTTCAATGTCCTGGTCGAGGGATCAAGGTTCTACCTGATTGACTTTGATAAGGGACGGATTCAGCCGCCGGGCTCGGCCTCGAGCTGGAAAAACGCCAACCTTGAACGATTTGCCAGATCTCTGAGGAAAGTGGCGGGTGAGGCCGCACAGCGGAAGGTCTGGGATGCTTTCATGAACGGATATAACGGGAGTCAATCGGCTTGATCGACCAACAGGAAAACACCTCGCTGCCCGCCGTGCTGTGCCTGACAGACGCATGCGACCGACCGGAGACGGAACTGTTCATCGGACTGAAGAAAGCGGGCTTTGACGTGGATGTCATGTGCAACCCCAAAGGCCGGAATTATCAGCGGCTGGTGGATGAGGGCATGGTTGCGCAACCCATGGCCTTGGAAAGTCGCTTCGACAAAGCCGGTATCGACGCTATCCGGAACCAGCTTACGAAGAAAAACTACGAGATCATCCATGCCTACAACCCGAGGGCCCTGGCCTGCGGGCTCAAAGCGTCAAAAGGGACAGACATCCGGATCGTTGCTTACCGTGGGGTCATCGGGAACATCAGTTTTCTTAATCCCGAGTCCTGGATTACGTTTCTTCACCCTCGGGTCAGCAAAATCGTGTGCGTCGCAGACGCCATCAAGGACTACCTGGCCAGCCTGAAGTTTCTCTGGCTGCGCATTCCGGACTCGAAACTCCAGCGGATCTACAAGGGGCACGACCTGGATTGGTATCAGGCTGAGCCTGCCGACCTGAGCGAGTTTGGCGTGCAGGAAGGCGACTTCGTCATCTGCTGCACCGGGCGCAACACACCGCGAAAAGGGTTTGATGTACTGATCAAAGCACTGGACGGACTGCCGGAGGGTATGACGCCTCATTTACTGCTGGTTGGTGATGTGGATAAAAATGAGCAGATAAAGGAACTGGTTGCCCAATCGCCTCATTCCGCTCGAATTCACTTCACCGGTTACCGTAACGATGCCCCGGCTATCGCTGCTGCCAGCGACGTATTTGTGTTGCCGTCCACAGAAAGGGAAGGGTTGCCGCGCGCGGTGATTGAGTCGATGGTCTATGGCGTCACCCCCGTTGTAACGTGTGTGGGCGGTATGCCTGAACTGGTTGAAGATGGTGTGAGCGGCTTGGTTGTTCCGCCGAGAAGCAGCGCGGCGCTGGCTGAAGCAATTGGGCGACTGTATCGTGACAGGGAACTGTTGGCGGAGCTTGGCAGTGCTGCCAGGCGCCGGATTTCCGATCATTTTCACACCTCCCAAACCGTCCGTGAGACTGGGGATTTGTACAAGTCATTAACCGGTAGGACGTGAATGCGCCGATATCTGTTTTTTGTCAATCAGCCTTATTCCTACTCGATTCTCCGCCCGCTGCAGGACGAAATTCGCCAGCGTGGCGGAGAGGCGGCCTGGTTTGTCGCGGGGTGTACGGCGGAGCCACTGGGCCCGGATGAGCGCCATCTCAAGACCGTGAAAGAGGTCATGGAGTTCAATGCGGATGCGACTTTTGTGCCCGGTGACTGGGTTCCCTATTTCTTTCCGGGTATCAAGGTTGAGGTCTTCCATGGAATGGCGCGCAACAAGCGTGGTCATAGCAGTGAGGATGAGAGCGATCACTACCGGATCAGGGGCTGGTTTGACCTTTACTGCACTCACGCAGAAAAAGACACTGCAAAGTTTCAGGAGTTGGCCGAGATCCACAGACACTTTTCGGTCGCCCATACTGGCTGGCCAAAACTGGATCCTTTATTGAGAAATGCGGTTCAAGGGCCGCGAGATAGGGCAGGGGACGATCTCCCCGTCGTCTTTTACGCATCGACCTTCAGTCGCTCCGTGACGTCAGCACCCTTGCTTGTGAAAAAGATAGCGGAACTGGCTTCCAGTGGCCGCTGGAAGTTCATTGTCACCCTGCACCCCAAAATGGATCCCGCCGTCGTTGAGCAGTATCGCCGGCTCGCCGGAAAACACCTTCGTTTTGTTGAGAGCGATGAGGATTTGCTCCCGATCTTCCCGGAAGCAGATGTTATGTTGTGCGACACCTCGTCAATCATGTTCGAATTCATGTTTCTTGATCGTCCCGTCGTGACTTTCAGAACAAAGATGCCGGGCCCCTACCTCATTGATGTGAACGATGTTGAGGAAGTAGAGCCTGCTCTGGAAAAAGCGCTGGGATACCCTCGGGACCTTATGAATGAGACGCGTGCACTCTGCAATGAATTGCACAGTTTTCGCGATGGGAAATCCAGTGGGCGTGTTCTGGATGCCGTAGAGGATTTCCTGCTCGAGAGAAAGCCGGGATTGCGGCGGAAACCACTTAACCTGCTCAGGAAGATCAAAGTCAGACGCCGTTTGCGAAGGGAACTCAAGCGCGGCGTCCGGTTGAGCAGTCAATGAGCCTTTTCCTTTCAAGGCTCAGGAGCGCAAGAGCTTGAACAGCAACCAGGCCTCTATCAATCTGTTCGTTGCCAGTACGCCATTGCAGCTTATTAGCTGTTCTGAGGCTCGTGAACATTACGGATGTGCGGCCGACTCCTGTGTATTAGTGGTGGCCAGGCCTGACAACAAAGAGACGGAGTCCCAGATGGCCTTTCTTGCCGAGACTTTGGGCTGGAAAGATCGGGAAACCGTCTATCTTGGAAAGACGTCTTTCTATTTTAAACTTGCTGCTCTGTTTCGGCGGTTATCGGGGCGTCCAATTACTCGCCTTTTCATTGGTAACAAGAACAGCTGGGTGCACGAGACGTTCTACCTTGGTTTGGATAGCGCCCAGGTTATTTTTGTGGATGATGGGCTGGCGACTGTTAAGTATTACCATGCCATTCACGATGAGCGTTTCTTTTCGAGGGTATCCGTCGGTAAAAGGCGCATACTGGCTGCCATGGGCATTCGCCTTACCCATGTGCATGACACAAGTAGCATCGCCTTTTTTACCTGCTTTCCCCTGCCTGACTCAGAACGAATAAGAATAGAGATTCACGATTTCCCTCTGTTTCGACGAACCTTCAAAGCCCACCACGCCCAAAACTCGGACCGTCGGCCTGTCGTGGCTTTTCTGGGGCAGCCCTTCGGCGGAGAGGAACGGTTGGAGCAGGTGAAATTGCACATGCAATTCGTGGTTGAGCGACACAAGAATGCTCGGATTCTGTACTTTCTCCACAGAAAAGAGATCGCCGCCGAGCTTGAAAAGGTACTTGGGGCCTTTCCTGTGGAAATCCGACAGGCCGGTCGCCCAATTGAGGTTGAGGTGGCCATGTCGGGAGAATCCTACCTCGGATTCTACAGTTTTGCCTCAACGGCCCTGTTTACGATCAAGAAGATCTTTCCCGAGATGCAGGTGTTCCAGATTGATGACAAAATCCTTGCGTCGAGGCTCCCCTATTACGACGAAATCGTTCAGATGCTGCACCGAATCGGTGTGCAGACAGCGGGCCTGAATTCGCAGTCGACACCAGGATAGAAGATGGGGGATCGAGATTGCGTCATTCTGTCGTATCTTGAACCTTGTTATCCCGCGAGAGCGTCCACAACCCTGCGTATTTGTTGAACGTTACCTGAGCATAGGTGACCGCCGTCAAGTACCCGACGGCGCCATCAAGGAAACCAAACCGGATGAAATAAACCTGAATAAAGGTCATCAGGCCCCTGAGCGTCGGGTACAGCATGGTCCGGGTCTTCTTGCCTTTGCGGTGTTTTTCCAGCGAGCCCAGCCAGGCGTACTTGGCGCTTTTTTCCAGCGAGTGACCGAAGTCACGGTGTGTGTAGTGGGTCAGTCGGCCCCGCAGCGTTTTTACTTTGCGGCCTTCGGGGATCAGGATTCGCTCATGGACCAACGCATCGGAGAAGCTCACGCCCTCACGCCTGAACAGTCGCAAAGGCGCGCGGCCACTGCGTCCGAAGTCGAGACGCTTGCCATAGATCGTGACCGCCCACGGCAGCTTGTAGGCATCGGCGTCAGGGTCGGCGAGGTGGTGATTGATTTCCCGAGCCAGTTCTGGTGTCACACGTTCGTCTGCGTCCAAGGACAGTACCCAATCGCCCGTCGCCCTTTCCAGGGCTCGTTGCTTCTGTACACCGAAGCCCGGCCAATCGGTGATTTCGACGATGTCAGCATACTCTCGCGCTATCTCTGCGGTTCGATCGGAGCTGCCACTGTCCAGAACGATGATCTCATCCGCCACCAGACGAGCTGACGTCAGGCAGTCGGCGATGTGTGCCTCCTCGTTCTTGGTGATAATGGTCGCGGATACCTTGCGGGTACGCTGCTTCACATAGGATGCGCTCAATTCGTGAAAGAGGGCTGAGGCGATTCCCGCAATCGCAAGCAGGTAAAACGTCAGGAACAGATTCCGGTTGAACGTCGCTTCGGTCAGGCCGAAGAAAAAATACCCGGTGCTGACGAGGGCACCCGCAGCGGCGAGGTGCGCGGCAGGGAGATGTTGGCTGAAAAGGTGCCGGGCAAAAATCGCAAGGGGAATGAAGATCAGCAGGGCCCAGCTCAGGATGCCCGGAATGCCGCTGGTGGCCGCATTGTTCAGGAAGTCGCTGTGGGCGTGTCCAGAGCAACAGGCAAGCAGATGTTGAGATACGGTGCCATTCGCGGCGGCCGATTCAATCGCGTGGGTGTATCCCCCCAGCCCCACGCCAGTCCATGGGTGCTCCTTGAACATCTCCCAGGCAAGCCCCCACACCTCGAATCTAATGGTCATGCCATTATCAAGGGTGCTCCCATCCATCAGCGCTTGGATAGAGTGGGACATGCGTTCACCCGATACGACTGTCAGCGCCAGAATGGCCGGGATGAGTAACAGACCAACGAGACGTGTTTTTTTGCCGACCAGCGGAAGGCATACGAGCAAAAGAAAGGGCAGCGCGACCAGGTTGCTCCGGGTTTCGGAAAGCATGGATATAGCGGCCGTCGAGACACCCACGAGCACGAACAGAACGCCGGGCATTCTTTTCCCTGTGCGCAGGAAAAAGGAAGCGCCAACCAGCGTCAGTATGCTGCCCAGTAGTGCAATGTTGCCAAAACTGATCGGATTGATTCCGCCACCGAAACGCATCTCCAGAATCTGGTCGATAGACCAGAGCTGGCTGGCCAGTGCCGAGGCAAAAGTTAGGATGGCCGAGAGTGAGACAATGCCGAGCGCCATGAACATCGTTTGTGCCCGCAGGCCAGCGTAGCTAAAGGCAATGACCAGTGGCCAGAAGACAATAAACCGGGCGTGGCTACCCAGGGTCTTTCCGCCCTCATAATCGAAGCCCTCAAGCAGCCAGGACCAGGCGCTGACCAGAACGAAAAACCAGAATGCAAAGTGTATCAGTCGCAACTCTTTCGGCGTGTCCCAGCCTGTCCTTTCGGGAGCCTTCCGGGCGATGAGTACGCCTCCGGCAATGGCCAGAAGCAAGGCGGCGCCTGCCAGGATGCTGGAGGATAGAAGTGCTCCGCCAAGTCCGGCCATAAGCAGGGCCGGTGTTACAGTCCGGTAGGACAGGGTCATGTCAGGAAAATCCGAGAGTTAAAAGTGAATTTGACAAGCTGGATGTGACACATTGTTCACGAGTCAGCAGACTCGGTCAGTGTTGTACGGATTGATTTCCCCCGGCGGACGATGACGCATGCGCTTATATTCCCACTGGTACTGTTCCGGGATCTCGAGAACGCAGTGCTCGATCGACCGGTTCAGGGCGGTTGTCGCGACAACCGGATCTTTGTCGCCCAGGCCGGCTTCAGTCTTTCTGACGACGATCCTGAACCCACGGGCGTCTGGCAGGCGCTCAGCGTAGGTGATCAGAACGTGGGCGCCGGTTCGCTGAATCAGCTTCGAAACCAGCGTCATCGTTTTTACTTCCATGCCGAAAAACGGAGCGAAAGCGTTGCCTTTACCTCTGGGGGATTGGTCCGGCAGTATGCCGGCTACGCCGCCCTCTCGCAGTATGGAGGCCAATCTCGCCAGTCCGCGTCGGTCACCGCGAACGAGCTCCGAGCCGAGGCGTCCGCGGACCTTGATCATGTAGTCTTCAAACTCAGGCATATTGGGCGGGCTGTACAGCGCGGCCATCTTGTACCGCGATGAAAAGAAGAGGCCCGCAAGCTCCCAGTTTCCCAGATGGGGGGCCAGAAGGATCAGTCCCTCACCGCCGGCCATGGCCTCGTCAATGAGTTCCAAGCCTTCGGTTTCCTTGATGAGGTCGAGGCACTTCTGAACCGGCCATTCCCACATGAGTGGAACTTCGAGCATGGTTTGCCCGGTCTGGATCATCGACGCCCGGGACATGGTCTGGCGTTCCGTGTCGGAAAGGTCTGGCAGGCAGATGGACAGGTTGGTGTCGGTCACCTGTCGCGACTTGGTTGGCAGCTTCCAGATCAACAGGCCGAGCCACTTTCCGATTCTCTGGGCGCTTGCCAATGACAAGCCGCCCGCGATTCTCAGCAGGCCGGCGATCACCAAATACTTGAGTTTACTCATTTGCGCCCGTACCGGTCCTCGTACCTGACAATGTCGTCTTCGCCGAGGTAAGAGCCCGACTGCACTTCAATCAACTCAAGGTCAATCACACCGGGATTCTCCAGTGAATGAACCTGCCCGACCGGGATGTAGGTAGACTGGTTTTCCGTGACCAGATAGGTTTTCTCGCCATTGGTCACTCGCGCCGTGCCGCTTACCACGATCCAGTGCTCAGCGCGATGGTGGTGCATCTGAACCGAGAGCTTGGCGCCTGGCTTCACGGTGATTCGTTTGACCTGATAACGGGCGCCATTATCGATAGAGTCGTATACGCCCCAGGGCCGGTACACTTCCCGATGATTCATGTGTTCGTGGCGACCGTCGTTGCGAATCTGTTCGACCACGGATTTTACGTCCTGCACCTTGTCTTTGTGCGCGACAAGGAGCGCGTCCTTGGTCTCGATGATGACCAGGTTGTCCACGCCGACCGTAGCCACGAGCCGGCTGTCGGCGCGAACCAGCGTGTTGGCGGTATCCCGGGCGATGACATCGCCGGTCAGGCTGTTGCCCGCTTCGTCCTTCGAGCTGACGTCCCAGAGCGCCGACCAGGAACCAATGTCACTCCAGCCGGCATCCAGGGCAACAACGGCAGCCTTGCTGGTTTTTTCCATGACAGCGTAATCCACCGATTCGGAGGGGCAGTCCGCAAACAGTTGGGGATTGACCCGGGTAAAGTGCAGGTCCTCGCTCGCGTCCGCAATCGCCGCCCTGCATGCCGAGAGGATGTCGGGACGATGGGTTTCCAGTTCTTTGAGGTAGTCCCTGGCAGAAAACAGGAACATGCCGCTATTCCAGAGGTACTCGCCTGAGGCCAGGTAGGCGGCGGCGGTGTCTTCGTCCGGTTTTTCGACAAACTTGTCCACCGTGTAACAGTCATCCGACAGTTCGGTTCCCCGATGAATGTAGCCATAGCCGGTTTCCGGATGACTCGGCACAATACCGAAGGTGACCAGCTTTCCCTGCTCCGCCAGGGGAATGGCTTTCGCTACACCTTGCTGGAAAGCATCCGTGTCCTGAATCAGGTGGTCGGCGGCGAGAACCAGCATCAGAGGGTTGTCGTCACTCGCACGCTCGCACAGTTGGATGGCAGCCAGGGCAATGGCTGGAGCCGTGTTGCGCCCGCAGGGTTCCAGGATAATCTGCACGTCTTCCTGGCCGGATTGCCGCATTTGCTCCGCCGCCAGGAACCTGTGCTCTTCATTACAGATCAGCAGCGGTTTTTCAGCATTCATGCCCTCAAGTCGGGCAACCGTGGATTGCAGCATGGACAACGGACTGTCCGTCAGTTTCAGGAACTGCTTGGGATTCAATTGTCGTGACAAAGGCCAGAGCCGGGAACCGGTGCCGCCGGCCATGATGACAGGATGAATCATGAATTTACTCCGAACTTGAGTGTGAGAACGCCATGAAAAAGTTCCTTTTTAAGCGCGCCATCTTACCACATGGGTATCATAATATTGTCCCGCTACAAACCGAAATCCCGCACTTTGCGATCAGGAGCGACAATGAAGCTGCCACTTTCCGTTTATTTCATCACGCAGGATGAAGAGGCCAGGCTGCCTGAGTCACTGCCGAAGGTGATCGGCTGGGTGGATGAGGTCATTGTGGTCGACTCCGGGAGTACCGACAAAACCAAGGAGATTGCAGTGGAGGCGGGCGCCCGATTCGTACACCGCGATTGGGAAGGGTTTGCCTGCCAGAAAGCCTACGCGGCCAGTCTGTGCCGTCATGACTGGGTGCTGGACCTGGACGCGGACGAGGTGCTCTCGGACGAGCTGGTTGCCAATATCAAGGATTGCTTTTCCAGACCCATCGCCGGGGATGTGGCAGGGTTCAGGATGCGATGGGTGCTGTCCCAGCCGCTCCCGGGGCATCCGTTCCGGCACGACAAAACCAAGAAAATCCTTCGGCTATACCATCGAAAACGTGCCGCGATCGAACCGGAGAAAGACAGCAATGACGATCGTCCCCGGGTGCGGGCCGGCCGTGTGCTCGACCTGAAGGGCGATGTGCTGCACCGCACGTTGATCTCGCTGGAACAGATGGAACGAAAATACTGTCAGCTGTCGACGGAACAGGCGCGTTTCATGGCCGCCAGAGGGCGCAGGATATCCGGGGCAAGACTGTTCGTGGAGTTCCCGCTGAAGTTCCTCAAATACTACCTGCTGCACAGGCAGATCCTGAACGGCTGGTTCGGGTTGAGCGTCTCGATCACGGCCGCCAACCGCAACTTCATGCGCCTGGCCAAGGCAAAAGAGTTGCAGCTTCTGGAGCGGCTTGAACGGAAAACCTAGGCCTGTACGCGAACCTTCAGGTGTTGTCGGCATTGCTGGCTGACAGGGCCTCCCGATACAGCCGTTCCGTTTCACTCGTCATACACTCAAGCGTGAGTTTTTCTCTCGCAAAGGTCATGGCGGCGCTTTCGGCTTCTCTCAATGCCGCCAGGTTGGATAACGCATCGCGGAGCCGGTAGGCGAGGTTTTCCGGCTCCCAGTCCGGGCTTACCGCCTGCGCAGGAAGCAGGTAGGCGGGGCCGCTCACCGGCGTCGAGATGATCGGGCAGCCAGCCAGCAGGCTTTCAATCAATACGTACGGAAACCCCTCCCGTTGGGAGCTGATCACCATCAGGTCTGCCTGCCGGTACACCGGCGCCAGATCAGCCCGATACCCGGCCAGGGTCACCCGGGCTTCGAGCCCGAGGCTGGTAACCAACTCCTGGAGCCCGGACTTCAGGGTTCCTTCGCCAAATACGCTGAGGTGGGCGTTCGTGTCGTCTCCAGCCAGCTTTGCCCAAGCCCGAATCAGGGTCTCAAATCCCTTGACCGGTTCAAGGCGTCCGACGGCGACGACGTTCATGACGCCCTCTGGCAGGATTCGCGCCTCATCGCCCTTTCGGGCGCTTTCGGCTGTTGGCGCGATCCCGTTAAAGATCAATTGCTTGTGCGGGTGATCCAGGTTGTCAAAAATGTGCGGGCTGACCGCAATAACGCTGTCCAGATTCTGAAACGCCCTGTGGCTGGACTTGCTGCCATGAATCGTGCCCACTCGGGCACATCTGCGCTTCGGGTGGATGTGCCGGATTAACTGGGCGGACTTGTTGCCCTGGGCATGGAGAATGTCCGGCGCAATCCTATGGACTTGGCGCTTCAGGAAAAAATGAAGCAGGGGGTTGCGTCGCCCAAGCTGCACTGGCGCAGCGTGGAAGTGTACGGGAGTGGAAAAGTGGCGTCGGTAGCTTTCGTGTCCAATGACATGGACCTGGTGTCCGCGGTGAGCCAGCGCCTGGGCCAGATCGGCCGTGTGCCTTTCCATGCCTCCCCAGGCAGTGCCGGGTGTCGAAAAGAGCAGGGCAATGGTCAACGATTGTGGTTGGGTCATTGTTGGTGGTCGCGCCGTTCAAGCACCTGCTCATAGATCTGCAGGGTCGACTCGGTCTGAGCCTCGAGCCGAAACCGGTAGGGGATCTCGATGGCGGATTTGCCCGTTTCCAGTAATTGAAGCACTGTCTCCGCGAACTCGGCGGTGTCATCGGGAGTGACCAGGCCCGCCTGAAAGCAGGCCTGGAGTGTTTCTGCGGCGCCCCCTCGGTTGTAGCCGGCCACCGGTGTGCCGGAGGCAAGCGCTTCAGTAACGGTGCGACCAAACGGCTCCGGTTTGGTGCTCATGTGGCAAACAACATCGGCCAGAAGGTACAGCGTGGTCATGTCATTGCGCTGACCAAGAAAGCTGACCGCGCTGGTCAGTCCCAGCCTGTTGCGTTCCCTCTCCAGTTGTTCGAGAAATCGCTCTTTACCGGGTTCAGTGCCGCCCACAATGATGCCATGGCAGTCCGGACGTTGCTGGGTCAGCTTTGCCATCATTGACAGAAAGTCCATCTGCCCTTTCCAGCGCGAGATCCGACCGGGCATCATGATGATCTTCTTACCAGCCAGTTGCGGATACTGCCGAAACCATCTCTGCAACCATTGGGGGCTGAGCTCACGCTGCCGAAAGGCGTTCAGGTCCACCCCTCGTTGCACCACCGTCAAGCGATCCTCAGGCACCGGGTAATGGTCCAGAACGTATTCCCGAACGCACCGGGACACGGCAATCAGGTGGTCAGCCCGGGTCATAATGGCACTGTATGGATTGACGGAGTACATGCCGTGGAACGTCGAAACGACAGCGGGACGTTGCTCGGGCGGCAGGCTTCGCAGAGCAAGGTGAATAATCCACGCCGGCATCCGCGAACGAACGTGAACAATATCCGGCTGCAGCTCCTGTAGCAGTCGTCGCATTGGCAGAATCTGGCCAAACGAGCGGGGAGACTTTCGGTGGATGGGCATGAAAATGTGGGTCGAACCCTGTCCCCGAAGTTGTTCGGCCATTGGGCCGCCCTTGGACACCACGAAGGACTCGTGCCCCCGCTTTACCAGATCCGAGGCAAATTCCACGGTGCCCCGTTCGACGCCCCCGCTGTAGAGCGCAGGCAGAGCCTGGAGAATTCTCAAGCGCCCTTCCTCCCCTTGCCGGTCTTCGCTTTTTTCGGAACCGGAAGCAGATTTCGTGCGATGACCCAACGCGCGGCGCGGTCCGCCTCCCATAACGCATCATGGTGCATGGTCTCTCCTCCCATGACGGTGGCATGGTCGCTCCACCGCGCGACCCGTCCGTTCTCCACCAGTCGGTTGACACCATCGGCGACCCGGCTCCCGGCGCGGGGCGTAAACTGGAAGAGTCCGGTGGGAACGCCGGAGGTGACCGCTTCGCACACCATGGACATGCTGTCCGGGGTTACCCATATGGCCCGTGAGGCAGCGAGTTGATGATTCAGCCAGTCCTGATGGGTTTCAGCGGGGTCGACAACCGTAATCTTCGGGCCGGCCAGTTCCTGCAGCCTGCCCAATAACTCAGCCGGAGTTCGTCGCGATCCGCTGATGGTCCAACGCCAGGTTGGGTACTGCCCGATCAGGTGATTGACCTGGCCCAGCAGGACATCGCTGTCCCAATCAAAATGAGGGGAAGGCCCCCCGATCAGCATCAGAGCCTCGGGCTTGTCGGTGACCCGGGCAAGCGGAGTGACGGTGTTGATCACGCCGTCGGTGAGTAAAACGCGGGACGAGGCGGCAACGTTGTCGTGGGCCGGAATAATGGCCGCGTTCACCCAGCCCAGCGGGAATCCCGGCCGCATGAGTATGAGCGTCTTCACCTTCCGGAGACGGCGCAGAGACAGAAGCAGGCGATGGGTGCCTGTCCCCGCCGCAACGATCAGATCGGGCCTCGGCAAGGTTTGGCCCAAATTCGGGGCCATGGCCAGCAGAGCTCGCCAGAGCGGCACCTTGACCTCGTCGGCATCCACCCAGTACAGGCTTGCACCTGCGATCACCCGCAGCCGGTTCCCCAGACCCTTAAGCTGATTGCGGTGTCCCGGCTTGTTGTCGGTCAGAAGCCACACCACCGGCGCCGGATCGTGTTGCTCATTTGGTTTCGACATAGCTTCCGGTCATCGTCTGCCGGCCCCCGTCATTTGGCGGATCATTGACGCCCGTAGAATCCCGGATCCTCGGGATCCGGTCGGGTCTTGAACCGTCGATGCATCCACAAATACTGGTCTGGCGCCCGACGGATCTCCTGTTCAATGGTTTTGTTGATCAGGGTTGCGTCCTGTAAATCATCGCCGCTCGGGAAGTTTTCCAGGGCGGGGTGAAAGTATATGTCATAGCCGGGGCGATCCTCCCGGCGAACATGACTGAACGGCACCACCTTGCAGCCACTGCGCTCCGCAATCCGCGAGGTCGCGGTGATGGTGCCCGCGGGAATGTTGAAGAACGGGGCAAAGACGATGTCCTTGCGGCCGTAGTCCTGATCCGTGGCGTACCAGACCGCACGGTTCTTCTTCAGGCTGCGAAAAAGCCCCCTCAGATCCCTGGCACCGAGCACGGTGCCGTAGCGACGCTCCCGGGCCCGGGTCATGACGGCGTTCATCAGAGGGTTGTTGTGATCACGCTGCATGACGTCCGCAGCAATGTACTCCGTGACCAGGCTTCCACCCAGGTCGAGAGTGCTGTAGTGGCCGCCTAGCAAAAGGACACCCTTACCGTGATCCAGGGCCTGTTGAAAATGGTCGAGTCCGTGAACCGTGGTGATGTCGGTCAACCCGGCAGGGTTGCGGAACCAGGCGAGCCCCAGTTCTATCAGTCCGATGCCATTGGCGATGAAGGACTTGCGAGCCAATGCCGATTGCTGGGCAGATGTAAGTTCGGGAAAACAGAGGCGAATGTTGACCTCGGTGATGTGCCTGCGGCTCCGGGCCAGATGCCACGCCAGCAGTCCTACAACTTTTCCCAGCCACCATTGAAGGCGAATGGGCAGCTGCGCCACGGTCCACATCAGCGCCACCCCGATCCAGGTTGGCCACCAACGGGGGTGACGGTAGGCACTGTAATCGGTATTCCTTGGAAGCTTTCGGTATTTCTTTTTCACTGGAAGAACGTCCCTGCCTGTTCGCAATTCTGGTTGCTGCCAAGCGCCAGTCAACCGCATCAACCAGAAGTAAATCAATAGGTTTTCGGCTATGATACCGTACTGTTTTACCGGGAGTCCTCTGTGCTGCAATTTATCTATTCCCAGCTGATACGGCTACTTCTGCCCTTTATTCTGGTGCGCCTGTGGTGGCATGGCCGTAAAGCTCCGGACCTGCGCCGGAATTGGTACCAGCGGCTGGGAATCGTGCCGCGTGCGGAGGGCACGGTCGTCTGGGTGCATGCGGTGTCTGTCGGCGAAACCATCGCCGCGGGCCCCATGGTCCGGCGATTGCTGGCACGGGACCCGGATATCACCATTCTGATGACCGCTATGACCGACACGGGGCTGGCCCAGGCACAAAAGATGTTTGGCAATCAGGTGCGGTATGCCTACGCGCCTTACGATACCCCGGGGGCCATTCGACGCTTTCTGAAGCGTGCTCGGCCCCGCATCCTGGTCATCATGGAAACCGAAATCTGGCCCAACATGATCCGGCAATGCTGGGCGCTCAAGGTACCCATTTTCCTGATCAACGCCCGCCTTTCGGAGCGCTCTGCCCGGGGCTACGAGCGCATCCGGAGCCTGGCGTTGCCCGTCATGAGAAGCATCAGTTGGGTGGCGGCTCAGGCGGAGAAAGACGCCGAACGCTTCTGTCGGATTGGCGTCACCCCGTCGAAAGTGGCGGTGACCGGCAGCGTAAAGTTCGATGTGGACATTCCTGAGAGCGTGCGCCAGGCATCCCTGGCGCTCCGGCAGAGCCTGACAGGCCGTATCGTCTGGATTGCAGGGAGCACGCACGAGGGCGAAGACGTGCAACTGCTGGAGGCTCATCGAAAGGTACTGGTCGCCCATCCGGACACGCTCCTGATTATTGTGCCGCGCCACCCTGAACGATTTGAGTCGGTCGCTGACCAGATCGAGAAAGCCGGCTTCGAGAGTGCGAGAAGATCGGAGGTGGCGCAGCCGGGCAGCGCGCAGGTCTACCTGGGGGACACCATGGGCGAACTCATGATGCTCTACGGTGCCAGCGACATGGCCTTTGTGGGTGGGTCGCTGATCGAGCGTGGCGGCCATAATCCGCTGGAGCCCGCAGCCTGGGGCATCCCGGTGTTCTCTGGCCCCCATGTATTTAACTTTGAAACCATCTATGACCGGTTGTTGGACGATTCTGGCGTCAAGCTGGTGGCAAACGCCGACGAATTGGCCGCCCACATTGTCGCCCTCATTGACGATGCCGAGGAACGGAAGGCAATTGGCAACCGGGCCCTGGCTGTGGTCGAGAAGAATCGCGGAGCGTTGGGGAAGGTGGTCGACGGGATCTTTGAGAGGGTCTGAGGCGGGCGACATCCGGCGCCCGCCTTCGGTGCTTACTGAGTCGGATCTTCCAGAACCTTGTCCTCGTTCGCCAGGGCTTCAATACCCGGTGCGTCCTCGCTCAGCCAATTATTCAACACGATCAGATCCTGCGGGCTGAGTGTTCCCGCCGCCTGCTTCAACCGCAATGTGTTGACGACGTAGTCGTAGCGCGAATTGGCGTAGTCCCGCAGCGCGACGTAGTAGGCGCGCTCGGCGTCCAGAACCTCCACGATGTTACGGGTACCCACTTCGTAGCCAGCCCGGGTGGCATCGAGAGCACTCCGGCGGGAAACGATCGTCTGCTCCAGTGCGGATGACGTCTCGATGTTGTTGTTCACCGTCAGGAACAGGCTTCGGGTAGTGACGCGTACGTCCCGGCGAACCGTGTTCAGTGACTCCTGGGCAACAGTCAGCAACGACCGCTGCTGGCGAACGCCGGCCTGGGTGCCGCCCCCCGTGTACAGCGGCACATTGAGGGTCAGGCCAACCACGCCCTGGGTAGTGGTGCCATCACGCTGCTGCTGGAACGGTGAAGAGGAACCGTTTTCCAGGCCATCGGTATTGGTGTTGCCGTACGAGGCGTTCAGGTCAAGCGTCGGATAATGACCAGCCTTGGCCGCCTTCAGGTTGGCTTCACTGACATTCAGGTCGTAACGGGCGGATTGAATTGACCAGTTCCGCTCCAGTGCACTGGTCTCCCAGGCCGAGGGGTCCATCGGCTCAGGCCGGCTGAGCGGAAAATTCTGGCGCAGGTTCTCAAGATCCTCGGCGTATTCCCCGGTCAGTCGGGCGACCTGTTCCCGTGCAATGTTCAGTTCGTTCTCCGCGACAATGCGGCGGCTCCGGGTGTCATCGTAGCTGGCACGCGCCTCATAGACCTCGGTGATGGCGATCAGGCCAACATCAAAGCGCTCCTGTGCCTGCTCGTATTGCCGCTGGATAGCGGCTTCGGCTGCGAGGGTGGTGGTCACCGTGTCCCGGGCTCGTAGGACATTGAAGTAGGCCGTTGCAACGTCCAGGATCAATTGCTGTTGGGCGAGATTGTACTGGGCGCGGGCGGAGTCGGTCTGGAACTGGCTGGCGTCGTAGCGGAACCAGGCATCGGCCTGAAACAGGGGTTGACTCAGTTGAACGCCGTAACCGAGTTCGCGATAGCTGTTATCCTGGTTCGGCCCATCGATATCGATGTAATTTGCGTCTCCGAAGGCGCCGATCTGGGGCAGCAGCACACTGCGGGTCACTTCGCTGGCGGACTGCTGGGCTTCGAAGCTCGCCTGTGCGGCTGCTATACCCGAGTCATAGGAAAGCGCTTTCTCATAGGTCTCTACCAGGTCCATGGCGAGGGTGGGCTGTGCCACCAAGAGGCCAATAAATCCGGAAAGCAGTCGTTTCTTCATCATTTCTCCTGAATTCCTGTGCACGTATGCGTTCCGCCCGGATAAACCGTTGGGGCTGGCGAACCACAGAAGCTGCGCATGCAACATGCAGTCGGTAGCGCTTTGGTCGGCCATTATGGACAATAATCAGTCACAGCTCTACACTTGCAAACGGCACCTATTTCGGGTGCCACACAAAAAGATTCGCGTCTTGACGGGGTGCTGGTCTGCCTGAACTGAATAAGGGCAGCCGGCTGAGATTGCAACGCAGAACCCGCGACCTGATCCGGATAATACCGGCGTAGGAATTTAAGACCACAAAGCTGTTGGGCAAGAGTGCTCTTTCGTCTGAATGAGCGGTTCCGGTCTCCAGCTCCGTCATACGCGACCCGATGTCCACCCAAGTCCCGGGAGCGAATGATGACAGAGTTACCTTCCTACCTCAGCGATTCCGCGCAGGTAGATTCCGCCGCAATCAAACCATTGCCAAATTCACGGAAGGTATACGTGCAGGGCAGCCGCCCCGATCTTCGTGTGCCGATGCGTGAAATCACACTGGGTGATACGCCCACCGAAATGGGGGGAGAATTGAATGCCCCGGTGATGGTTTACGACACCTCTGGTCCTTACACCGATCCTGACGCCACGATTGATCTGCGGAGAGGGCTCGCGCCGGTCCGTGCCCGTTGGATTGCCGAGCGCAACGACGTTGAAACCCTGCCGGGATACACCTCCGAGTTCACCCGTCGCCGGATGAAAGACCCCCAGCTCGATCCGCTCCGCTTTAACGAAGATCGCAAGCCCCTGCGGGCGAAAGCCGGCAACAATGTCAGTCAGATGCATTACGCCCGGAAGGGCCTGATCACTCCGGAAATGGAGTACATCGCCATCCGGGAAAATCTCAAACTGCAGGAGGCTCGGGAAAAGGGATTGTTGAAGGACCAGCACCCGGGCCAGTCGTTCGGAGCGAATCTCCCAGAGGAGATCACGCCCGAATTTGTGCGCGAGGAAGTGGCACGGGGCCGCGCCATTATACCCGCCAACATCAATCACCCGGAATCCGAACCGATGATCATCGGCCGCAATTTTCTGGTCAAGATCAACGGCAACATCGGAAATTCGGCGGTCAGTTCGTCCATTGAGGAAGAAGTGGAGAAGTTGACCTGGGGCATTCGCTGGGGGGCTGACACCATCATGGATCTGTCTACCGGCAAGAATATCCATGAAACCCGGGAGTGGATTATCCGGAACTCTCCGGTTCCTATCGGTACCGTCCCGATCTACCAGGCCCTGGAGAAAGTGGGTGGTGTCGCCGAAGACCTGACCTGGGAGGTTTTCCGGGACACGCTGATTGAACAGGCAGAGCAGGGTGTGGATTATTTCACCATCCACGCGGGTGTTCGGCTGCATCACGTACCGCTGACCGCAAACAGGACCACGGGGATTGTCTCGCGTGGTGGTTCTATCATGGCCAAATGGTGCCTCGCCCACCATAAGGAAAGCTTCCTTTACGAGCATTTCGAAGACATTTGCGAAATCATGAAGGCCTACGACGTTTCCTTCAGTCTGGGCGATGGGCTGCGCCCCGGATCGATTGCCGACGCCAACGATGCGGCGCAGTTCGGCGAGCTGGAAACCCTGGGCGAGCTTACCAAAATTGCCTGGAAGCACGATGTTCAGGTCATGATCGAAGGCCCGGGGCATGTGCCCATGCACCTGGTGAAGGAGAACATGGACAAGCAGCTTGAATGCTGCGACGAAGCGCCTTTCTACACGCTTGGGCCCCTGATCACTGACATCGCACCAGGCTATGATCACATCACGTCCGGCATCGGTGCCGCGATGATCGGCTGGTATGGCTGCGCCATGCTGTGCTACGTCACTCCCAAAGAGCACCTGGGGCTGCCGAATAAGGACGACGTGAAGACCGGCATCATAACCTACAAGATTGCAGCGCACGCCGCCGACCTCGCCAAGGGTCACCCCGGTGCCCAGATTCGGGACAATGCACTCTCCAAGGCCCGTTTCGAGTTCCGTTGGGAGGATCAGTTCAACCTGGGACTCGACCCGGATACCGCGCGTTCCTACCACGATGAAACCTTGCCGAAGGAATCGGCCAAGGTTGCCCACTTCTGCTCCATGTGCGGGCCGAAATTCTGCTCCATGCAGATTTCCCAGGAGGTCCGGGATTATGCCCGGGAACATGGCCTTGATGAGGTGGCTGCCGTGGATGCCGGGATGCAGGAAAAGTCCCGGGAGTTCGTTGAATCGGGCAGCAAGCTTTACGACAAGGTTTAGGTTGTCTGCCCGCGAGCCAGGCATGGCCGAGCTCAGGCGCTAGACGGCAATGCCCGCGTCTGGACCGGTAGCGTCTTTTTTAGCCCTGTGGCTGTGACACCGAACGAAGCTTGCAATGGCCACCGGCCACCGGCTATCGTTCAAAGTCGTTGCCGAAACAGGGTGAAAAATGACCAAGCCGTTCCAGTTCACAGCCAGCGATGTGAAAGTTGAAAAACGAGAAACCGTCTTCCAGGGCTTCTTCCGCATGGACAAGCTCTGGTTGACGCACCCGCGTTTCGATGGGCGGGAAATGCCGGTATTCACCCGCGAGTTGTTTGTCCGTGGCGATGCCACGTGTGTGCTGCCCTACGATCCGGTTCGTGACGAAGTGGTCTTGCTGGAGCAGTTCCGGCTCGGCGTTCTGGGTCGAGACCAGTCACCCTGGCTCCTGGAGTTAGTGGCGGGCATGAACGAACACGGCGAATCTCCGGAAGATGTGGCGCAACGTGAAGGCCAGGAAGAAGCGGGGCTGTCGTTCAGCCATCTGCACCGTATATGCGATTACCTGGTTTCCCCGGGCGGGACCACGGAACTGGTTCATCTGTTCTGTGGCCAGATCAGCACGGAGGGGGCCGGCGGTCTGTTTGGCGTCGAGCACGAACACGAAGACATAAGGGCCCACGTCTTCAGTGCGGAAGAGGCAATTGCGATGATCCGCGATGGCCGAGTCAACAATGCAGCCGCTATTATTGCTCTTCAGTGGCTTGAACTGAATCGTTCAAGACTCCGTAACGAGGCGAATCCATGACAGAGTGGAGCATGAAGCCAAAGCGCTATGTGCCTGACCTCAGGCAGCTCGGCGCCTTGTGCGATGGCAATTACCAGCGGTTGAGCCGGCTCCGCCAGTTGGAGGCGGGCGGCAAGCCTGTGTGTGAGTTCGAGTTGCACCGGGAGAACCTGTATCTGGGTCGGGTTCAGATCAAGGTGCTGCAAACCGCAAGATTCACCGAAACCCTATTGCTCGAGCAGGTCCACAATGCGGGCCGTTGGCTGAATAACCCGCAGATGACCGTGCGTGTGTATCACGATGCGGCCATGGCCGAGGTCATCAGCTGCTACCGGGATCGTCAGATTGCCCCGGTGAATGATTACCCCAATCGGTTTATGCACCACCCGGACGAGAAAATTCAGGTCAATGGGTTCCTGGCGGACTGGCTTGATTACTGCCTGCGCTTCGGTCACCTGCCGATGGAGCACGCTGCCTGGTCGGCGGGTGAGGGCGTGGACTGACCGGCATCGCGCCAGGATGGAATACTGTACTAAAGTGGGCTGGCGCGAGCCGGTCCGTGTGTCATAGTTGTCAAAAATTGCAATATGTCGCCGGAGCCTGGTCAGAATGTGACTCCCGTTGCATTCAAAGGTGATAAAACCGGAAGCTGTCGTCGTACACTTGTGCCACGTTCAAGTGATGAGCACTGATTTGACCAAGAGCGCCATGACCACAAAGGATGAATCCCGGCCCTTCCGGGTACTGCAACTGACCGACCCCCATCTGATGGCGGATGCCAACGGCGAACTGCTGGGCGTTAATACCCGGGAGAGTCTGGCCGCGGTGATTGATGAGGTTCTGAAGGTTCATGGTCAGCCGGATTTCATTCTGGCCACTGGCGATCTGGCCCAGGATGGCTCTGAAGAGGCTTACCGGGTTTTCGGGGAAAGTTTACAGGCGTTCGCTTGCGATTCTGCGTGGCTGGCGGGTAACCACGACAGTGCTGAGACGCTCAAGTCCGTGGCCGCTGACTATCAGGCTGACCGCCGGAGCATCGTTGAGGGCGGCTGGCAATGCATCCTCCTCGACTCTTCCGTGCCGGGAAAAGTATACGGTGAGTTGGCCGAGTCCGAACTCGACTTCCTTGAGTCGACCCTGGCCGAGCACCCGGATCTTCCAGCCCTCGTCACGCTGCATCATCATCCCGTGGATATTGGCTCGGACTGGATGGAGCAGATCGGTCTGCGTAACCGGGAAGCGTTCTGGAAGGTCCTGGACCGGCACCCACAGGTGCAACTGGTGCTGTGGGGGCACATTCATCAGGAGCATGCCCTGGACAGACAGGGTGTACGTCTGCTCGCAACGCCGTCAACCTGTATCCAGTTCACGTCGGGCTCCAGCAAGTTTTCTGTTGAACCCGCGGCGCCAGGTTATCGCTGGCTCGAGCTGATGGCATCCGGCGACTTCAAGACAGAAGTTCGCCGGGCCGAAGATTTTGAATTTACCCTGGACCAGAATAGCTCCGGTTACTGAACCGATTGACGAAGTTCCCTGGCCGCCTGAACCATCGTCCTCAATGCCGGGATCACTTCTTCCCATTTCCGTGTTTTCAATCCACAGTCCGGGTTGACCCAAAGCCGATCTGATGGAATCCGGTCGGCCGCTTTTTTCATCAGGCCGATCATGTCCTGTTTGTCAGGGAGGTTGGGTGAGTGAATGTCGTATACGCCGGGGCCTATGTCGTTGGGGTACTCGAACCCCCTGAAGGCATCCAGCAGCTCCATATCGGACCGTGACGTCTCGATGGTAATCACGTCTGCGTCCATCCTGGCGATGGCTTCAATGATGTCATTGAACTCCGAGTAACACATGTGGGTGTGAATCTGCGTTTCGTCCCTGACGTCGTTGGCGGCGATTCTGAACGCATGAACGGCCCAGTCCAGATAGCCGGCGCGGTCCGCCAGTCGAAGAGGAAGCCCCTCCCGCAGTGCCGCTTCATCCATCTGAATGATTTTCACGCCGGCCTTTTCCAGGTCGAGAACCTCTTCCCGAATCGCAAGGGCCAGCTGCAGGGCCGTGTCTTTCCGGGGTTGATCATTGCGGACAAAGGACCAGTTCAGCATGGTCACCGGCCCGGTCAGCATGCCCTTGAGCGGTTTGTCGGTGAGCGACTGGGCAAAACAGATCCAGTTGACGGTCATGGCCGTGGGGCGGGAAATGTCGCCGAACAGGATGGGCGGCTTCACGCACCGGGAACCGTAGGACTGAACCCAGCCAAACTGGCTGAAGGCATAGCCGTCCAGCTGTTCACCGAAATATTCCACCATGTCGTTGCGTTCGGCTTCTCCATGAACGAGCACATCAAGGCCCAGTTCCTCCTGCCGTTGCACGCAGTCGGCAATCTCCTCCCGGATACGGTCTATGTAGGCCGCTTCCGTGAGTTCTCCCTTGCGGAACTGCTGGCGGGCCTGACGAATGTCCGGAGTCTGCGGGAAGGAGCCGATGGTCGTTGTCGGATAGTCGGGGAGAGGAATGTGCCCGCGTTGCGCCTGGATCCGCTCACTGAAGCTCGTTCCGCGGGAACCTGAGTGATTTTTGAGGTTTGTTATGGCCTCCCGCACTGCAGGTGTATGGACTCGATCGGAGTCCCGTCGGGCCTGGATTACACTGGCGTTATCGGTCAATGGTGCATGCACAGATGCGCGGCCCTGATTGAGGGCCCGGGCGAGAATCTTCAGTTCATCCAGCTTCTGGACCGCGAAGGCAAGCCAGCTCTTGATGTCGGCCTCCAGCTTGTGTTCACTGCTGACATCAACGGGAACGTGCAACAGTGAGCAGGACGGGGCAAGCCAGAGTCGATCACCCAGTCGTTCGTGCACGGGCTCAAGCCAATCGAGTGTGTTGCCCAAATCGGTTCGCCAGATGTTGCGGCCGTCGATGATGCCCAGCGAGAGTATTTTATGCGGTGATAACCAATCCACGACCCGGGCGACTTCTTCGGGCGCACTGATGGCATCCAGGTGTAGGCCCTCCACGGGCAGCTCACAGGCTAACTGCAGGTTTTCTCGCAAGTCGCCGAAGTAAGTGGTCACTAACAGTTTGGCATTGGTGGTTTTGAGTGAGTGGTAGGCGACGTTAAACGCGTGGCGCCAGTCCGCATCCAGGTCAGTAACCAATACCGGCTCGTCAATCTGTACCCACTCCACGCCTTCGGCCGCAAGCCGGTCCAGCAGCTCGGCGTAGATGGGCAGCAGTCGGTGCAGCAAGTTCAGCTTGTCGGTGTCGTCTTTGCTTTTTCCCAGCCAGAGATAGGTTACCGGACCGATAATCACTGGCTTCGGCACCAATCCCTGGTTTCTGGCTTCGTGAATCTGATCCAAGAGGCGCTGGGGATTCAGTGAGAATTCGGTATCCGCCTGAAATTCCGGGACGATATAGTGATAATTGGTGTTGAACCACTTGGTCATTTCACCGGCATGGATTGCGCAATCCTCGTGATCATTGGCTGATCGTCCACGAGCGACCCGGAAATACCGATCCAGATCGCTGCCTTCTTCGCGGTGGGCCCGGGCTGGAAGGTGGCCGAGGGTGACGCTCATGTCGAGAACCTGATCGTAAAATGAGAAGTCGCCGATCGGGACCAGATCCACTCCGGCCTGTGTCACCCAGTTTTTGTGGCGAAGGGCCTCGCCTTCCATCTGCAGTTGCTCTTCCGTGAGGCTGCCTTGCCAAAAGGATTCCAGGGCGTGCTTGAGTTCGCGCCGCGCTCCGATTCGGGGAAAACCAAGGTTGTGCGTAGTAACCATAGCCGGTGGTACTCCTTGTTGTGATTGCGTTTGGTGACTTGAGGCGTACTAGGCTAGACGGCTTTTGATATGAAAAATAATGGTATTATTTCAATAATCCATGAATAAAATTCACAAGCAGGAATCGCGCCGACCATGATTGAGCGAAACCATCTGGAAATTCTCAGGGCCGTTGCTCAGCGAGGGTCTTTAACCGCAGCTGCCGAAACCCTGAACCTCACCCAGTCGGCACTCAGCCATTCAATACGAAAGCTGGAGCAGCAGTTGGGGGCGGCAGTGTGGATTCGGGAAGGGCGTCAGCTGCGTTTGACACAGTCTGGTGAATACCTGCTTTCATTGGCGGGGCGGATCCTGCCGCAATTCGAGCACGCCGAGACGCTGATTGGTCAGTTTGCCAAAGGGTTGCGCGGGAGCCTGAGAATCGGCATGGAATGTCACCCCTGTTATCAATGGCTGCTCAAGGTGGTTGGTCCGTATCTGGACCAGTGGCCGGGTGTCGACGTGGACGTGAAGCAGAAATTCCAGTTCGGCGGGATCGGGGCCCTGTTCGGATACGATATCGACATGCTTGTGACTCCGGACCCTCTGCATCGTCCGGGCCTGGTCTTCGAGCCGGTGTTCGATTACGAGCAAGTGCTCGTCGTGGCGGACAACCACCCTTTGGCGGGCGCGCGATGGGTGGAGCCGGCTGATCTGGCCCGGGAAACGCTGATCACCTACCCGGTGGAAATCGAGCGGCTTGATGTCTACACCCGATTTCTCTCGCCTGCCCATGCCAGCCCTGCCCGCCACAAGACCATTGAAACCACCGATATCATGTTGCAGATGGTGGCCGCGGGTAGGGGGGTTGCAGCCCTGCCTCGCTGGCTGGTGGCGGAGTATGGAACCCGAATGGCGATAAAGCCGGTGCAACTGGGCGAGCAGGGGATCGCAAAGCAGATCTTTCTGGGCCTCCGCGAGCGGGATCAGCAGGTGGATTACCTGAAATCGTTCATGGCAATGGCAAGGGATGTTAGCTGGCGCTAGGCTCTTGCGGTAAACTGCGCGAAAAAATCCAATCAGGGAATCCGACCATGAGCGACATACCTGCAGATCTCAAATACATTGAAACTCACCAGTGGGTGCGCGTCTCCGACGATGGCACGGCCACCGTAGGCATCACCGACTTTGCGCAGGAGCAACTGGGCGATGTCGTCTACATTGGGGTGCCTGACCTGGGTGTCACCGTCAATGGCGGCGAGGAGGCGGGTGTGGCTGAATCGGTCAAGTCCGCTTCGGACGTATTCAGCCCGGTAACCGGTGAAGTTATTGCGGTGAATGAGGCGCTTGAGGATGAACCCGAAAAAGTGAATGAAGACCCGTATGGTGATGGCTGGCTGTTCAAGGTGAAGCTGGTAGACCAGGGTGAGCTGGAAGGCCTGATGGATGCGGCGGCCTACGCGGAGCATGTGGCCGCCGAGGAATAATCCCGGGCAATTGCTTCAAGGCCCTAGGGCAGCCGGTGCCGGTCATGGCGTGCTGTTGTTTCGGGGATATGTATAATTCCCGCCCCAAATGTGTTTTCTTCAGGTGGTCGCTATGAATTTTCCGGTTCTGTATCTTCGAAAAGGCGCCGAGCGCAGGCTCCGGGCCGGTCACCTGTGGGTGTACAGCAATGAGGTCGATACCCGTCGATCACCGCTGGCCGGGTTCGAAGCGGGCACTCAGGCCGAGCTGAAAGCCTCCAATGAGAAGTCACTGGGAACCGTATTCGTCAATCCCCATGCTCTGATCTGTGGCCGGTTGATCAGTCGGGATAGCAGTCACGGTATGACGCCGAAGCGGTTGAGTCAGCGTCTCGAGGCCGCGCTGGCGCTGCGGGATCGGTTGTTCGACAAGCCATTTTATCGGTGGGTTTTCGGCGACAGTGACGGGCTCTCCGGGCTGGTGATTGATCGCTTCGACGATACGGTCGTCGTGCAGATCTCCACCGCCGGCATGGAGTTGCTGAAAGACACCATTGTGCGGTCGGTTCAGCGTCTGGCGCACCCCAAGGCCATTATCCTTAAAAACGATGGCAAGATGCGCAAGGTGGAGGGGCTCGATGTCTACGTGGAGCAGGTCCACGGCGCGGAAATTTCCCTGCTTGAGGTGGAAGAGAATGGGGTGCGATTCGAGGTGCCTCTGGAAGGCGGTCAGAAAACCGGTTGGTTTTACGATCATCGGATGAACCGTCAGCGCCTGCAGGCCTATGCGCCTGGCAAGCGGGTTCTGGATGTCTTCAGTTACGTCGGTGGTTGGGGTATTCAGGCCGCCTGTGCCGGTGCATCCCAGGTTACCTGTGTGGACAGTTCCTCGGCCGCCATCGACTCGGTGCATCACAACGCCCGATTGAACGGCCTGGAGAATGTGGAGACCCTGGAAGGGGATGCGTTTGAGGCCTTGAAAGCGCTGTGTGAGGAAAAAGAGAAATACGACGTTGTTGTGCTGGATCCGCCGGCACTGATTCCCCGGCGCCGGGATCAGAAGGCGGGCGAGCAGGCCTACGCGCGGCTCAACCAGTTAGGCCTCAGGTTGCTGGAGCGCGACGGAATTCTGGTCTCGGCGTCGTGCTCCATGCACCTGTCCCAGGACAAGCTGACCGACATCATTCGCAGCAGCGGCCGCAAGATCGACCGTTTCGTGCAGTTGCTGGAGCAGGGGCATCAGGCCCCCGATCACCCGGTTATCCCGGGGATTCCGGAGACCGACTACATCAAATCCTGCTTTGTGCGGTCCCTGACCAGCTTCTTCTGAAGACGCAGCACTCGGCTGTTCAATCTGCCGCTCAGTCCCGCAACGACATGATCTGCCAGCCGTTCTCCCGGGCCAGGGCCTCCAGCGTGGGGTCCGGATCCACGGCGACAGGGTTGTCCACGGCTTTCAGTAGCGGCGCATCGTTATGGGAGTCGCTGTAAAACCAGGCTCCACCCAGATCCCGGTCATGGGCCGCCAGCCAGTCATTCAGCCGCGTCACTTTACCGTCCTGAAAGCTGGGTACCCCGGCAACTTCCCCGGTGTAGCGGCCGTTGACCAGCTCCGGTTCCGTGGCGATCAGGTGTTCAATGCCCAGCTCGTCAGCGATCAGCTCCGTTACAAAGCGGTTGGTGGCGGTAATAATCATCAGCGTATGTCCTTGGTTTCGGTGATGATCCAGAAGCTCGGTCGCCTTGCGCTGCATCATGGGGCGGACTTTTTTGGCCATGAAGGTTTCCCGCCAGGCCAGAAGCTGGTCCATGTTGTGATTGGCCAGCGGCTGAAGGGCGAAACCCAGGTAGTGCAGAATATCCAGCTCGCCATCAAGATATTCCTGGTAAAACCGATCATTGGCCTTGCGGTATTCCTCGGCATCCACAATGCCTTCCTCAACAAGGAATTCGCCCCAGGCGTGATCGCTGTCTCCAGCGAGAAGGGTGTTGTCCAGGTCAAAAATTGCGAGCGTCAAGCTATTACCTCCGGTGATCACTGGGCCTGTCATGGAGGCGTCAGTCTATCACGAGCTGATGATTGCGGCTTCGTTTGCCGAACCCTTGGGTTTCTGCAAGAATGAGAGCAACTTGGACAAATCCGACCGGTTAATTTTTGTACCGGTCTACCGACTTTTGAGAGGACTGTGCCGTGATTGATTCAGACGGTTTCAGACCCAACGTCGGAATCATTCTGGCCAACCACAGGGGCGAAGTTCTCTGGGCGAGGCGAATTGGGCAGGACTCCTGGCAGTTTCCGCAAGGTGGTATCAAACACGAGGAATCACCGGAAGAGGCATTGTTTCGGGAGCTTGGCGAGGAAATCGGTCTGGGCGCCAGCGATGTGGAGATCATCAGCTGCACCCGGGGCTGGCTCAGGTACCGGCTTCCCAGGAGGATGGTGCGCCATAATTCCCACCCGGTTTGCGTGGGCCAAAAACAGAAATGGTTCCTGCTGAGGATGCTGTCGCCGGACGCGCAGGTGTGCGTCGATGGTACTGATTCGCCGGAGTTTGACGGTTGGCAGTGGGTGAGTTACTGGTACCCACTTGGCCAGGTAGTCTCGTTTAAACGGGAAGTATATCGACGTGCGCTGAGAGAGCTCGCACCGCGACTGTTCTATAACATGGAACAGTGGCAGCGCAGCGAGCAGGCCCGGCGCTTCAAGGAACACCAGAAATGATGGATTGACCTTTCCATGCTGAGCATACTGCGAAGTCTTGTACAAGAGGTGAACAGCGCCCGCGATTTGCAGGAGGCGCTGGACGTCATTGTCTCGCGTGTGCAGAAGGCCATGGGAACCGAGGTCTGTTCGGTCTATCTTCTGGATCCGGCGACCAACCGCTACATTCTGATGGCCACCGAGGGCCTCTACCGAGAGGCCGTGGGCAAGGTCAGCCTGGCCTACTCCGAGGGCCTGGTTGGTCTCGTCGGTTCTCGAGAGGAGCCGATCAACCTCGAAGATGCGCCGTCCCACCCCCGTTATCGCTATTTCCCCGAAACCGGTGAAGAACGCTTCCGGTCATTCCTTGGTGTTCCCATTATTCACCACCGCCGGGTGCTCGGCGTCCTGGTCGTGCAGCAACGAGAAAGCTCCCGTTGTTTCGACGAGGGCGAGGAAGCGTTTCTGGTCACGGTCTCCGCGCAGCTGGCGGGGGTTATTGCCCACAGTGAAGCAACTGGGGCTATCAGCGGGCTTTCATTGACCGGCGAAGAGGCCCGGGACGTCAGCTTTAGCGGTGTGCCAGGCGCTCCGGGCGTGGCGATTGGTGCGGGAGTTGTGGTTTACCCGGCTGCCGATCTTGATGTGGTGCCGGAAAAGCCCACCGAGGACATCGAACAGGAACTTGAGCTTTTCCGCGAGGCTGTGAAGGCGGTGCGCGAAGACATCGAGCGGGTTGCCAAGCGGCTGGCTTCGCAGTTGCGCCCCGAGGAACAGGCCCTGTTCGATGTCTATCTGAGAATGCTGGGCGACGAGGCCCTGCCCGGGGAAGTGGCCAACCAGATTCGGCAAGGCGTCTGGGCCCAGGGCGCGCTGAAGCAGGTCGTGCAGCAGTACGTTCGCCATTTCGAGATGATGGACGACCACTATCTGCAGGAGCGTGCGGTCGACGTGCGTGACCTTGGCCGCCGTCTGCTCTCGCACCTTCAGGAGGGCGAGCAGCGCCACCTCGAGTATCCCGAACGCACGGTTCTGGTCAGTGAAGAACTGACCCCGGCGATGCTGGGAGAGGTGCCGAAGGGGCAGCTTGTCGGTTTGGTGTCCGTGAAGGGGTCCAGTAACTCCCACGTCGCCATTCTGGCCCGCGCCATGGGCGTGCCTACGGTTATGGGTCTGGTTGATATCCCGGTCAACCAGCTTGATGGCAAGGAGTTGGTGGTCGATGGCTTCGAGGGGCAGATATTTGCGTCTCCTTCGGATGACCTGAGGGCCTTCTACCAGGCGATATGCGACGAGGAAGACGAGCTCATTCGCGGTCTCGAAGCGCTCCGGGACAAGCCCTGCGAGACCACCGACCATCATCGCGTGTCGCTTCTGGTGAATACCGGGCTGATGACGGATGTCGTCCGTTCCCTGTCTCACGGTGCCGAGGGCATTGGTCTATATCGAACGGAAGTGCCGTTCATGATCAAGGACCGGTTCCCGTCCGAGCAGGAGCAGCGTGAGTACTATCGGGAACAGTTAGAGGCATTCGCGCCCAACCCGGTCACGATGAGGACGCTCGATATTGGGGGCGACAAATCGCTGACCTATTTCCCCATCCAGGAGGAAAACCCCTTCCTGGGCTGGCGGGGCATTCGGGTTACCCTGGATCACCCGGAAATTTTCCTTGTTCAGGTGCGGGCCATGCTCAAGGCCAGCGAGGGCCTGAATAATCTCCAGATCATGCTGCCGATGATCAGCAACATCTCGGAAGTCGAGGAATCCCTGCACCTGATTTACCGGGTGTATCACGAGGTTCGCGAAGAAGGCTACGATATTCACATGCCCAAGGTGGGTGTGATGGTGGAGATACCCGCAGCGGTGTATCAGATTCGCGAGCTGGCGGACCGGGTCGACTTTCTGTCAGTGGGCTCCAACGATCTCACCCAGTACCTGCTGGCGGTTGACCGGAACAACCCGAGAGTTGCCCAGCTTTACCACTCGTACCATCCCGCTGTACTTCAGGCCCTGGTCCGGATTGCCCAGGATGCCCATGTCGTGGGCAAGCCGGTGGGAATTTGCGGCGAACTGGCCGGCGATCCGGGTGGCGCGTTGCTGCTGATGGCGATGGGTTACGATTCCTTGTCCATGAACGCGGCCAGCCTGCCGAAAGTGAAGTCGGTGATTCGCAGCATCAGCCGCGAATGGGCCGTGCAGTTACTTGAGGATGTCCTGCTGCTGGACTCTCCCCATGTGATCAAGAGTTGCGTTGACCTCGCGCTGCGCAATGCGGGCTTTGGCCGTTATTTGCGCCCGGGCAAATCAACAACCATTGCCTTTGCCGAAAAGGCCCTTTCCTGATCTTTTGTCGTGATTTCACCGAATATAGGGTGAGTACTCTAAAACCTGCTGATAGGTTGGCAGATAACTGGGCATTCGGAAATACAATCCCGACATGCCAACCGGAAAAGGAAACACCATGACAGCTCCAACCGATCTCAAATCCTCTCCCCGTATAGGGCTTGCCCTGGGCGGCGGCGGACCTTTGGGCGGGATTTACGAGATTGGTGCCCTTCGAGCGTTGGATGAAGCTCTGGACGGTCTCGATTTCAACGACATCGATGTCTACGTTGGGGTGAACGGTGGCTCGTTCGTGGCAGCCAACCTCGCTAACCAGATGACCACCGCCCAGTTGTGCCGCATTTTCGTGCGCAACGAGGCAGAGGTTCACCCATTCCATCCGGAAGTCTTCTACCGACCCGCATTTCGGGAGCTTGGCAGTCGGTTGCTGGCCGTTCCCGGTCTCGTGTCGACAGCGGTCCAGCGATTCATCAACAACCCTTACGATCAGAGTCTTCTTGAGGCACTGACAATCCTTGCCCAGGCGGCACCTGCCGGACTGTTTGATAACGAAGGCCTGCACGAATACCTCAAGCGTGCGTTCACCATGTTGGGGCGTACCAACGATTTCCGCCAATTGAAGCGTAGCCTCTACATTGTTGCAGCCGACGTGGAAAGCACCGAGGCTGTGTGCTTTGGCGCCCCCGGTTTTGATCATGTGCCGATTTCCAAGGCGATCCAGGCGAGTACGGCCTCACCCGGCCTTTACGTACCGGTCGACATCGATGGTCGCTATTACGTCGACGGTACCCTTCGTAAGGGGCTGCACGCCTCGGTAGCCTTCGAAGATGGCGCCGATCTGGTGTTTGCGGTGAACCCTCAGGTGCCGATCGACGCCAGTGCCGCGGTTCGTGCGGGCACCATGAAACCGGGGGAGCTGACACGCTCAGGTATGCCCAACCTTCTGTCCCAGATGTTCCGGACCATGGTTTACTCCCGGATGCAGTCCGGCATTGCCCAGTACGCGCGGGATTACCCGGACAAGGATATCCTGCTGTTTGAGCCCACCCGGGATGACGCCAAGCTGTTCTTCTCCAACGTCTTCAGCTTCCAGTCTCGTCGGATGGTGTGTGAGCACGCCTACCAGATGACGCGCCGGGATCTTCTGAACCGGGCCGATGAACTTGAGCCAAAGCTGGCGAAGTACGGTATTACACTGCGCCGGGATCGTCTTGAGGATGAGCAGCGAACCATCAGCACCAGTCTTTATGGCGAGATGCTCCCGCTGTACGTGGCAAAAGGCCGCAAGAAGAAGGCGGAAAAAGGAAAGCTCGCGTCAGGCCTCGAAAACGTGACACATCTGTTCAGCAAGGCCCAGTAGCCGGAAGGGCAGGGGCGCGTCAGTGCGCCCCCGGAGCGTTGCGTTTACAGGATGTAGCGGCTGAGGTCCTCGTCTTCGGCCAGCGCTCCCAGCTTTTCGTCTACATAGGCGGCAGACACTTCAAAACCGTCGCGTACCTGATCACCCGCCTCGAACGAAAGGCTTTCCAGCAAGCGCTCAAGCACCGTGTGCAACCGCCGGGCACCAATATTCTCGGTGGTTTCATTGACCTTCCACGCCACTTCCGCGATTCGGGCAATGGCGCCCTCGCCAAAGGTCAGTGTTACGCCTTCGGTTGCCATCAGGGCTTCGTACTGCTGTACCAGGGATGCGTCGGGCTCAGTCAGGATACGCTTGAAGTCCTCAGGTGAGAGCGCCTCAAGCTCGACCCGGATCGGCAACCGGCCCTGAAGCTCCGGAATCAGGTCAGACGGCTTCGACAAGTGAAACGCACCGGATGCGATAAACAGAATGTGGTCCGTGCGTATCGAGCCATACTTGGTGCTGACGGTGCTGCCCTCGATCAGTGGGAGCAGATCCCGTTGAACACCTTCACGGGACACGTCGGAGGAAGCGTTTTCCGAGCGTTTGGCCACCTTGTCGATCTCGTCAATGAAGACGATTCCGTTCTGTTCGACCACCTGAATGGCCTTTTGTTTGATCTCTTCTTCGTTGACCAGTTTCGCGGCTTCCTCGTCCTTCACCCGCCTCAGGGCATCGCTTACCTTCATTTTTCGGGTTTTGCGTTTATCGGAGGACAGGTTGGAGAACATGCTCTGAAGTTGACTGGTCATTTCTTCCATGCCCGGGGGGGCCATGATCTCGACACCGGCGCCGCTGCTGCTGAGATCGATCTCTATTTCCTTGTCATCGAGTTCACCCTCGCGCAATTTCTTTCGGAACAGCTGACGGGTGGACGAGTCGCCACTGCGCTCACTGTCTTCCCGGAAGTCCCGGGCGGGAGGAAGAAGGGCATCCAGAATGCGCTCCTCAGCGGCATCGAGAGCCCGGTGCTCATGACGTTTCATTTCCTGCTCGCGCAGCATCTTGATGGCCATGTCGGCCAGATCCCGGATGATCGATTCCACGTCGCGGCCAACGTAGCCAACTTCGGTAAACTTGGTGGCTTCCACCTTAAGGAACGGCGCATCGGCGAGCTTTGCCAGCCGTCGAGCGATCTCGGTTTTGCCGACGCCCGTCGGGCCGATCATCAAAATATTCTTGGGCGTAATCTCGTCGCGCAGGCTGCTGTCCAGCTGCATACGGCGCCAGCGATTTCTCAGGGCGATAGCCACCGCCCGCTTGGCTTCTTCCTGACCCACGATGTGTTTATCAAGTTCGTGGACAATCTCACGGGGAGTCATTGCAGACATGGTCGCTCCGGATCACTCGTTGGTGGACAGCACTTCGAGGGTGCGATGGTGGTTGGTGTAGATGCAGATGTCAGCTGCTATATCCAGGCCCTTTTCCACAATTTCGTGGGCGGACAGTTCGGTGTTTTCCAGCAGGGCTCTGGCAGACGCCTGGGCGAAGGGGCCGCCGGAACCGATCGCAATAAGCCCTTGCTCTGGCTCAATAACGTCGCCATTGCCGGTAATAATCAGCGAGGCGGTTTTATCGGCCACCGCAAGCAGGGCTTCGAGCCGGCGCAAGGCCCGGTCCGTTCGCCAGTCCTTTGCCAGCTCCACTGCAGCCCGGGTCAGGTTGCCCTGATGCTTTTCCAGCTGGGCCTCGAATCGCTCAAAGAGGGTGAACGCATCGGCGGTGCCACCGGCGAAGCCGGCAACCACCTTGCCGTTGTACAGGCGGCGAACCTTTCGGGCGTTGCCCTTCATAACCGTGTTACCCAGGGAAACCTGGCCGTCGCCACCCATGGCAACTTCATCATCGCGGCGGACCGAAAGTATGGTAGTCATTTGGGCTCCAATTGCCTGATTGAAATCGGTATTGGGCAGTTATGGAGGCGGGGGAAGAGAATTCAAGTGGAGAGCCAGACGACGGCGCGAAAAGCTCCCCGCGGATCCGGCTAGCCTTCCTTCGGAATTTTCCGAACCAGGGGCTGGATGTTGATGGATACCAGCTTGTCGATCGCCGAATTCATCTGGCTTCGCGAGGTGAAGGGGCCCACGTTGACGCGGTACCAGATGGTTCCGCTGTCCAGGTCGATGCGTTGCACGGTCGCGCGCAGGCCCTGGAAGGCGATCTCGGCTCGTTGTCGCTCGGCGTCACCCTTGTTGCGAAAGGAGCCGGACTGCACGAGGTAACTAAAATCCTGTTTTGCGGGACCCGGGGTGTACTCGTCAACCTTGGGTGGCACGACTTCGGATTCCGGGAGCATTTCGTAGAAGCGGAATCCGGGCTTTTTGTCCACGGTCTTGGCCGTGGTCTGGGGTTGATTGCTTTCCGTCTGGGTGGCCGGCAGCGGCGCCGGCTGAGGTCTGCTTCCGGCTGGAAGGGAGTTCAGATAAACAATGAAGCCAATGAAACCGCCTACGGCTGCCAGTGAGAAGATCCATTTCACCGACAGGCCGCCGTGCTGGGACCGTGCAGGCGTCGCCGTTCCGGTCCGCTTTTTCGGGCCGTGCGACGCCTTGCTCTGTCTTTTCTTCGGCGTCGCGGAAGGCGAGGCCGAGCGGTTCTTTCGGGCGTAATCTCGGGACATGGTCGTTATTTACATCTCTTCCGGTGCGCTGACGCCGAGCAGGTCGAGCCCATTGGCGATTACCTGGCGAATGGCCAGGTAAAGGCTTACGCGGGCGTCTCGAACGGCCGCATCCTCAATGAGAACCTTGTGAGCGTTGTAATAAGTATGGAACTGGCCCGCCAGGTCCCGCAAATAGTGGGTCAGGTGATGCGGTTCCCGTTGCGCCGCAGAGTTGGCAATCAGCTCCGGATACTTGGCGAGCTGGTTGGCCAGCTCCTTTTCCTCATCAAGGGTCAGCAGTGACAGGTCACCGACGCACTGGTTGCGCCCCCGCTCAATGCCTTCCGCCGCCATTTTTCGCAGAACACTGCAGATGCGGGCGTGAGCATACTGGATGTAATACACCGGATTTTCATTGGTCTGGGAGCGCGCCAGATCGATATCGAAAGTCAATTGCGAGTCGACACGCCGGGCGGCAAGGAAAAACCGGGTTGCGTCCCGACCGACTTCGTCGATCAGGTCCCGTACGGTGACGTAGCTGCCGGCACGCTTGGAGATTTTCACTTCCTGGCCGGATCGGGTCACCATGACCATCTGGTGCAGCACGTAATCCGGCCAACCTACTGGAATGCCGGCATTGAGTGCCTGTAGCCCGGCCCGGACGCGGGTGACCGTGGAGTGGTGGTCCGCACCCTGCTCGTTGATAACCGTGCTGAAGCCGCGCTGCCACTTGTCGAGATGATAGGCGACGTCCGGCAGGAAGTAGGTGTAACCTCCATCCTTCTTCCGCATCACCCGGTCCTTGTCGTCGCCAAATTCGGTGGTCTTCAACCACATGGCGCCGTCCTGCTCGTAGGTGTAACCGTTGTCCCGCAGGCGACTTACCGCAGCTTCCACTTTCCCGTCCTCGTACAGGGAGGACTCCAGGAAGTAAACGTCAAAATGCACGCCAAACGCTTTCAGGTCCAGATCCTGCTCCCGGCGCAGATAAGCGACCGCAAACTCGCGAATCGCATCCTGATCGTCTGGGTCGGCCTTGGCCGTTACCTCGCGGTCATCGGCAGTGACGGTTTCGCCGGCCAGGTAGGCGTTTGCCACGTCAATGATGTAGTCGCCGCGATAGCCATCAGCTGGCCAGCTGTCATCGTCCGGGGTCAGTCCCCGGACCCGGGATTGCACCGACAGCGCAAGGTTGTTGATCTGGGCACCGGCGTCGTTGTAGTAGAACTCCCGGGTCACCGAGTAGCCGTTCGCTTCCAACAGCCGGCAGAGGCAGTCACCGATCGCAGCACCACGGCCGTGCCCCACATGCAGCGGGCCGGTCGGGTTGGCAGAGACAAACTCCACCTGGACTTTTTCACCCTGGCCACGGTTGTTCCGGCCAAACTGATCCGCCTGATCCAGGATGGTGTTCACGACCTCGAAAGCGCTGGCGGTGCTCATGAAGAAATTGATGAATCCGGGGCCGGCAATCTCCACTTTCTGGACGGCTTCGCTCTCTGGCAGTCTCTCGATCAGTGCCTCAGCCAGTTTCCGGGGTGGACAACCCGCAGCCTTTGCCGCCACCAGGGCAATATTGCAGGCGTAGTCGCCGTGGGATTTGTCCTTGGTGTTGCCTACTTGCGGTGTGAACGCCTGGTCGGCGGGCAAGGTGCCCTCGGACTGAAGGGCGGCCAGCGCGGTCTGGAGCAGATCGGAAACGGTCTCTTTCATGCTGTCAGATGACTCGGTTTACTGGAGAATTGGAATTAGGGCAGGGCGCCCGATGGAAACAGAAGCCCGCTATTATCGCGGAAAGTTACGTTTCAAGCAAAAAGCTCGCTCCTTGATGTCAGCCGGTTTCGTGGGGGTCGACATCAATCATCCACTTCAGGTTGCCAGGAAGTTTTTGCTGATCCAGCTGTTCACATATTCCTTTCAACAGGAAATTCAAACGCTTCCTGTTGTCGGCATTGAGGACCAGTTGCGAACGATGGCGGTTAGCGCGACGGGCAATCAGCGCGGGTAACGGGCCCCAGACGTCGATCCCCCGGGCTTGTGTGAGCGGTTTGATGGAGTCGAGCAGGGTAAGGCCTTGCTCCATGGAGTCGGCTTCCGCCCGAAAGATGGCCATGGCGCGGAAAGGCGGGAATTGGCCGGCCTCTCGCTCCGCCAGAAGCTGATCGGCCATGTCCAGATACCGTCCATTACACAGAGTGCGAAGCAGGGGGTGGTCGCTGTGGCAGGTCTGAACCAGAACCTGTCCGGGCACCCTGCCTCGGCCGGCTCGACCGCTGACCTGAAGCAGGGTCTGGATAAGCTGCTCAGGCGCCCTGAAGTCAACGCTGAACAGGCCGCCATCAGCGTTGACCACCACCACGAGCGTGACGCCCGGGAAGTCGTGGCCTTTGGCAAGCATCTGGGTGCCAACCAGAACGCAGGGCTTGCCGGTGTTGACGGTGTTCAGGATGCCCTGAATGCTGCCCTTGCGCTGGGTGCTGTCGCGATCAACTCGAACGATGGGGGTCTCGGGAAATGTGGTCGCGAGAATGTCCTCGCTTCGTTCGGTCCCCTCCCCAACGGGTTTGAATGCTTCGCTGCGACATTCGGGGCAATGGTCAGTGGCGGCCGTCTGATAGTCGCAGTGGTGGCATCGCATGGCGCGATCACGTCGGTGGTAGGTAAGCCGGGTATCGCATCGGGGGCATTCCACTATGTGGCCGCAATCAAAACACATCATCACCGGGGCAAAACCCCGGCGATTCACAAACACCAGCGCCTGCTGCCCGTTTTCCAGGGTTTTTCGGATAGCCTCAAGGGCGGGTTTTGAAAGGCCTCCCTCCAGCGGCCGGCTGCGAATGTCGAGCAGGCAGATTTCTGGCGGCTGGGCATTTCCAGCCCGCTCTTCCAGTCGAACAAGGCGGTATTTGTGCTGTTGCGCGTTGTAATAAGATTCCAGCGAGGGGGTTGCCGAGCCCAGGATCACCGGGCAGCCGTTCAGGTGCGCCCGGTAAACGGCTACGTCCCTGCCAGAGTAACGGAAACCTTCTCCCTGCTTGTAGGAACTGTCATGTTCCTCATCGACGATAATGGTCTTCAGGCCGGTAAAGGGAAGCAGCACCGCTGAACGGGTCCCGATCAGTACAACCGGTTCGCCGTGTCGGATTTTCAGCCAGGTGGAGAGCCGTTCACCGTCATTGAGAGCCGAGTGCCAGACCACAATGCGGTCGCCAAAGTAATGGCGAAAACGAGCAACCGTCTGAGGTGTGAGATTGATCTCCGGCACCAGAACCAGGGCTTGTTGATCCGCCTCCAGGTTCGTTTTCAGGTAATGAAGATAGATCTCCGTTTTCCCGCTCCCGGTGATGCCATAGAGAAGCGAGGCGCTAAAGCCGTCCCCGGGCGGGGCAAGTTGACGGGCGGCTTCGACTTGTGCGGCCGAGAGTGCCGGCACCCTGCTGTCGATGTCCGGGTCAGTAGTCGCGCTGTAGCGGATGGCTCGGGAGTGGGGTTCGACCAGCTTCTTGTCCTGAAGTGCTCTGAGTTGGGCCCGGGTGTATCCCGCCTGGGTGATGTCCCGCTCGGACGCCCCGTTATCTCTGTCGGTCAGCCAGGCCAGCAGGGCTCTTTGTTTATGGGCATTGTTCGGAAGTTCTTCTCCGGTGCCGACCGCGGCCCACCACTGTTCCGGTTTTTCTTCGGCGGCTCGCCCCTTCCGTAAGGAGGCGGGTAGAGCGGTAAAGAGGCATTCGCCAAGCGGGTGTTGGTAGTAATTGCTGGCCCAATTCAGCAATTGGAGCGTCTCGTCAGGGAGCGCTGGCCAGGGTTCAATGGCCGAGATCACGGGTTTGATGGTGATACCGGCCGGCGGGTTTACGCCGGTTTCAACGACTATGCCGGTTGCGTGCTGGCGTCCGAACGGTATCTGGACTCTTTGCCCTGGAACGAGGTCAAGGCCCTCGGGAATCCGGTAGTCGAACAGCCGCCTTAGCGGGCGGTTCAGGGCGATTCGTGCAATGGACGACACAGATGGCTCCAGTGAGAGTCGGGGGTCACGGTATTTGCGTATCCTTTATGTGCCCAGCTATAGGTGACCCTTTCTGGTGCAGGCGGGGCGGAAATCCCTGCGGTGCTTGCCTGTAATTGGATTTGCAAGTAAGATTCGCGGTCTGTTTCCGGCAGGGCATGATTGTGCCCCGTCTTATCAATTGATTCAAACATGCGGTGCCTGGCGCCCGGGCAATTGAAGGCCCCGTGATCAGGTGGCGGCATGACCTAACGAGGTTCGCCATGAAAGAAGGTATCCATCCCAAGTACGAAGACGTCACCGCGACCTGCTCTTGCGGCAACGTCATCAAGACCCGTTCCACGATCGGCCACGACCTGCAGCTGGACGTTTGTTCCCAGTGCCACCCGTTTTACACGGGCAAGCAGAAGGTTATGGATACCGGTGGTCGTATCGACCGTTTCCAGAAGCGCTTCGGCGGCCGCATTGCTGGCGGCAAGAAAGACTGATCAAGCGACTCTGGTCAGAAAAGCGCCTCCGGGCGCTTTTTTTGTGCCCCGAACAACTGCGTCGTTAAAGAGTACATACGCAATTTGCCCTATTGACTGGTCACAAATTGGTCTGGTGCCACTTGTCGTTTGGGGGCCGTCGCGCCATAATGGCGCGCTCCGCTGAGCAGTGCTTTGCGGTTCATTACCTTTAAACGTGACAAACGGAACAGTGGCAATGTCTCAAGATCTGAAAGAAGCAGCCCTTGAATATCACGCCAAGCCGCGGCCTGGTAAGCTGAGTGTCGAAATCACCAAGCCAACCAAGACCTCCCGCGATCTCTCTTTGGCGTATAGCCCCGGGGTTGCCGAACCGGTCCGCGAGATCGCAAAGGACCCGGAGAACGCATACAAGTACACCGCCAAGGGAAATCTGGTGGCTGTAATCTCCGACGGTTCCGCGATTCTTGGTCTGGGCAACCTGGGTCCGCTGGCAAGTAAGCCGGTTATGGAAGGCAAGGGCGTACTGTTCAAGCGCTTTGCCGGAATTGATGTCTTCGATATCGAAGTCAATTCCGAAAGCCCGCAGGCGTTTATTGAAACGGTCGAGCGTATTGCTGACACCTTCGGTGGTATCAACCTGGAAGACATCAAGGCACCGGAATGCTTTGAGGTAGAGCGCGCGCTGATCGAAAAGTGCAACGTGCCCATTTTCCATGATGACCAGCACGGCACCGCAATCGTAACTGCAGCCGGCATGATCAATGCCCTTGAGCTGCAGGGTAAAACAATTGAAGAAGCGAAAGTTGTCTGCCTAGGAGCAGGTGCGGCAGCTATCGCTTGCATGAAGCTGCTGATCAGTTGCGGTATTCGCTCTGAAAACATCTTCATGCTCGACCGAAAGGGTGTGATCCACTCTGGTCGTGATGATCTGAACCAGTACAAGGCGATGTTCGCCAATGATACGGACCGCCGCACACTGGACGACGCGATTGATGGCGCGGATGTGTTCCTGGGTCTGTCTGGCCCGGATCTGCTGACTGCGGACCAGCTCAAGTTGATGGCGCCCAACCCCATCGTGTTTGCCTGTTCAAACCCCGATCCGGAGATCAGTCCGGAAGTGGCGCTGGCTACCCGTGATGATCTCATCATGGCGACCGGCCGTTCGGACTACCCGAACCAGGTGAATAACGTTCTGGGCTTCCCGTTCATCTTCCGTGGCGCATTGGATGTTCGTGCGACCGCGATCAACGAAGAGATGAAGGTTGCTGCAGTCAACGCCATTCGCGAACTGGCCAAAGAGCCAGTGCCTCAGGAAATCTGTGAGGCATATGGCGTGGATAGCTTCGAGTTCGGCAAAGAGTACATCATTCCGAAGCCGATGGATGTGCGTCTGCTTGAAGTTGTGCCTGCAGCGGTTGCTCGCGCAGCGGTTGATTCTGGTGTGGCTCGCAACCCGTACCCGGCGCACTACCCGCTGAAGTCCATGGACGACATCATCTGATTCTTCGTTCAGGGAAATAAAAAAAAACCGGCGGTGATCCCGCCGGTTTTTTTGTGTCTGCCTCTGGTGCCTGTCGGGTTGTGAGGGTCAGAAGATTTGGCGTGAGAGGCCGTCACCGCTACCGTTGCCGTTGCGTTCGTCCTCGTCCTCTGCGGTGAGCGGGGCGGGGGCGTCCTCTTCCTTGAACACCTCAAATACGCCATCCTCGCCAGGCCTGGCACGCTTGCCGGTTTCCGGATTTATCCGGATGTTCACAATCCCGTTAGGGCGGGGCATCGTGGCTGGTGGGGTTCCCTTCAGCGCGACTTCCATATAGTCAATCCAGATCGGCAGAGCGGTGCTGGCGCCGAATTCTCGTCGTCCCAGCGGGGCTGGCTGATCAAAGCCGACCCACGTCGTCGTGGCGATCTCATGGTTGAAGCCTGCGAACCAGGTATCTTTCTGTTCGTTGGTCGTGCCGGTCTTCCCGGCGATATCCGTGCGCCCGAGGGCAAGCGCCCGTCGACCGGTGCCCCGGCGAATAACATCCTGCATCATTGAGTGCAGGATGTAGACCGAGCGCTCATCCGCAAGGCGGCGCATCACCCGGACTTCTGGCGTCGATTCGCCGGTAGCCGGTGTGGTTTTCTGGGCTGTTCCGGCAGTGTCGGCCAGTGGCTCGACGGCCGCCGGCGCGGTCGGTTCCCCTGCAAGGTCTTCGCAGTCCCGGTCGCAGAGGATGGTTTCCGGCGCCTCGTAAATCGTCTTGCCGTTGATGTCCTTGATGTTCTCGATGAGGTAGGGCTGAACGTCATAACCGCCATTGGCGATGACCGCAAGGCCGCGAGCCAGTTCCATCGGGGTCAGTTGCCCGCTGCCGAGTGACAACGAGAGGTCGTCGGGCATATTGTCCACCGGAATTTTCAGCTGTTTGAGGTAGTCCAGCGTCTCCTGGATGCCGACATCCCTGAGTAGTCGGATGGAAACAATGTTCCTTGACCGATAGAGTGCTTCGCGCAGGCGGGTAGGGCCATAGAACTGGCCTGAGGAGTTCTGGGGTCGCCAGGCGGTTTCCAGCTCAGAGTCGTCGAACACGATCGGTGCATCATTATAGATGGTTGCCGGTGTCATGCCTTTTTCCAGGGCGTTCAGGTACAGGAACGGCTTAAAGGTTGAGCCCGGCTGTCGCTTTGCCTGGATTGCACGGTTGTACTTGCTTTGGCGGAAGCTGTAGCCGCCCGCCAGTGCTTGAATTGCGCCGTTGTCAGCATCCAGCGAGATAAGGGCGCCTTCGACCCGGGGTACTTGCGCGAGAGCGACAGTGGGGAGTGTGTTTTCTCCTTCGCCTCCGGGTGCGTCTTCATTGGCATGGACGTAGACAACATCGCCCACGGCGAGAACGTCCGATGGTTTGTCAGGCTCCGGGCCGCGAAGGTCTTCTGTCTTGTATCGCCGTGCCCACGTCATGGTGTCGAAGGGCATTACTGCATCACCGATATCCCGCGCATGAACCCGGACGCTCAACATTTCGTCCTTGATGTCCGTTACCAGCGCAGGAATGAGCGATGCAACCCGGGGGTAATTTACGACGAGGTCCGACGGAGTGCTTTCCTCAAGGGTTTCCTGATCGATTTGCCCGATGGGTTCGCGGAACCCGTGACGGCGATCGTAGGCTTCCAGGCCATCCCGAAGGGCATCAGTGGCAGTCTGCTGGTTAAGGCTGTCCACCGTCAGGGTTACCGTGTAGCCGTCAGTGTATGCGCCATCACCGAAACGCTGGACGATGGCGGAGCGTGCCATTTCCGCCACGTAGTCGGCATCGACTTCAACGTCCGTTGCGTTGTAGCCAGCGGTAAGCGGCGCAGTTACTGCCAGGTCGTAGGCGTCGCCGGTGATGAAACCGAGGTCGCGCATTCGGCCCAGGATCCAGTTTCTCCGGATGAGCGCCCGGTCCGGGTTCGCAAGGGGGTTGAAGGCTGATGGAGCTTTGGGCAAGCCGGCAAGCATCGCCATTTGGGCCAGAGACAGCTCGGCAACGGGTTTGTTGTAGTAGACCTGGGCCGCCGCCGCAATCCCATAGGCCCGATTGCCCAGGTAGATCTTGTTCAGGTACAGCTCGAGAATTCGGTTTTTATCGAGTTCACGCTCAATCTGAAGAGCTAGAAGTATCTCATTGAACTTCCGGATAAAGGTCCTGTCGCGTGACAAAAAGTAATTTTTTGCAACCTGCATTGTGATGGTGCTGCCGCCGGACTGGATCGAACCGGTGGAGATCAGTTCGATGGCAGCCCGCGCCAGGCCTTTGATGTCGACCCCGAAGTGCTCGTAAAACCGCGCGTCTTCCGCGGCCAAAAAGGCTTGTAACTGAATTGTTGGGATCTGTTCGATTGTGATCGGTGCCCTTCTCTTTTCACCGAATTCTGCTATTAATTTGCTGTCTTTGCTGTAGACCCGGAGCGGCGTCTGCAACTTGATGTCAAGGAGCTGCTCCACCGGAGGAAGTCCGGGGCGAAGATAAAGATAGAATCCTGAGGTGACGATTATCGTGACGCTCAGTCCGGTGAGAAATAACCATGCAAAAAGGCGAGATGTGCGCAGCAAATGAGACATTTTTTTCTGACAACTGTTGGATATAGGTCTATCATTTGAGAAATTGCTTTAGGAAGGATGAGTCGCTTCACCGCTGCAATGCTTCTCAATTAAAGAAGAAAAGGCATTGTAGACGGAATTCTGAAGAAATTCTCTTAAATAAAAAACACATAAGTAACTTCACCGGGTGCATCTAACCAGGTATAGGGTGAGCGCGTGTTCGGATTGTTTGGAAAGAAATCCAGTGCAGTGCTGGGCGTGGACGTAAGTTCAAGTTCGGTCAAACTTCTGGAGCTGTCAAAGCAGGGCGGCCGCTTCAAGGTCGAGAGCTACGCGGTTGAGCCGTTGCCGGCGAACGCCGTCGTTGAGAAAAACATCACGGATGTCGAAGCCGTTGGCGAAGTGCTGAAGCGCGTTGCCTCAAAGTCGCGTACTGGCGTGAAGCAAGTGGCGGTTGCGGTCTCGGGTTCTGCGGTGATTACCAAGACCATTCAGATGGATGGTGGGCTCAACGAGTTTGAAATGGAAGATCAGATCGCTCTGGAAGCCGATCAGTACATTCCATACCCGCTTGACGAGGTGGCGATAGACTTTGAGGTTCAGGGGCCGTCGGAGAACAATCCGGACCAGGTCGATGTCCTGCTGGCCGCGTGCCGGAAAGAGAACGTCGACATCCGCGAAGACGCCCTCGAGATCGCTTCTCTCACCGCAAAGATCGTTGACGTGGAAGCCTACTCCCTGGAGCGGGCTTTCACGCTGATCGAACCCCAACTTGATTCGCAGGGCGAAGAACTGGTCGTGGCCATCGTCGATATCGGCGCCACCATGACCACTCTGAGTGTTCTCGCTGAGGGCAAGACTGTCTATACCCGCGAGCAGATCTTCGGTGGCAAACAGCTTACCGAGGAAATTCAGCGTCGTTATGGCTTGTCATTGGAAGAGGCAGGGCTCGCGAAGAAGCAGGGTGGGCTGCCTGACGACTACGAATCAGAGGTTCTGACGCCGTTCCGGGAGGCTGTTGTTCAGCAGGTTGCCCGGGCGCTGCAGTTCTTCTTTGGTGCCAGTCAGTACAATGCTGTCGACTATGTGGTTCTGGCAGGCGGTACTGCCTCGATACAGGGGCTGACAGAAATGGTCGAGGAAAAAACAGGAACGCCCACGCTTGTCGCAAACCCGTTTGCAGACATGGCGGTAGGGTCACGGGTCAATGCATCTTCACTCAGTAACGATGCGCCCTCGCTGATGATTGCCTGTGGACTGGCAATGAGGAGCTTCGACTGATGGCGAATATAAACCTGAGACCCTGGCGCGAAGAGCTCCGGGCGGAAAAGCAGAAGCAGTTCGTCGTGATGATTCTCGGGGCTGCGATTATAGCGGCCGGTCTCGCGTTTCTCTGGAAGACCGATATGGACAGCCGCATTGCGTACCAGCAGTCGCGGAATGCCTACATTGAGACTGCAACCAAGAAGCTGGATGAACAGATTCGGGAAATCGAAAGCCTCAAGCGCAAGCGCGACGAGCTGCTCGCCCGCATGCAGGTGATTCAGGACCTGCAGGGCACGCGCCCGGTGATTGTGCGGGTGTTTGATGAGTTGGTCCGTACGCTGCCTGACGGTCTGTTCTACACAGATCTTCAGAAAACGGGAGATAAGCTCTCAATCGTCGGCATGGCCGAATCCAACAGCCGAATTTCCACGCTCATGCGACAGTTTGAGGAGTCTGACTGGTTCGCCGATCCGAGTCTTTCCAACGTAGCGGAAGCCGACAATCGTCGTGCCGGATACAGCCAGTTTAACCTGTCGGTGCAGCAGAAAACGCCCGAGCCCGAAGGGGAGGATAAGTAATGAGCCTCGCGGACTCTCTCAAAAGCCTTAACGAATTTGATATCAACGATCTGGATGTCAACAACGCTGGTATATGGCCGGCTCCGGTCAAAGCCATAGTTGTGCTCATTGTGTTTGGTCTGATTTTGGGTGGTGGTTACTGGTTCTTTATCAAGGACCAGTACATCCAGCTTGATCGAGTAGAAAAGACCGAACAGGACCTGCGTAAGAAATACGAAGAGAAGGCCTATCAGGTCGCCAACCTGGAAGTCTTCAAGGCACAGATGGCTGAAATGGAGGAAACCTTCGGAGCACTGGTGCGTCAACTGCCGAGTGAAACGGAAGTTCCCGGATTGCTGGAAGATATCACCAACACGGCGCTGGGCAACGGTTTGTCATTGCGAGAAGTGAAGCTTCAGCCAGAGCAGCAGCGCGATTTCTACGCCGTGCTTCCGATCAATATCCGGGTGTCGGGTTCCTATCATGAGCTCGCGTCCTTCGTGAGCAGTGTCGCCAGTCTTCCAAGGATTGTGACGCTGCACGATTTAACCATCAAACCAACTGGCGGAGACGGCGAACAGCTTGATATGCAGGTTCTTGCCCGTACCTACCGCTACCGGGCTGGAGAATGAGCATGGCAGTAAAACATGCGGGAAAGGCCTGGATGGGTGTGTGTCTGGTATCCCTACTGACAGCCTGTTCCCAGGGCAGTGGTTTCTCGGATCTCGACAAGTTCATGGCCGATACACGGGATAGGCCGCGGGGTCACGTGGAGCCCCTGCCGGAATTCAAGGCCTACGAAGCGTTCAGCTACTCGGCCGCGGATCGTCGGGCACCCTTCGAGCCGCCCATCGACGTTCAGCTCACCATGGTTGATGATCAGCCGGTGACTGACGTGGAGCCAAACCTGGACCGGCCCCGAGAAGTGCTTGAGAACTTTGACCTGAAAGAACTGGACATGGTGGGAACGCTGCAGGGTACGTCCGGTAACCTGTTTGCGCTCATCAAGGATGGGGCCGGCGGTATACACCGGGTTCGTACAGGTAATTATATGGGACAGAATTACGGCCGCGTTGTCGGCGTGAATGAAACCCGTATAGAACTGATTGAGATCGTTCCGAACGGCCGGGGTGGCTGGGTCGAGCGTCCGCGCTCCCTGACACTGAATGAAGAAGAAGGCTGAGGGGCGCCAGGATGAAGAATGAAAGAAACATGCACGAACAAAAAAGTTTGGGGTCGAGGCTAGCGATGTTTAAAAAACTCAATGTATACGTCGGCGTGATTGCTTTTGGGTTGTTGTCCGGCCTGGCCAACGCGGTCACGCTGGAAGACGTGTCATTTTCGTCGCTGCCAGGAGATCGCCTGGAAGTGACGCTTGCCTTCGATGGCCAGCCGCCGGAGCCAACGGGATATACCATCGAGCGTCCGGCCCGAATTGCCGTCGATCTCCGTGACACGGCCAGTGGCCTCGACAGCCGCAGCATTCCGCTGGGTTCCGGCAATGCCCAGAGCATGACCGTTGTCGAGACCAAGGATCGAACGCGCCTGATCTTCAACCTGGTTGAGCTGGTGCCCTACGATACGGTGCGCTCAGGAAACTCCCTGGTCCTGACCATCGGTGGGGAAGGAAGCGTACAGCAGATGGTTCAATCCTCTGGCGCAGCTTCGTCGCAGCCCTCCAGGGCGTCCCGGCCGAACACTCTGGCTGGCGTCGACTTCCGCCGTGGCAAGGATGGCGAGGGGCGAGTGGTCGTGGATCTTGGTAGCGAAAGTACGCCCGTTGATCTGTCCGAGTTCGGCGGCAAGATTCGCCTGACCATGTCGGGCGTATCGGTTCCCGAAAACCTCCGCCGTCGACTTGATGTCACTGACTTTGCGACACCGGTCAACCGCATCGATACCTATGTGCAGGACGGCAATGCCGTGGTCGAGATTCGTCCCGAAGGCAACTACGATTACATCGCCTATCAGTCCGGTAGCCAGTTCACCGTCAGTGTTGAGAAACTGACTGAGCAGGAAGCCGAAGCTCGGCGTGAAGAGAAGTTCCCGTACACCGGTGACAAGCTTTCCCTGAACTTCCAGGACATCGAGGTTCGGTCGGTCTTGCAGTTGATTGCGGACTTCACGGGCCTGAACCTGGTGGCGAGTGATACCGTAGGCGGAAGCATTACCCTGCGTCTTCAGAATGTGCCCTGGGACCAGGCGCTTGACCTGATCCTCAAAACCAAGGGGCTGGACAAGCGTCAGATTGGGAACGTTCTGCTCGTCGCGCCCGCAGATGAAATTGCGGCGCGTGAGAAGCTCGAGTTGGAAACCACCAAGCAGATCGCTGAACTTGCGCCGGTGCGTCTGGATATCATTCAGGTGAACTATGCCAAGGCAGGCGATGTTGTCGCATTGATCGAGGCCGACAAGGAGCTAATATCCGATCGTGGCTTCGTCTCCTCCGACGTCCGAACCAACACCATCAGTGTGCGTGAAACCACCGAAAAACTGGAAGAAATCCGGCGCCTGGTTTCGACGTGGGACGTTCCCGTTCGCCAGGTATCCATTGAGGCCCGTATTGTTCGCGCCCAAACTAACGTTGCAGAAAACCTCGGTATCCGTTGGGGTGGTGCTGCCTACAACGTCAGTGGTGACAACGTGTTTTCCGTCGGTGGTTCTCAGGGCGCGGTTGAAGAAGCGCGTCAGGCCGCTGCGGGCAATAACAATACCATCACCTTCCCGGGTGCTCTGGCAGTTGATCTCGGCGTAACCGGCGAAGGTGCATCCTCGTTCGCCATCGGCTGGGGCAGTGACGATTTCCTGGTTGACCTCGAGTTGTCGGCTCTGGAGAGCGATGGACAGGCGGAAGTGGTTTCTCAACCGCGTGTCGTGACTGCCGACCGTCAAACGGCATCGATCAAGTCCGGTGAAGAGATTCCTTACCAGGAAGCCTCTTCAAGCGGTGCGACCTCTGTGTCCTTCAAGGAAGCCGTACTCTCGCTGGAAGTAACGCCACAGATCACCCCGGATGACAAAATCATCATGGATCTGGTTGTGAATCAGGACTCTCGCGGTGAGGTGACCGCAGGCATTCCTTCCATCAACACGAACGAAGTGACAACCCAGGTGCTGGTTGGTAATGGTGAGACGGTAGTGCTGGGTGGTATTTTCCAGTCTGAAGTCGCGACCCAGACCACCAAGACTCCGTTCCTCGGTGACATTCCTTACCTTGGTCGACTCTTCAAGCGCACCGAGCATATTGATGAGCGCAGTGAACTGCTGATTTTCATTACCCCGAAGATCATCAAGAACGATCTGATTCAGTGAGTTGAAGCTGACGAAAAGCCGCCGCTTAAAACCGGCGGCTTTTTTGTGCCTGTGAATTCTTTGGAGGGCACGTGAAATTTATGGAATGAGTGGCGCTGTGATATTCTCACCCGCCTGAACACAATCGAGCGGAAGTTATGTCTTTGCCCAAACGCGTTGTCCTGGTCGGCCCAATGGGGGCCGGAAAGAGTACGATTGGCCGGATGCTTGCCAAAGAGCTGGGCTATCGGTTTTTGGACTCGGATCGCATCATCGAGGAACGCTGCGGGGCAAACATTCCCTGGATTTTTGATGTGGAGGGGGAGGATGGTTTTCGGCAACGCGAGACGGCGATGCTGGAAGAGCTCGCTTCGGAGGCGAAAACAGTGTTGGCGACCGGGGGTGGCGCCGTCATGCGCCCGGAGAATCATCCACTGCTCAAACAGGATGCAATCGTGGTTTACCTGAAGACCTCTATTGAGCAGCAGGTTGAGCGCACCCGAAAGGACCGAAACCGCCCGTTGCTGCAGAATGACGATCCGGAGGCGGTTCTGCGCAAACTGTTTTCGATCCGAGATCCTTTGTATTCAGAGGTGGCGGACATCACGATGCACACTGACCGAAAAAGTCCGCGGCTTGTTGTCAGGCAACTCGTCAACAGAATGAACCCACGGACGCCTCGTCACAAAAGACAAGTACGCAAGGAAGGACGGAATCATGTCTAAGGTATTGCATGAGCTGACCGTAGAGTTGGGTGAGCGCAGTTATCCGATCATTATCGGTCAGGGGCTTCTGGGCAATTACGACCTTTCATCCGTTGTTTCAGGCTCCCAGGTCATGATCGTCACGAACGAAACGGTGGCCCCGCTGTACCTCGACAGGGCCATTGGCAGTTTCCCTGGAAAGAAGGTTGATACCGTTGTCTTGCCGGACGGCGAGAAATACAAAGACTGGCAGACACTGAACCAGATCTTCGATGGTTTGCTTGAGAACAGGCACGGCCGAAAAACCACGCTGGTTGCACTTGGCGGCGGCGTCATCGGAGATATGACGGGTTTTGCGGCCGCATGCTACCAGAGAGGCGTCGCCTTCGTTCAGATTCCTACCACGCTTCTCTCCCAGGTGGATTCCTCGGTGGGTGGCAAGACCGGGATCAATCATCCGCTTGGCAAAAATATGGTGGGAGCCTTCCATCAGCCGGAGGCGGTGCTGATCGATACGGACAGTCTCACGACCCTGCCGGCCCGGGAAGTGTCGGCGGGTCTCGCCGAAGTCATCAAGTACGGGCTGATCCGCGATGTCGGGTTTCTGGACTGGCTGGAAGCCGAAATGGACAGGCTGGTGGGTCTGGAGGCATCGCCCGTTGCAGAGGCCATTTACCGGTCTTGTGCGTGTAAAGCCGAGGTGGTTGCCAGGGACGAGCGTGAGGGCGGTCTGCGCGCGATCTTGAATCTCGGTCATACGTTTGGTCACGCCATTGAAACGTTTGCGGGCTACGGGAACTGGCTGCACGGCGAAGCCGTGGGCGCCGGCATGATCATGGCCGCGGACCTCTCGGTTCGGGAGGGGATGATCAGTCGTGAGCAGAGTGACAGGGCGGCGGCTCTGATCCGTCGAGCGGGCCTCCCGGAAAGGCCGCCGGCTGACATGGCACCCAGAGATTTCATGCAGTTGATGGCCGTAGACAAGAAAAATGTCGATGGCGAGTTGCGTCTGGTGTTGCTCGATGGCATCGGGAACGCCGTTGTAACGAGTGACGCGAGCGCAGAAAATCTTGCCTCAACCCTCGCCCGATTCTGTCGGACGGGTTGAAGGCCGGTTGTCGACAGGAGTGGATCGGATCTCACAACAGGGAAGCCATGGTGACTGAAGAAAAGTTGAACAGTCTGGATGGTGGCGGGCTTTTTCCCCGTCTGCAGCAGCGGTATGGGCTTCGGGCCAATCCGCTGGACATGGAAACCCCTTTTTTTCCGGACGCGATGCGTCATCATGCCCTGGAAACCCTGCGCCACCTCTGTGGCTTTGGCGATATGGCGCTACTTCTGACCGGGGCCCCTGGCGCCGGTAAGACCCGCCTGCTCGCGGAGCTTGTTCGCAGCGAATCAGCCCGCCTCGATTTTTATCGAATTCCTGTTTCTGCGCTGGCCAGTTCCAAGTCCCTCGCCGCTGCACTCAAGACGCTGGCTCCGTCCTCGTTTCGGGCTGAGCAGAGTCCACGCGAGGCGGTGTACAGTTTCTTTCACTGGTCTGAGTCGCGGGCGCGAAAAGGCCAGCGGATGGTCTTGTTGATCGATGATGCGGACAGTGCACCGACGGATCTGCTGAAGCTGATCCTCGCAGGCTTTCTGGCCTCGGAGCGGGCGTCGGCAGCAGTGCCCGTGTTGTCTGGAAGCGATGACCTGGTCAGTCGCCTGGCACTGGACCCGGTGTCTGCGAACGTTCATCAGATCCACCTTCGTCCATTGACGAGCGATGAAGTGGTGGCTTATCTGGAGCCGAGAATACAGCTGGCGGGTGGCAAGCCTGGCGAGTTGTTGAGTCCTTCCCGAGTGTCTGCAATCCATGCCCTGAGTCAGGGGAGTTTTGGGCGGTTAAAGCGGGTTGCACCGGGGGTCTGGTTGGATATGGTGTCTGCAGCGCCCCGAGCGGGCGGCCGGCCCGTTCCGTCGGTGAAAACGTTTGGTTGGCCATTGCTGGCGCTCGTGCTGCTGGCCGGTTCCTGGTGGTTCGTCTCTATGCAGTACGACGAATCGGTTTCGGTGGAAGTATCGGCATCCTCGAAGCCGGAGCCTGTCCGGAAAAGTATCACGGTGGGACCGGAGTCGTCGTCTGAACCTGCGGCGCCTGTCGATGGTATGGAATTGGCGCAGACGGCGGTTGATACTCTTCCAGAGCCAGAGCCAGAGCCAGAGCCAGAGCCAGAGCCAGAGCCAGAGCCAGAGCCAGAGCCAGAGCCAGAGCCAGAGCCAGAGCCAGAAGCAGAAGCAGAAGCAGAAGTGCTGTCCCTGTCTGAATCCGGATTCAGTCCCATAAATGAATCACGATTTGTCGCCATTGAAGACCTGCGGGCACAGGGCGGCCTGACCATTCAACTGGTGGCCGGGACCCGTGAGCAGACAGCGCTGACTGTTCTGGAGCAATTCCCGGAACTGCAAGGTGCCGTCTACACTCGTGGTGAGCGAAGTGGCAAACCCTGGTTTATGGTACTGTATGGTCAATATCAGACGATGACGGCCGCCGAGAGTGCAGTTTCGCAATTGCCTCAGGCCTTGAGGGACCAGTCGCCCTGGATCCGGTCTGCCGAACGGTTGTAGTGGCATTTCGCAAAAACAGGATAACTCGTTGTTCCATAAGCCCCCCGGCTGGGAAAATCGGTTTCTGTTCCCCAAAATAGCGCCACTCTCATTTGAGTACGTATTTCTACGTGTGTAAAATAGCCAGCCCCCATTTTCAGTGTCAAAGGGTGGGTGTTCGGCCGTGCGCCGATTAACTCTTTGATTGAAAAGCATTTCTACGCGAGAGAACGCTTATGATGACAGGTTTGTATCATCCCGACGAATTCAGGGACAACTGCGGATTCGGTTTGATCGCCCACATGAAGGGCGAGGCCAGCCACAAGTTGTTGCAAACTGCCATCGAGTCGCTGACCTGCATGACCCACCGAGGTGGTATCGCTGCAGACGGAAAGACCGGCGATGGTTGTGGCCTCCTGATCCAAAGCCCGGACACCTTCCTCAAGAAGGCGGCCAAGGTTGCCTTTGGCAAGGAGCCCGGAGATCTTTTTGCTGTGGGCCAGGTATTCCTCAATCCAGATAGCGCCAAGGCCGAGGCCGGCCGTGCGGCGGTTGAGAAACGTTTGACCGATCAGGGGCTTGAAATCATGGGCTGGCGCGAGGTGCCGGTCGATGACAGTTGCCTCGGCCCTATGGCGCTCGATTGCCTGCCCCGCATTGAACAGGTGTTTGTGGTTCCGGCTGGCAAGACCGAGAAAGAGTTCGCCATCAGTCTGTTCGTGGGTCGTCGGCACGCCGAGCGTGACATGGTCGACGATGCCGAGTTCTACATCTGTAGTCTTTCTCATCGCACCTTGGCCTACAAAGGTCTGATGATGCCGGCGGACCTTGCCAACTTCTACAAGGATCTCGGCGACCCGGACCTGGAAACGGCCATCTGCGTTTTCCACCAGCGCTTTTCAACCAATACAATGCCGCGCTGGCCATTGGCTCAGCCGTTCCGTTACCTTGCCCACAACGGGGAGATCAACACCGTTGACGGCAACCGGAACTGGGCCATCGCCCGTGCCGCCAAATTCAGTTCGCCCGATCTTCCTGACCTGCAGACCCTTCAGCCTCTGGTCAATCTGACCGGTTCTGATTCGTCCAGCATGGATAACATGCTGGAGGTGCTGCTGGCCGGCGGTGTCGATCTGTTCCGCGCCGTGCGTATGATGATTCCGCCTGCCTGGCAGAACGTCGACAGCATGGATTCGGAACTGCGGGCCTTCTACGAGTACAACTCCATGCATATGGAGCCCTGGGACGGTCCCGCCGGCCTGGTCATGTCTGATGGCCGTTACGCCGTCTGTATGCTGGACCGTAATGGCTTGCGGCCTGCTCGCTGGGTTATTACCAAGGACGATTTCATTACCCTGGCCTCTGAGATCGGCACCTATGGCTACCACCCGGATGATGTGGTCGCCAAAGGCCGTGTCGGCCCTGGTCAGATGCTGGCGATTGATACCGAATCGGGAGAGGTGTTGCACACCAAGGATATCGATCAGCGTTTGAAATCCGCCCAGCCCTACAAGCGCTGGTTGCGGGAGAATGCCCTGCGTGTCGAAACGACGCTGAATCAGGACACGCCGGAGTTCAAACTGATGGATTCCGACGAGCTTCTGGTGCACCAGAAAATGTTCATGGTGTCGTTCGAAGAACGGGATCAGGTACTCCGCCCGCTGGCGGAAAACGGCCAGGAAGCGGTTGGCTCCATGGGGGACGACACGCCCATGGCCGTTCTGTCCAGCAAGGTGCGTCACGTGGCGGATTACTTCCGCCAAAAGTTTGCCCAGGTCACCAACCCGGCCATTGATCCGTTGCGCGAGTCCATTGTGATGTCGCTGGAAACCTGTCTCGGCGCCGAGCGTAACGTGTTCGAGGAAACCGCTGAGCACGCGGACCGGATTATTCTGACCACGCCGGTTCTGTCTCCGGCCAAATTCCTGAAGATCACCAACAATGATCGCCCTGGATTCGAGGTCGCCCGGATTTCGATGAGCTACCGACCTGAGCAGGGCCTCGAACAGGCGATTCGACAGGTATGCGAGGAGGCCGAGAAGGCCGTACGCGACGGCAAGGTCATTCTGGTGCTGACGGACAAGGACCTCAAGGAGGGTGAGCTGCCGGTGAGCGCCATGATGGCAACCGGTGCGGTTCATCACCATCTGGTCGCCAACGGCCTGCGTTGCGATTCCAACATTCTCGTTGAAACCGGCTGGGCCCGTGATCCGCATCATTTTGCCGTGCTGTTCGGGTTCGGCGCAACGGCGGTCTATCCGTACCTTGCCTATCAGGTCCTGAATGACCTGATCCGCACGGGCGAGTTGCTCATGGACCCGATTGAGGCCAAGAACAACTATCGCAAGGGTATCAACAAGGGGCTGCTGAAGATCCTGTCCAAGATGGGGATCTCCACAATGACCTCCTACCGGGGAGCCCAGTTGTTTGAAGCCATTGGGCTGGCTGACGAGGTTGTTGACCTGTGTTTCAAGGGGGTTCCAAGCCGGATTCAGGGTGCCAGCTTCTTTGATTTTCAGCAGGATCAGGAGCAATTGGCGGCCGTTGCCTGGAAGCCGCGCAAGCCGATTTCCCAGGGCGGGCTGCTCAAGTACGTCCATGGCCAGGAATACCATGCGTTCAACCCGGATGTTGTTGGCAAACTGCAGGAAGCGGTCACCACTGGTGATTACGGTCATTACAAGGAGTACGCCGGACTGGTAAACGAGCGACCGGTATCGACGCTGCGCGATCTGCTCGGTTTCCGAAAGGACCTCAAGGCCATCGATCTGGACGACGTCGAGCCGGTTGAAAATATCTTCCCCCGGTTTGATTCTGCGGCCATGTCACTGGGCGCGTTGTCGCCGGAGGCCCACGAGGCCCTGGCCGTTGCCATGAATACCCTGGGCGGTCGCTCGAATTCCGGCGAGGGCGGTGAGGACCCGGCTCGGTACGGTACGGAGAAGCGTTCCAAGATCAAGCAGGTGGCCTCTGGTCGCTTTGGTGTCACCGCAGAATATCTGCGCAGTGCCGATGTCATGCAGATCAAGGTTGCCCAGGGCGCCAAGCCCGGCGAGGGTGGTCAGCTGCCTGGCGGCAAGGTGAACGACCTGATCGCGCGCCTGCGTTACTCGGTGCCGGGTGTGACGCTGATTTCACCGCCACCACACCACGACATTTACTCGATCGAGGATCTGGCCCAGCTGATTTTCGACCTCAAGCAGGTCAATCCGTCGGCGCTGGTGTCCGTGAAGCTGGTGTCAGAGCCGGGTGTCGGTACCATTGCCGCCGGCGTGGCCAAGGCCTACGCCGACCTGATTACCGTATCCGGTTATGACGGTGGTACTGCGGCCAGTCCGCTGACGTCCATCCGGTACGCCGGATCGCCCTGGGAGCTGGGGCTGACTGAAACGCAGCAAGCGCTTCGGGCGAATGACCTGCGTGGCAAGATCCGGCTGCAGACAGATGGTGGCATCAAGACAGGTTTGGACGTGGTCAAGGGCGCCATTCTGGGCGCGGAAAGCTTCGGGTTCGGAACAACGCCGATGGTTGCGCTGGGCTGCAAGTACCTGCGCATTTGCCACCTGAACAACTGTGCAACCGGGGTTGCGACCCAGAATGATCACCTTCGTGAGGAGCATTTCAAAGGTACGGTCGAAATGGCCATGAACTTCTTCCGCTTCGTCGCGGAAGAAACCCGGGAGTGGATGGCCAAGCTGGGTGTTCGGAGCCTGGAGGAGCTGGTCGGACGAGTTGACCTGCTGGAGCGCCTGCCGGGTGATACCGAGCGGCAGAAAAAGCTGGACCTCTCACGCCTGTTGTCGAACGATCATATTCCGGCCGACAAGCCTCAAACCTGCCAGGTTGAGCGCAACCACCCGTTCGATAAGGGCACGTTGGCCGAGCAGATGGTCAAAGACACTGCCGCGGCCATTGAGAACAAGTCCGGTGGTGCCTGGTCTTACCGGGTCACCAACTGCGATCGGTCCATTGGTGCCCGTCTCTCGGGTGAGATTGCCGCCAAGCATGGTAACCAGGGCATGGTGGATGCGCCGATTACCCTTGATCTTACCGGAACCGCGGGCCAGAGTTTTGGCGTCTGGAACGTTGGCGGCCTGAACCTTATCCTCGAGGGCGATGCCAACGACTACGTGGGCAAGGGCATGACCGGTGGCAAGCTGGTTGTGAAGCCGCCCCGTGGCAGTTCCTTCAAAACCCAGGAAACGTCCATCGTCGGTAACACCTGCCTCTACGGCGCCACCGGCGGCAAGCTGTTCGCCGCGGGCACGGCCGGTGAGCGCTTCGCCGTTCGTAACTCCGGCGCCCACGCCGTAGTGGAAGGCGCCGGTGATCACTGCTGTGAGTACATGACCGGTGGTCTGATCACGGTGCTGGGCGCGACCGGCCATAACTTTGGTGCCGGTATGACCGGTGGGTTTGCCTACGTGTTGGATCAGAACAACACCTTCGTGGACAAATACAACCATGAGCTCGTTGAGATCCAGCGGATTTCGAGTGAAGACATGGAGTCCTATCGAAACCACCTGCGTGGTGTGATCCGGGAGCACATCTCGGAAACCGGCAGTGAGTGGGCTGAGCACATTCTTGAGAATTTCGACGACTACATCGGCCGTTTCTGGCTGGTTAAACCCAAGGCTGCCAACCTTCGCAGCCTGCTGGCCAGCACCCGGGCGCGTCCGGAATAAACCGACCGGGTCATACAGGGTTTTGGGGTGCCCCGGGAGGGCGCCCCGGTCGAAATTGAGCTGATGAGAGCATCATGATGAAAGAACGACTGAGTAACGACTTCCAGTTTGTCGAAGTAGGACGGATTGACCCGAAGAAGGTACCGGCCAGAAAGCGAAAGCAGGAATTTGGTGAAATCTACCACCCGTTTACGGCTGACAGTGCAGCGAGCCAGGCTCATCGGTGCCTGGAGTGCGGTAACCCGTATTGCGAGTGGAAATGCCCGGTTCATAACTACATCCCGAACTGGCTGAAACTGGTGTCCGAAGGCAATATCATGCGGGCCGTCGAGCTGTGTCACCACACCAACTCACTGCCCGAAGTTTGCGGCCGGGTTTGCCCGCAGGACCGACTGTGCGAGGGTGCCTGTACCCTGAATGATGGCTATGGGGCCGTCACTATCGGTTCGGTCGAAAAATACATCACCGACACAGCCTTTGCGCTCGGGTGGAAGCCCGACATGTCGGCGGTTAAGTGGACCGACCGGAAAGTCGCCGTCATTGGTGCCGGGCCTGCCGGCCTCGGTTGTGCCGATGTGCTGGTGCGCAACGGGGTCAAGCCGGTGGTCTTTGACATCTATCCGGAAATCGGTGGCCTGCTGACCTTTGGCATCCCCGAGTTCAAGCTGGAAAAATCCGTCATGACCCGTCGCCGCAAGGTGTTCGAGGAGATGGGTGTGGAATTCCGCCTTTCCACCGAGGTCGGAAAGGACGTCATGCTTCAGGACATCATCGAAGACTACGATGCGGTGTTCATGGGCATGGGCACCTACACCTACATGAAGGGTGGTTTCCCGGGGGAGAACCTCCCGGGCGTCTACGACGCGCTGCCGTTCCTGGTATCCAACGTCAATCGCCGCCTCGGTTTCGAGAAGGACGCGTCCGAATTCATCGATATGAAGGGCAAGCGCGTTGTGGTTCTCGGTGGTGGCGATACGGCCATGGACTGCAACCGTACCTCCATTCGTCAGCAGGCCGAGAGCGTAACCTGCGCCTATCGTCGGGATGAGGCGAACATGCCCGGTTCGCGGCGTGAAGTGGCGAACGCCAAGGAGGAAGGCGTGAAGTTCCTGTTCAATCGTCAGCCGATCGCCATCATTGGCGAGGACAAGGTTGAGGGCGTTAAGGTGATCTCGACCCAGCTGGGTGAGCCAGACGAAAACGGTCGTCGTCGCCCGGAAGTGGTTCCTGGAAGTGAAGAGGTTATCCCCGCGGACGCCGTGCTGGTGGCCTTTGGTTTCCGTCCAAGTCCTGCTGAGTGGTTTGACGAGCTGAAGATCGGTACCGACGATTCGGGCCGTGTGTCGGCGCCGGAAGCCTCGGAGTTCGCCTTCCAGACCAGCAACCCGAAGATCTTCGCCGGTGGCGACATGGTCCGGGGGTCCGATCTGGTCGTAACGGCTATCTGGGAAGGCCGGCAGGCTGCCGAAGGTATCATGGACTACCTGGATATCTGAGTGCAGGCCTGATCCCGATCAGAAGGGCGGCTTACTAAGGGTAAGCCGCCCTTTTTTATTGTGGCGAACGGGGTATCATTGCTCCCCATTCAATCGCACCATTTACCGACTGAGAATGCTGGACCTGTTATGACCGAGCTGAAAAATGATCGCTTCCTGCGCGCACTCATGCGCCAGCCTGTTGACCGGACGCCCGTATGGATGATGAGGCAGGCTGGCCGTTATCTGCCGGAGTACCGGGCAACCCGCGCAAAAGCCGGCGACTTTCTCAGTCTCTGCAAGAACACGCCACTCGCTTGCGAGGTAACGCTTCAGCCGTTGGAGCGCTACCCACTGGACGCGGCGATTCTGTTCTCCGATATCCTCACGATTCCGGATGCGTTGGGTCTGGGGCTGTACTTCGAGACCGGTGAGGGCCCCAAATTCAAGCACACCATCCGGTCCGAGGCCGATGTGGCTGCCCTGCCGACACTGAACGCCGAGGTCGACCTGGACTACGTCATGAACGCCGTGTCCACCATCCGGGGGGCACTCAATGGCAGCGTTCCTCTCATCGGTTTCTCGGGCAGCCCCTGGACCCTGGCGACGTACATGATCGAGGGCGGGTCCTCCAAGGATTTCCGGGAAGCCAAGAAGCTCATGTACGGTCAGCCCGAGGTCATGCACCGCTTGCTGGACCATCTGGCGGAGTCGGTGATCGATTACCTCAACAGCCAGATCAAGGCCGGTGCTCAGGCGGTTCAGATTTTCGACACCTGGGGTGGCGTTCTCAGCAGCTGGGCGTACGAAGAGTTCTCCCTTCGGTACATGAAGAAAATTGTCGATGGCCTGGTGCGGGAGCAGGATGGCCGGCGTGTCCCTGTGATCCTGTTTACCAAGAACGGCGGTCAGTGGCTGGAATCCATTGCGGATACCGGCGCCGACGCCGTTGGTCTCGACTGGACCACCGACATTGGCAATGCCCGCGCCCGGATCGGCGATCGGGTCACGTTGCAGGGCAACATGGACCCCGCCATGCTGTATGCGCCGCCGGCGCGGATTCGTCAGGAAGTGGCGGATATCTTGCGTCGTTTTGGGACGGGGACCGGCCACGTATTCAATCTGGGGCATGGCATTACGCCGGATGTGGATCCCGAGCACGCGAGGGCGTTCATTGAGGCGGTTGTTGAGCTGAGTCCAGAATACCACCGCTGAGTGTGAGAGTTCTTTGGCCCGGGCGTGACAGGATTCGACAAGTCCAACGATCCAAGTGGATGTCGCCTCCTGTCCGGTCTATAGTCAGGTAAAACAAGACTGGTTGACAGGAGTAGCCACTTGCCCGCCAAATCCCCTGAGAAGCGCCGATTTCATCGCATCGAATTTGATGCTCCCTGCGAGCTGCACTGCCTGGATAGCGTCTGGCCGACCGAGGTCTTGGACATTTGCCTGAAAGGTGTGCTGGTCAAGCGACCGGAAGGGTGGAATGTGCCATTAAAGCAGCCGTGTGAGGTGATCGTTCACCTGAACGATCATGAGGCGGCCATTGTCATGGCGGTGGAGCTGAGGCACGTTGAGCCGCACAGGCTTGGCTTTAAATGCCAGTACATCGATCTGGAAAGTGCCACGCACCTAAAGCGCCTGGTCGAGCTCAATCTCGGTGACCAGGCACTGTTGGAGCGAGAATTCGCCCATCTTATTGATTAGCCGGCTTACACGTCTTCCAGGGCAGAGAGCGCATCGCTCAGCTTGGTCACCGGTATTACCTTCATGCCTTCAATGTCTTTTCGGGGTGCATTGGCCTTGGGGACCAGTGCCCGGGTAAAGCCGTGCTTCGCCGCTTCGTAGATCCGCTCCTGACCACTGGGAACGGGGCGTATTTCGCCGGAGAGACCCACTTCGCCGAAGATCACCAGATCCTGGGGCAGGGCCCGGTCACGGAAGGAAGAGACGATCGCCGCCAGCAGGGCAAGGTCAGCGCTGGTTTCGTTCACCTTCACGCCGCCTACCACGTTCACAAACACGTCCTGATCGGACACGTGCATGCCGCCGTGGCGATGCAGAACCGCCAGCAACATGGCCAGGCGGTTCTGGTCCAGGCCAACCGCCACCCGGCGCGGGTAGCCTCCCTGGGCCATATCAACCAGTGCCTGAATCTCCACGAGCATGGGGCGGGTGCCTTCCCAGACCACCATCACGACACTGCCCGGCGCCGCTTCCTCGCCCCGATTGAGGAAAATCGCGCTCGGGTTCTTCACTTCCTTGAGTCCCTGTTCCAGCATCGCGAACACGCCCAGTTCGTTGACGGCGCCAAATCGATTCTTGATGCCACGAAGCGTGCGGTAGCGGCTGTCGCTGGAGCCTTCCAGCAAGATCGAGCAGTCGATCATGTGCTCCAGCACTTTGGGCCCGGCCAGGCTGCCGTCCTTGGTAACGTGACCGACGAGGAACAGGATGGTGCCGGTCTGCTTGGCAAAGCGGGTCAGGTAGGCGGCACTTTCTCGAACCTGGGAGACCGAGCCCGGGGCCGATTCGATGTCCGCCACGTGCATGACCTGGATACTGTCCACCACCAGAATGCGGGGCCTTTCAGCTTCTGCTACCTGCATTACCCGCTCGACGCTGGTTTCAGACAGCATTTTCAGATCGCTGGTCGGCAACCCCAGTCGCTTGGCGCGCATGGCAACCTGTTGCAGCGACTCTTCGCCTGTGACGTAGAGAGCGGGTACGCTAGCAGCCAGGTGGCAAACGGCCTGGAGCAGGAGGGTGCTCTTTCCCGCCCCTGGGTGCCCCCCCATCAGGACGGCGGAACCTTCCACGAGGCCGCCGCCCAGAACCCGGTCGAACTCCTGCATGCCGGAGCTGATCCGGGGCTGTTCGGCCAGGCTGACGTCGTCCAGGCTCTTGATCTCGGACAGGCTGCCGGCGAATCCTTCGAAGCGGGCGCCGCGGGCCCCTTTGGCCGCGCTACTGACGCCCCGAACTTCGCTCACGGTATTCCAGGCCTGGCAGGCCGTACACTGGCCCTGCCACTTGGAATAGTCGGCACCGCACTCGGTACAGACATAGGCGGTCCTGGTTTTTGCCATCAGGCCAGCTTCTTGTACTTCATACGCTGGGGCACCATGGCCGAGTCGCCTTTGCGCTTCTTGTGGTCCTCATCGTATTCGCTGAAGTTACCCTCGAAGTACACGACGTCACCATCGTCCTCGAACGCTAGGATGTGGGTGGCGACCCGGTCCAGGAACCAGCGGTCGTGCGAGATGACCAGTGCCGCGCCGGGGAAGTTCAGCAGGGCTTCTTCCAGTGCTCGCAGTGTTTCCACATCGAGGTCGTTGGTCGGCTCATCCAGCAGCAGCACGTTGCCGCCCTGCTTCAGGAGCTTGGCCAGGTGGAGTCGGTTGCGTTCGCCGCCGGACAGGTCGCCCACGCGTTTCTGCTGGTCGCTGCCCTTGAAATTGAAGCGACCGACGTAGGCCCGGGAGGGGGTCTCGTAATTGCCCACCTTGATGATGTCGTTGCCGTCGGAGAGTTCTTCCCAGACCGTCTTGTCGCCGTCCAGATCGCGCATCTGGTCTACGTAGGCCAGTTCAACGGTTTCGCCGACAACAATGTCGCCTGCGTCGGGCTTGTCGAAACCGGCAATCATCTTGAACAGGGTGGATTTACCGGCCCCGTTACCACCGATGATGCCAACGATGGCTCCCGGCGGTACCCGGAACGAAACGTCTTCGTACAGCAGGCGGTCATCGAAGGACTTGCTGATGCCGTCCACTTCGATCACCTTGTCGCCCAGGCGCGGTCCCGGTGGGATGTACAGCTCGTTGGTTTCGTTGCGCTTCTGGAATTCCTGGGAGCTCATCTCCTCGAAGCGGGCCAGGCGAGCCTTGCTCTTGGATTGGCGGCCCTTGGCATTGCTGCGCACCCACTCCAGCTCGTGCTTGACGGCCTTCTGGTGGGCTGCCTCCTGCTTGGCCTCCATCTCCAGGCGCTTCTCTTTGTTCTCCAGCCACTGGCTGTAGTTGCCTTCGAACGGAATGCCGTGGCCACGGTCCAGTTCGAGAATCCAGCCGGCCACGTTGTCCAGGAAGTACCGGTCATGGGTGATGGCCACGACGGTGCCGGAGTAATCGTGCAGGAAGCGTTCAAGCCAGGCGACGGATTCCGCGTCCAGATGGTTGGTCGGCTCGTCCAGCAGCAGCATGTCGGGACCGGAGAGCAGCAGGCGGCAGAGAGCCACACGGCGGCGCTCACCACCGGACAGGTTCGTGACCTTTTGGTCCCACGCCGGCAGGCGCAGGGCGTCGGCGGCCACTTCCATCTTGCGCTCAATGTCATGGCCGTCGGTGGCCTGAATGAAGGCTTCCAGTTCGCCCTGTTTCTTGGCGAGAGCGTCAAAGTCGGCATCCGGCTCGGCATAGGCAGCGTATACCTTGTCGAGTTCGGCCAGCGCCTCGTGCACGCCGGAAACGGCTTCGTCGACGATTTCCTTGACCGTTTTGGAATCGTCCAGTTCCGGCTCCTGGGGCAGGTAACCCACGTTGATGCCCGGCTGGGGCCGGGCCTCACCGATGTAATCCTGATCCACGCCCGCCATAATCCGGAGCAGAGTGGATTTACCGGAACCGTTCAGGCCGAGCACACCGATTTTGGCGCCCGGGAAGAAGCTCAGGGAAATGTCCTTGAGGATTTCACGCTTGGGCGGAACCACCTTGCCCACGCGGTTCATGCTGTATACGTACTGGGCCATAACTGGCTGTGTCCTCTGTTGCAATCTGAGGTAAATAAAAGGAACTCGCAGATAAGCCCCGTAAGGTAGCGAAACCGGGAAGCTATAGCAATTGAGGGAAATCGCAGGTTGCGGTGTGACGGTTTCTGCGGAGGGCCTGCAGGGCCTATAAAAGATGATTTTTTACCCATTTGTAAGATAGAATAGCGGCCCAATTTTTCAGGGAGCCTGCGGAGATATCCAAAGCTCTCCGGGCCAGCCAAGCACACAGGGGCAGCGCATCCATGTTTAATCGTGATATGAAAATCGCCGGCTTTGACGACGAACTCTGGAACGCCATGCAGGCGGAAGAGAAACGCCAGGAAGCTCACATCGAGTTGATTGCATCCGAGAACTACACCAGCCCGCGCGTGATGGAAGCGCAGGGTAGCGTGCTGACCAACAAGTATGCAGAAGGCTACCCTGGTAAGCGCTACTACGGCGGCTGCGAGTTTGTAGACATCGCTGAAGATCTGGCGATTGATCGCGCCAAGGAACTGTTTGGTGCCGCCTACGCCAACGTGCAGCCACACTCCGGCTCCCAGGCCAACTCCGCCGTGTTCATGGCGCTGCTGAAGCCCGGTGACACGGTTCTGGGCATGAGCCTCGCGCACGGTGGTCACCTGACCCACGGCGCCAGCGTCAACTTCTCCGGCAAAATCTACAATGCCGTTCAATACGGTCTGAATCCGGACACCGGCCTGATCGATTATGACGAAGTGGAAGCCCTGGCGGTTGAGCATAAGCCGAAGATGATCATTGCCGGCTTCTCGGCTTATTCCCAGGAGCTGGATTTTGCCCGCTTCCGTGAAATTGCCGACAAGGTCGGTGCTTACCTCTTTGTCGATATGGCGCACGTGGCCGGTCTCGTTGCGGCGGGTGTTTACCCGGATCCAGTGCCTCATGCCCATGTCGTTGCCACGACAACCCACAAGACGCTGCGAGGCCCTCGCGGTGGTCTGATCCTGGCCTGTGACGATGCCGACCTGCAGAAGAAGCTGAACTCCGCGGTGTTCCCGGGTGGCCAGGGTGGTCCGTTGATGCACGTGATTGCAGCCAAGGCCGTCTGCTTTAAGGAAGCCATGAGTGACGAGTTCAAGACCTACCAGAAGCAGGTGGTCAAGAACGCCAGTGCCATGGCGCAGGTATTCGTCGAGCGCGGCTATGACGTGGTGTCCGGCGGTACCAAGAACCACCTGTTTCTGGTGAGCCTGATCAAACAGGACATTACTGGCAAGGATGCGGATGCGGCGCTTGGACGTGCCCACATCACCGTCAACAAGAACGCGGTTCCCAACGACCCGCGCTCGCCGTTCGTGACTTCCGGTCTGCGTATTGGCACACCGGCAATCACCACCCGCGGTTTCGGTGAATCCGAAAGCCGCGATCTGGCCGGTTGGATTTGCGACATTCTCGACAACCTCGAAGACGAAGCCGTGAATAGCCGTGTGCGCGAGCAGGTAGCTGCTTTGTGTGCCCGTTTCCCGGTCTACGGCTAAACTTCAGGCTAGACCTGCCGCGCCGGAGACCTGACTGGGTGTCCGGCGCTGGCTTCCTCTCCGGAGTCTCTGACTATGCATTGTCCCTTCTGTGGTGAAGCAGATACCAAGGTAATTGACTCGCGACTCGTTGCCGAGGGCGATCAGGTGCGTCGCCGCCGGGAATGCCTGTCATGCCATGAGCGCTTCACCACATTTGAGTCTGCAGAGCTGGTGATGCCGCGGGTCGTCAAGCAGGACGGCATTCGTCAGCCCTTCGACGAGGAAAAACTGCGGTCCGGTATCATGAAGGCCCTGGAGAAACGCCCGGTAAGCATTGAGCAGATTGACGCGGCCCTGAATCGCATCAAGTACCGGCTCCGCGCCACCGGCGAGCGGGAGATCAAATCAATGCAATTGGGCGAAGAGGTGATGACCGAGCTTAGACAGCTCGACAAGGTTGCCTATGTCCGGTTCGCATCGGTTTATCGCAGCTTTCAGGACATCAACGAATTCAAGGAAGAGATCGAGCGACTGTCGGCGACCAACGGCGAGAATGCAGTGGATGTTGCCAAGGCGTTGGCCGATAACCATTCCGCAAAAGGAAAAGCATGACCGAGGTTCGTGATCGGGCCATGATGGCGCGTGCCATTCAGCTTGCCTGGCGCGGTCGCTATTCAACGCATCCGAACCCCAGGGTTGGCTGTGTTATCGCCCGTGGCAACGACATTCTGGGCGAGGGCTGGCACGAGCGAGCCGGAGAAGCCCATGCCGAAATTCGCGCCCTGAGCCAGGCCGGCCCGTCTGCTCGAGGCGCAACGGCCTACGTGACACTTGAGCCGTGTAGCCATTTCGGGCGAACGCCTCCCTGCGCTAGGGCGCTGATCGATGCGGGTGTGGCCCACGTGTTTGCGGCCACCAAGGACCCCAATCCGTCGGTATCTGGACGGGGCCTCGAGTTGCTCCGAGAAGCCGGCGTACAGGTTACCGAAGGGTTGCTGGCGGACGAAGCCGCGCGACTGAACCCCGGGTTTATGAAGCGCATGAATACCGGTCGGCCCTGGGTGCGGCTGAAGATGGCTGCGAGCCTCGATGGTCGCACGGCGATGGCATCCGGTGAGAGTCAGTGGATTACCGGCAGTGAGGCGCGCCAGGACGTGCAGCGCCTTCGGGCGATCAGCGATGCGATCGTGACCGGCGTCGGTACCGTCCTGGCGGACGATCCGTCACTGACGGTACGACGGGAAGAGCTGGGGGACATCGGAGACGCCACCGAACCTTCCCGGCAGCCGCTGCGAGTCATTGCGGATCGGGATGCCCGGACACCGCCTTCCGCAAACATCCTGCAGGGCGGCAATGTTCAGGTTTTCTGCGCCTCGTCCACCCTGGCAACGGCTCCTGCCCAGGATCTGGCCGCTCTGGGCGTCAGCGTCAACGGCGTGGCCTGGAAGGATAACGGCATTGATGTCGCAGAACTGCTGGACTCCCTGGGCGAGCTCGGCATTAACGAGTTGCTGGTTGAGGCCGGCCCGACGCTCGCGGGCACCTTTATCAGTGAAGGATTGGTCGATGAGCTCTGGCTCTATCAGGCCCCTGTTTTCCTGGGCAGTACAGGGCGACCCACGGCGCATCTGCCTTTGGAATCAATGGCGGATAAAGTGCAATGGACGGTGCTGGACCGACGTCAGGTGGGTGAGGATCAGCGTCTGATCCTGGCGCGCCGGTAATCAATAAATTCACGGTGTTCTGACAGCGCGACGCTGTCGGTTAACCGCAAGGGTGCAAAACCGTATGGCACTGAACAGCATTGAAGAAATCATTGAAGACATCCGTCAGGGTAAAATGGTCATTCTGATGGACGACGAGGATCGCGAAAATGAAGGCGATCTGGTGATGGCTGCTGAACACTGCTCGGCTGAAGCCATCAACTTTATGGCGCGCTTTGGTCGTGGCCTGATCTGCATGCCCATGACCCGCGACCGCTGCGAACAGTTGGGGCTTCCGCTGATGGTGCAGCAGAATGCCTCGGGGTTCGGCACCAAGTTCACGCTGTCGATCGAGGCAAAGGAAGGCGTCACCACTGGCATCTCCGCCGCCGATCGTGCCCGTACCGTACAGGCTGCGGTCGCCCGTGACGCCAAGGCGTCGGATCTGGTGCAGCCGGGTCACATCTTTCCGTTGATGGCGGATCCGGGTGGTGTGCTCAGCCGCGCCGGGCATACGGAGGCTTCCTGTGATCTGGCGGCACTGGCTGGTTCAGAACCAGCGGGGGTGATCTGCGAGATCATGAACGACGATGGCTCCATGGCGCGTCGGGAGGATCTCGAACGTTTTGCGGAGGAGCACGATCTCAAGATTGGCACCATTGCCGACCTGATTCACTACCGCACCATGAACGAGCGCACCATCGAGTGTGTGGAAGAAAACAAGCTGGACACCGAGTATGGCGAGTTCAGCCTGCGAACCTACCGGGATAATATTCAGGGCTCCACCCATCTGGCCATGGTCATGGGAGAGATCAGTGCCGACGAACCGGTCCACGTGCGCGTGCACATCACCGACACGCTGAGAGACCTGTTGGGTGCCCGCCGCAAGGATTCCCGCAGCTGGCCGTTGCACCATGCCCTGGAAAAAGTGGCCGCAGAAGGCAAGGGTGTCGTGGTGCTGCTGAACAGCGCCGAGGACAGCTACAACCTGGAAGACCGTATTCACGAGTTCTTTGACGAAGGGCAGGGCTCCGCTGGCAAGGGCAGCTCCGGTGTCTATTTCACGGTCGGTACCGGCTCGCAGATTTTGCGGGACCTGGGTGTTGGCAAGATGCGCCTGTTGAGTCCCCCGATCAAGTTCTCGGCCATTTCCGGATTCGATCTGGAAGTGGTTGAATACGTCCCCTACACCCCGAATGATTAACCCGGTCTGGACCCCAATGTCCGGACCCGTGAAGGAGCCATGCATGGCAGATATCAAAGTAATTGAAGGTGACTTTACCCAGTGCAGCGGTCGTTATGCACTCGTGGTTGGCCGGTTTAACGGTTTTGTGGTCGAGAGCCTGGTTGAGGGTGCCATCGATACCCTGCGTCGCCACGGTATTTCCACTGATGACATCGAGATCATCCGTGTGCCCGGCGCTTACGAAATGCCACTGGCGGTGAAGCGCGTGGCCGAAACCTCGAACTTCGACGCCATCATTGCCCTGGGCGCGGTTATCCGTGGCGGTACTCCCCATTTCGAGTACGTTGCTGGTGAAGCCTCCAGTGGTCTGGGTGCGGTCAGCCTTGAGACCGATGTGCCCGTTACTTTCGGAGTGCTGACGGTGGATTCGATCGAGCAGGCCATTGAGCGTTCAGGCACCAAGGCCGGTAACAAAGGCGCCGAAGCCGCGGTTACCGCACTGGAAATGGTCAGCCTGTTCAAGAAACTGGGTGGGTGATGAGCGCAACTGACGACAACGCCCCCCAGCCCGCGCCGACCGGTCAGCCCAAAGCGGGCGACCGACGCCGTGCGCGCGCGCTGGCGATGCAGGGGCTGTATCAGCGACACTTCAGCAAGAGCTCGATCTCGGATATTGAGGCCGAGTTCATGGTCGATAACGACATGAGCAAGGTAGACCAGCTGTATTTCCGCGACTTGCTCCGTGGTGTGCATCGCGAGCAGGCCGACCTGGATAAGCTCCTGGAACCTTTTCTCGACCGACCGCTTCACGAAGTCGATCCCATTGAGTTGGCCATCGTGCGCCTGGGCGCCTACGAGTTGAAACACCGGTTGGACGTTCCCTACAAGGTGGTGATCAACGAAGGCATCGAGATGGCCAAACGGTTTGGCGGCACCGAGGGCCATAAGTTCGTAAACAGCATTCTGGACAAACTCAGTCGTCGTTTGCGCCTGGCCGAGATGCGTCCCCGGTAGGGTATGGGCGAATTCGAGCTGATCCGGCAGTACTTCGAGCCGATTGCGGACTCGTTTCCCAGCGCGGCCTTGGAGCTGGGGCTGGGAGACGACTGCGCGATTCAGCGAATTCCAGCCGACTGCGATCTGGTGTTCTCCATCGATACCGTGGTGGAGGGCATCCATTTCCCCAAGGCCTATCCGGCCGATCATCTCGCCTGGCGGGCGCTCGCCGCTGCTGCCAGCGATCTCGCCGCCATGGGGGCGAAGCCCGTGTGCTTCACCCTGGCGTTGACCCTACCGACCGTCAACGAATCGTGGTTAAAAGGCTTCTCGCGCGGATTGGCTGATGCGGCCGGGACATTCGGTCTGTCGCTCGCTGGTGGCGATACCACCCGCGGCCCCCTCACGCTGAGCCTCCAGGTCCATGGGACGGTGCCCAGGGGAGGGGGAACGCGGCGATCTGGAGCGAAGGTGGGGGATCTGGTGTGTGTCTCCGGTACCCTGGGCGATGCCGGTGCCGCGCTGGACTATCTTGAGGCGCAGCCGCCCTCGGACGATGCGAAGGCGCTGCTCCGACGTTACCACCGGCCTTGTCCTCGCCTGGAACTGGGCCAGGCTCTTGCGGGGATTGTGACCTCGGCGATTGATATTTCGGATGGCCTCCTGGCGGACCTCGGACATGTGCTGGACGCTTCCGGCATGGGCGCCACGCTTGATCTGTCGACGATTCCGATGTCTCAGGCATTGCGTCGACTGAAGGGCGACCAGGCTCTGGGCTATGGGTTGCGCGCAGGCGACGATTACGAGCTTTGTGTGACCCTCCCCAGGTCTCGCTGGGCTGCACTGCCAGAAGCCATCGGAAAGCACTTGACGGTGATCGGGACCATTGAAGCCGAGGCCGGCCTGCGTTTGGCCGGCGGCCCCGAGCCTGCCGATCACTTGGACACCGGGTTTGACCATTTCAGGAGTAAGTCATGAGTCAGGAGGATCAGTTCCCCGAGCCGGATCTGCCACAGGCATTGCTCCCCCCGGGGTTCCTGAAAAATCCGGTGCACCTTCTGGCATTCGGTTTCGGCAGCGGTGCGGCGGCGCGTGCGCCGGGCACCTGGGGCAGCCTGGCGGCGATTCCATTCTGGTATGCCTTTGCCTGGCTGCCCGGAATGGTCTATTGGGCTATTGTTCTGGTCGCATTCCTGGTTGGGATCTGGTTGTGTGGTAAAACCGCCCGGGACCTGAAGGTTCATGATCACGGCGGCATCGTCTGGGACGAGTTCGTGGGAATGTGGATTGCCCTGGGATTGTTCCCGGATCAGATTGCGGGGGTTCTGCTGGCGTTCGTGCTGTTCCGGTTGTTCGACGTCGTCAAACCCTGGCCTATCAGTTGGCTGGATGACCGCCTGCCCGGGGGGCTTGGCATAATGATTGACGATGTTGTGGCGGGTTTTATGGCGATGGCTTCCATGTTCGCCATTGACCGATGGTTAATGCCGGTCATTGTGTGAACGGGAAGATGCTGGAGGTCAGTTTCTGTTCAATGGAGTTGCTGATCCTCCGGTAACAACCTTACAACGTGTAGGAAACGTTTGAGACCGGTCTCCGCTCGTTCTCGGGAGGCAAACGGACCGCTGTCAAACCCTTCCCGGGTCGTAAAATACCATTTGCTGCCTACGCAGAAGAACCGGCTACTTCTGAAGGGGACTGGACCTGCCTCCCCGGACCTGCTTTGGATGTCCATAACTTCTCCTGTGCCCGATCTGCTTCCTGTTCAATTCCGGGCGACGCATTTGTATTGCCGATCTGTTTAAAATTAATCCAATTGCGTACGAATTCAACATTTTTTTACATTTTTACGGGGTGGTTCGCAAACCAGATCGGTCCGATGGGCACCGGGGTGCCGCAACAGATTGAAAAGGCCGGCTTGCCCTCTTCAGAAGCACTCGTCAGAATGCAATCAAACGAATGCTAACCTCTGGGTCCTTCCCTCGTTTACCAAGGAGATTTCATGAGTATCTTTCACGTATTGGCGGCCCTGAAGTCGGGTGCATTGAAAGCTGGACAGAGCGCGCGGTTTATCCTGGCTTTCGGTTTCCTGGTGGCAACCGTCGGGTGTTCGTCCACCCTGACCAGAGTAGAGACCTGGGATGGCGAACCGGCAGCGGCCGCGAATGCGGCTACCCTGAAAGCCCCGGGCTCGATTCAGGTGTCACGCATCAATGGCCGCAACATGAGTAACTTTTTGATGGATGATCTCGCCCTCGATTACGCATTGCTGCCGGGAGAGAACGAGGTCATCTTCACGTACAAGACCATCTGGGCGAAATCCGGGGTTGTTGAAAACGGCGAATCGAAAGTGCACGTGTACACAAGCGAACCACGGGTCGTCCGCTTCGATGCCGAGCAGGACACGGTTTACCGTTTCCAGTTTGACCAGCCCGCGTCGCGCTCGGAAGCCGAGCAGATGGCAGAGGACTTCGTCGCTACCGTGGTGACGGTGGATGGCGAAAAGGTGGTTGCGGAGTCCAGTGTATGGACACCTGCCGTGGCAGCAGAGCGAACCCCGATCCCGGAAAGCGGTCCGGTGGGGGCCGCCGAGGGCAGTGCACTTGATACCCTGAAATCGGTCTGGGCTACCGCCACCGAAGAAGAGAAGAAGGCCTTTTTGCGCTGGGCTTTCGAGTAAGTGATTCGGGCCCGCCAGGCGCGGCGGGCCCACTCCCTACATCCGGAAGCGATGAAGGGTTTTTTTGAGCACGCCCTCCAGAGCGGTCAGAACGTCGTCAGTCAGCGTCTGATGAGGCAACTCCCCATCCTCTCCCGTTTCACCATCAAGGCCCAGGTTTTGGGCAGCCTCCTCGATGGCACCGAGGCTTTCTGTAATGTACCCCTCCAGTGAGCTGCCGTCGGCGACGACGTCCGGGCAGAGCGTAAAGTTAATGGTCAGCCGGCCCTGATAACTCACCGCGACAATGACCAGGCCCATGCTGTCGAACAGGGGCGCGGTGTTGTACTGCTGGGTAAGCCTTGCCCCCTGCAGGTAGAGCGGTACCTGTGGCCCCGGAACGTTGGTGATAGGCAGATTGAATGCGGGCTGGTAGCGCTGGGCGATCTGCAGTTCGGAATAGAGTCGGGCGGATAGCGCCAGCATGGTCGACGGTAGCAGTTCGGTCAGTCGGTCCGCCGCGATGGCTTCCCGGTAGGGTTCCGACGCGACGGCGTTCCGGTGGATCTTGCGAATGCGCAGGGCTGGATCCGATTCGCTGGTGGACAGGTCGAGCAGCATCGCCGACATCTGGTTACCGGTCGCCCTGCGAAGACTGTTGGAGCGCACGGAAATCGGCGTCATGGCCACCAGCGACCTGCTGGTGTCGGCGCCGTGATCGTGACTGTATCGGCGTAATGCCTCGGCACACAGGCCCAGAACCACATCGTTGAGCGTGACGTCGCCCAGGGTTGCCTTGATGGCTTTGAGCCGCGGCAGATCCACGCTGGTCGACACAATCTGCCGGTTGGCGGTGATTTGGCGGTTGAACGGGCTGTGTGGCGCCGAGAACACAGGGAAGGGCATGGGCAGTTTGCGCAATTGCTTCTGGATCAGGCCGCGAGCCGTGGCTTCGGCGGCGTTGAAGGCCAGGGAGGTGAACTGGAGCGGGGTTCTTAATATGTTCGCGCCTGCCTGGAGAATCACCCGCTCCTCCGACGGTTCGGGGCGGGGGCTCCACGGTCTGGGTGGCGTAATCGGCCTGGGCTCCGGCGTGTACTCCAGCAGTTTGCCAATAATGTCCTCGCCACTGAACGCGTCAATGGCGGCGTGGTGGAGTTTCACGATCAGGGCAAAGCCCTGGCGCTCCGTGTCGTTGTCATCGATTTTGAAACCGTCGACGAACGTGATGTGCCAGAGGGGTCTGTCCCGCTTGAGGGGCTCTTCCAGAATCTTTGAGGCCAGCGTCATCAGGCTGGCCCGGCGTCCGTGTTCGCCCAGATTGACGTAGGCAAGGTGCCGTTCAATGCTGAAGTCCGGGTCGTCAATCCAGTAGGGGCGGCCAAGCCGCATGGGGATTTCTTTCAGGCGCTGGCGGAAAACGGGGACGACGTGAAGGCGACTGCGAAGGTAAGCGACAAACGTGCTGAAGGCCAGCGGATGGGTCTGCTCACTGGCATCGAACAGGTAGATTCCGCCAATGTGCATGGGTGTCGTCTCGGATTCCAGATACAGGAACGAGGCATCCAGTTCGGACAGCTGCCGCATTAATGAACTCCCTTCGGCGTGTTGTTTCGCACAAGTATAAACGACCGGTCTTGGTTCCCGGTTGACTGGGCTGCCGGTTTTTCTGGTGTCCTGCAGCCACTCCAAACAAAAGAATTTCAGCCGCTTAGCGAGTCCTTGACGGCGTTGTCGGCCGCCAATCGCTCCCAGAACCACATCAGGGCCTTGCCCTGGTCATCGGCGTGGCGAGCCAGGTGCAGCAGAACGGATTGCCGTGGTTCGTGAACCTGTTTTTTAACCAGGGTTCCGCGGGACAGTTGGTCGCGAATCCGAGACTGTGGCAGCCAGCCAACGCCCAGACCGGATTCCTGCACGGAAATCTTCTGCTCGATGTTGGTGACGGTGAGGGTCCGTTGCCGCCGGAATATGCCGGCATGGCCGGGTGGGAGCGATCTGGAGGTGTCGGCGGCGACAGCGGCCGGGAACTGCGAAATGTCGTCCTCGGTCAGTGGCGTGTTGATTTCCGCCAACGGGTGATCGGCGGCGACCACGAACACGAATTCCATCTCGCCCAAGGGCTTGGTGGTGAAGTTGCCGGCGGGCTTGCTGAATTGATCGGCACCGACAATCAGGTCAATCCGCCGGTCCTGAAGTGCGTCCCAGGAGCCGGCGAAGACTTCCTCAACGATCTGGACATCAACCGGAACCCCGAGATTGTAGAAATCCCGCACCGCGGGGAACAGGCATTCCGCCGGGAGCAAGGAATTGAAGCCGATGCGCAGCCGGGTTTCCCAGCCCTGGGCGACCTGTTTGGTGGTGTGGGCGAGATTTTCGGCGGCTTCCAGCAGTGTGCGACCTTCCTCAAGCAGATAGCGACCGGCGGGTGTCAGGCTGGCCCTGTGGCCACTTCGATCAAAAATGGCGACGTTCAGGTCCTCTTCCAGCTTTTGAACGGTGTAGCTGATGGCGGAGGGGACCCGAAAGAGTTCGTTGGCCGCGCCGGCGAAACTGCCTTTTCGGTCAATGGCGTCAAGGACTTTGAGGGCGTCTATGGTGATGGCTGTGTGCATGTTCGAAATATCTGAGGTTGTTGGCCAGAAATGCTTGTTTGAGAGGGTAACAGGGTCCCCGTTATTCTTCCCGTTAAATGTATTGACGGAGTTTTCTCATGGGTCTTCTGGTTGATGGCGAATGGTACGACAAGTGGTATGACACCGATAAAACCGGTGGCAAGTTTGAGCGCGAGGCCGCCCGGTTCCGTAACTGGGTGACCGCAGACGGCGCGCCCGGGGCCAGCGGTGAGGGCAATTTCAAAGCGGAATCCGGGCGTTACCACCTGTATGTGTCCATGGCATGTCCCTGGGCTCACCGAACCCTGATTTTCCGCAAGCTCAAGGGGCTGGAGCCCCACATCTCGGTGTCGGTGGTCCACCCGGACATGGTAGAGAACGGTTGGGAATTTCGTCCCGATGAGGATGCCCACCGGGATCACCTGCATGACTTTCGATTCCTGCATCAGTTATACACCAAGGCGGCGCCGACCTATTCCGGCCGTGTAACGGTTCCTGCCTTGTGGGACAAGCAAAGGCAAACCATAGTCAGTAACGAATCCGCCGACATCATCCGGATGTTCAACGCGGCCTTCGATCACCTGGACGGCGTTCGCTCCGAGGTTGATTTCTACCCGCAGGCCCTGCAAGCGGAGATTGATGAGGTGAACGAGCGGGTTTACCACACGGTCAATAACGGGGTTTACAAGGCGGGGTTTGCCACGGCACAGGACAAGTACGAAGCGGCATACACGGAACTGTTCCGGTCACTGGATTGGCTGGAAGAGCGCTTGTCGTCCCGTCGTTACCTGGTCGGTGGCGAGTTGACGGAAGCGGATTGGCGTCTGTTTACCACCTTGATTCGCTTCGATGCGGTGTACTTCAGCCACTTCAAGTGCAACCGCCAGCGTATTGCGGATTACCCGTCGCTGTCGGGGTACGTGAGGGACCTTTACCAGGAGTCGGGCGTAGCGGGAACCGTGGACATTGGCCAGATCAAGCGCCATTACTATGTCAGCCAGCGCACGATCAATCCGACGCAGGTTGTGCCGGTCGGGCCAGCGCTGGATTTCGAGGCGCCCCATGGGCGGGAACGCCTCAGCTGACCCGAGCCACCGCTACGTCCGTCAGGAGTTCCAGAGCGGTCTTGTGTGCCGAGTCTGTGAGGCCGGCCAGGCAATTCGCCGCCATCCCAGCTTCCGCCCGTGCCCGGGCCATGGTGTACTCCAGTGCCCCTGAGCTCTCCACAACGGCCAGGATGCTGGAAAGGTCGTCCAGTCCGCCTTTGCGAATGGCCTGGCGGATAAGCTGCCGCTCCTGTTCACTGCCGTTCGCCATGGCGTAAATCAGGGGCAGGGTGGCCTTGCCCTCGGCCAGATCGTCGCCCACGTTCTTGCCCATGGTCTCGGCATCGCCGCGGTAATCCAGAACATCGTCCACCAGTTGGAACGCCAGGCCGAGGTGCTTGCCATAGTCGCGAAGGGCCTGTTCCTGTTGGATGTCGGCCCCGGCCAGCAGCGCGCCTGTGTGCGAGGCGGCTTCAAATAGCATGGCGGTCTTGTTGTGAATGACCTTCATGTACTGGTCTTCCGTGAGGTCGGGATTCTTGACGTTCATCAATTGCATGACCTCGCCTTCGGCGATGACCGCGGTCGCGTGCGACAAAACGTTCATGATCGGAAGGCTTTCGAGCTCAACCATCATCTCGAAAGCGCGGGCGTAGAGGAAATCACCTACCAGCACGCTCGGGGCATTGCCCCATCGGGCGTTGGCTGTGCTTCGGCCCCGGCGCATGTCCGATGTATCGACGACATCGTCGTGGAGCAGGGTGGCGGTGTGCAGGAATTCGATCACCGCCGCCAGTTTCAGATGGTCGTCGCGGTTGTAGCCCACTGCTTGACTGGAAAGCAGAACCAGTAGTGGTCTCAAGCGCTTACCGCCACTTTCAATGATGTATTGGGCGATTTTTTCGACCAAGGGAACATCGGAGGCGAGCCGCTGGATGATCAGGTCGTTAACGCGGCTGAAGTCCTCGGCCACGGTGTCGTATATGCGCTGGGCTGTCATGCGGCTTGTGGATCCCTTGCTACTGTTTCGAGGAAACGGTTCTTGATAAATCGGGCAGGTCGCGGCAATGCTAGGTATTGGCGCCTACAGTGTCAACTTGGCTTGTATTGCGAGGCGCCTTTTCGTACAATCACGCGCCCAACTCATCCCAACCTGCGCTCCCTGCTATAGGGTCGCCAGAGTGCTTCCCTTAGAACCAGGTGGATAAGAGCAGGGATGGGTCAATCGCGGAGAACGTTAATGTACGCAGTTATTGTAAGCGGTGGTAAGCAGCACCGTGTGAAAGAAGGCGAAACCCTGAAGCTGGAAAAGCTGGAAGTTGAAACCGGTGGAAACGTTGAGTTTGATCGCGTTCTGCTGATCGCCGATGGCGACAAGGTTCAGGTTGGCGCGCCGGTTGTTGATGGTGCCAAAGTGACTGCGGAAGTGGTTAGCCACGGCCGTCACGACAAGGTTCAGATCATCAAGTTCCGCCGTCGGAAGCACCACATGAAGCGTCAGGGCCACCGTCAGTGGTTCACTGAAGTCAAGATCACGGGTATCAAGGGCTGAGGCTCTCGAACCACCCCTTAAATCAGGAGGCTTGTAATGGCTCATAAAAAAGCAGCAGGTAGTACCCGTAACGGTCGCGATTCCGAGTCGAAACGACTTGGTGTGAAGCGCTACGGCGGCGAAACTGTATCTGCAGGCAGCATCATCGTTCGTCAGCGCGGAACCCGTTTCCACGCTGGTAATAATGTTGGCATTGGCAAGGACCACACCCTGTTCGCGAAAGCGGAAGGTCAGGTGAAGTTCGAAGTCAAAGGCCCGCAGAGCCGTAAGTTCGTGAGCATCGTTCCGGCTGCGTAAGCAGCGGCGATCCGGTTCTGTCGAACCTTGGGTGGCATTGATATCCTGATATAGTCAGTTATCAACGTCGCTCGGAGCCCCGCAAAGCTTCCTAGAGGCTGCGGGGCTTTTTAGTTTATGCGCGCAGCGCAAAGGGTTTATCCATGAAATTCGTAGACGAAGCCACCATCATTGTTGAAGCCGGGAAGGGCGGGCATGGGTGCCTCAGTTTCCGGCGTGAGAAATACGTCCCCAAGGGCGGTCCCGACGGCGGTGACGGCGGGGATGGCGGTTCCGTGTATCTGGAGGCGGATGAGGCGCTGAACACGCTGATCGATTACCGTTTTCAGCGTAAGCACAAGGCCCAGAATGGCGAGCCCGGTTCCGGGCGAAACTGCACCGGCACCAAGGGCGAGGATCTGGTGCTTCCGGTGCCGGTTGGTACCACGGTGGTCGACATGGATACCCACGAAGTGCTGGGTGATCTGACCCGGGTCGGTCAGCGTCTGAAGGTCGCCCAGGGTGGCTTTCATGGTCTGGGCAACACCCGATTCAAATCCTCCGTCAACCGTGCGCCGCGACAGACTACCAAGGGCTCCGAAGGTGAACTTCGAAACCTTCGCCTGGAGCTGAAGGTCTTGGCCGATGTGGGGCTGCTGGGGATGCCCAATGCGGGCAAATCCACGTTTATTCGGTCCGTGTCGGCCGCCCGGCCCAAGGTGGCGGATTACCCGTTCACCACGCTTGTGCCCAACCTGGGTGTGGTGAGTGTCCAGGCCCACCAGAGCTTTGTTATTGCCGATATTCCGGGGCTGATCGAGGGTGCCGCCGAAGGTGCCGGCCTGGGGATCCGCTTCCTGAAGCATCTGGTTAGGACGCGATTGCTGCTGCACCTGGTTGATGTGGCGCCCTACGATGGCTCCTCGCCAGTGGAGTCGGTGCGGGCAATCGAGCATGAGCTCGAGAAGTTCAGTGAGACGCTGGCAAATCGGGAGCGCTGGCTGGTGCTCAACAAGGTGGACATGGTCTCCGAAGGCGATCGGGAAGTTCATTGCCAGGCCATTGTTGATGAGTTGGGCTGGCAAGGGCCGGTTTTCCACATTTCGGCGTTAAGCGGCGAAGGCACAAAACCTCTGGTTCAGGCGGTGATGCGCTGGATTGAGGAGCAGGCCGAGGAAGAGGCGCAGAACCCGGAATTCGCGGAGCGCGAAGCTGCCCGCAGGCGCCAGATGGACGAGGAGGCCCGGGCCAGGATCGAGTCGGAGCGCCAGGCCCGCAGAGCCGCCCGGCAGGATGACGATGATGACGACGACTTCGATGACGACGATTACGATGTCGAAGTGGTCTACGCCCCTGAGTAAGTCGAGAGAAGTGCACGCATCATGAGTGAACGCACCCAGTTGCGCCAGGCTCGTCGTCTGGTCATCAAAATCGGAAGTGCCCTGCTGACCAATGATGGCAAGGGGTTGGATGTCGCCTCCCTGGGCCTTTGGGTCGACCAGATTGTGGAGCTGATTGAGAGTGGTGTCGAAGTGGTGATCGTGTCGTCCGGCTCGGTCGCCGAAGGCATGAGCCGGCTGGGCTGGACGACCCGCCCCCAGCAGCTCCACGAGTTGCAGGCTGCGGCGGCGGTCGGGCAGATGGGGCTGGTGCAGACCTGGGAGGCGCAATTCAAGCGTCATGGTTTGCACACCGCGCAGATTCTGCTGACTCACGACGACCTGTCGGATCGGAAGCGGTACCTGAACGGCCGCAGTACGCTTCGGGCGTTGCTGGATTTTGGTGTGATTCCCATCGTCAATGAAAACGATACGGTTGTGACCGATGAAATCCGGTTTGGGGATAACGATACCCTCGGGGCGCTGGTCGCCAATCTGATCGAGGCCGATGGTCTGATCATTCTGACGGACCAGCTGGGTCTTTTCGACAAGGACCCGCGCAAGCACACCGATGCCCGCCTGGTGACCGAACGCAAAGCTGGCGATCACGAGCTGGATGCCATGGCCGGAGGGGGTGCGGGTCTGCTCGGGCGTGGGGGCATGCTGACCAAGCTCAGGGCTGCGCGATTGGCCGCCCGATCCGGCGCCTTTACTGTGATTGTGGGTGGCCGGATCGAAGGCGTGATCACCCGCCTGCGCCAGGGCGATGTTATCGGTACGCTTCTGCTCCCTGAGCAGGGGCGAATCGCTGCCCGCAAGCAGTGGTTGGCCAGCCATCTGCAAACGCGCGGCAAGCTGATGCTGGATGATGGTGCCGTGAAAGTGGTCTGTCTCGGTGGTCGGAGTCTGCTGCCGGTCGGGGTGAAGGGCGTCTCGGGTCAGTTTCGTCGTGGCGAAATGGTGTCCTGCGTCGATCCAAAGGGCAGGGAGGTTGCCCGGGGGTTGGTGAACTACGACGCGGACGAAGCCCGGGCCATTGCCGGTCGTTCCAGCGCCAGGATTGCCGAAGTGCTCGGGTATGTTTCCGGCGAAGAGATGATTCACCGGGACAACCTGGTCATCGTTTGAGAAGGGTAGAAGCAAAAAAAAACCGGCCAACTGGCCGGTTTTTTTTAGTTCTGAAGGAAAGTCCGCTTACGCGCTCTTCAGAGACTTGATCTTGGCACTCAGGCGGCTCTTGCTGCGAGCAACCTTGTTCTTGGCGAAGATGCCTTTGTTGACCATGCTGTCCAGAATCGGCTGAGCCTGCTGGAAGGCAGCCTGGGCTTCTTCGTAGTTGCCAGCCTCAATCTTGGACTGAATTTTCTTCACGTAAGTACGAGCCATGGAACGCAGGCTGGCGTTGTGCTTGCGGTTCTTCTCGTTCTGACGTGCGCGCTTCTTGGCTTGCGGGGAATTTGCCACCGTAAAACTCCTGAAAATCTTGAATTCGTTGCTGAATGATTCGTTACATCGCGGGCGCGCCAAAACCAGCGCGTCGAAATAAATGACGCGAAACTATGCCGCTGAAACCCGCAGATGTCAAGACCAAAACCTATTTCATGCCCCGGCACCAAAGGCCTGTGATAAACTCGCCGCTCACTGGATGCGGGTGCCCGGGCTGGGCTAGTATTTCCCGAGATGCCGCGCCAACCCGTTGTTTAATCCCTGGCCAGAGCCTTCATGTCGTCGGAACCCGAAACCAACACCGAGAAAAAAACCTTGCCGAAGCCGCCGGGCCTGCTGCGTTCCTCTGGGCTGGTCGGGGCCATGACGATGCTGTCCCGGGTGCTGGGCCTGGTCCGGGACATGGTGATTGCCCGTTATTTCGGCGCGGGTGCCGGCGCAGATGCCTTCTTTGTTGCGTTTAAGATCCCGAACTTCCTTCGCCGGCTGTTTGCTGAGGGGGCGTTTTCCCAGGCTTTCGTCCCGGTGCTGTCTTCCTACCGGGAAGCGCAGTCGATTTCTGATGTTAAGCGCCTGGTCGATGCGGTGGCCGGCTCGCTCGGCCTGATTCTGTTGGCCGTCACCCTCGTTGCCATGTTGGGGTCCCCCGTACTGACCGCCATCTTCGCGCCGGGTTTCCTGGATGACGATGTGAAGTTCGCGCTCACCAGTGACATGCTGCGCATCACCTTTCCTTACCTGCTGCTGATCTCCTTGACGGCGTTTGCCGGCGGCATACTGAATAGCTATGACCGGTTTGCCGTGCCGGCCTTTACGCCGGTGCTGCTGAACCTGGCGATGATTGGCGCGGCAATCTACCTGACGCCATTGATGGAAGAACCCGTGATGGCCTTGGCCTGGGGTGTATTCATCGCCGGCGCGTTGCAGTTGTTCTTCCAGATGCCGTTCCTGATGCGTCTGGGGCTCATGCCGCGACCGCGCGTTGACTACCGTCATGAGGGCGTGAGTCGAATACTGAAGCTGATGGCGCCCGCCTTGTTCGGGGTCTCGGTCAGTCAGATTAATCTGCTGCTGGATACGGTGCTCGCATCGTTTCTTCAAACGGGCAGTGTGTCCTGGCTTTACTATTCCGACCGTTTGTCGGAATTGCCTCTGGGCGTCTTCGGAATCGCCATTGCCACGGTGATTCTGCCCAGTCTCTCCCGCAAGCATGCAGCGGACTCCGCCGACCAGTTCGCGGCCACTCTGGACTGGGCGGTTCGTGCGGTTCTTCTGATTGGCCTGCCTGCCGCCCTTGCTCTGGCTTTGCTGGCTGAGCCGCTCATCGCCACGCTGTTCCATTACGGTGAGGTGACCGATCGGGATGTGGTGATGTCGGCGCAGAGTCTGCGCGCCTATTCGGCGGGGCTTCTCGCCTTTATGCTGATCAAGGTTCTGGCCCCGGGTTTCTTTGCCCGCCAGGATACCCGCACACCGGTCAAGATCGGTGTCATTGCCATGGTCGCCAACATGGTGTTCAACCTGATCCTGGTGTTTCCGCTCGCCCACGCCGGATTGGCGCTGGCAACCTCGCTTTCGGCCTGGCTGAACGGTTTTCTGCTGTGGCGGGGGCTGCGTCGGGAAGGGGCGTGGCAAAGCCAGCCGGGCTGGCCGCGTTTCCTGTTGCAGATCGGGGGTGCCAACCTCGCTCTGGCGCTTGTCATCCTCTGGCTCAAGGCTCCGGTAACCGTTTGGCTGGCCGCTGGCGGATACCAGCGTGCCGCTGACATGGCGGTGCTGGTCGGCGCTGGCGTGGCCGTCTATTTCCTGGCGCTGGCGGTGACGGGCGTGAGGGTAAGACATTTCCGCCAGAGGTAAGGTATAATCGCGCGTTTTCTCACCAGCGTTCTCCCGGCAAGACGCCTCCTGACACATTTGACAGGGCAAGGCGGGGCGCTGAAAGCCAGCTGGCAACTGAAGGTTCGCATTGCATGCGTCTGATCCGAGGCCTGACTAACCTGACAACGCTGTCCCGTCGCGAGGCGTCGCCTCTGGCGAGCGGCTGCGTCGCGACCATCGGTAATTTCGATGGGGTACATATTGGCCACAGGACGATTCTGGAACAGGTTAAGGAGAAGGCGTCCAGTCTGGGCCTGCCTTCTGTGGTCATGGTGTTCGAACCCCAGCCCAGGGAATTCTTCCAGGGGGCCGAGGCACCACCCCGACTGATGTCGTTCAGGCAGAAGTTCGAAGCGTTGACGGCTGCAGGCATCGATTACGTGCTTTGCCTGCATTTCAACGGCCGTTTCCGGCGCCTGACGAGTCGGGAGTTCATTGACACGGTTCTGGTGAATGGCCTCGGCGTGCGTCATCTTGTGGTGGGCGACGATTTCCGTTTTGGCTGTGATCGGACGGGCGATTTCATGTTGCTGCGCGAGGCGGGCGAATCGCTCGGGTTTACCGTGGAAAACACGCGGACGGTGACCATCGGGGGTGAGCGGGTAAGCAGTACCCGGATTCGCGAACGGCTCAAGGCAGATCGACTCGACGAGGCTGAAGAACTGCTGGGCCACCCTTACCGGATACGTGGGCGTGTTGTCTATGGGCGCCAACTCGGGCGTGAAATTGGCGCGCCTACTGCGAATATCCTGCTGAAACGCATGGCACCGCTGCAAGGGGTCTATGTGGTCAGCACCACGCTGGACGATGGTTCGGTCTATGACGGAGTTGCCAACATTGGCCTGCGACCGACGGTAGACGGCAAACAGCCGGCTCTGGAAGTGCACCTGTTCGACTTTGCTGGCACACTTTATGGTCGCCACATCGACGTCGTGTTCCGTCACGGGCTGCGCAATGAAATCAAATTCGGCTCCGTGGATGCCCTGAAAGAACAGATCGCCCGCGATTTCAGCGATGCCCGGGCCTGGATTGCCAATAATGGATCCACGCGGCTGGCACATTGAAAACCCGCGGTTGCGGACCGCACATACATGACTACTGACCCAAACTGACCAAAAGAGTACGCACACAGACCATGAGCGACTACAAGCACACCCTGAATCTGCCGGAAACCGCCTTTCCGATGCGCGGCAACCTGGCCAAGCGTGAGCCGGACATGCTCAAGCGCTGGCAGGATCTCGACGTGTACGGCAACCTGCGCAAGCAGCGCGAGGGGCGGGAAAAATTCGTTCTTCACGATGGCCCTCCGTACGCCAACGGCAGCATTCACATTGGTCATGCGGTCAACAAAATCCTGAAAGACATGATCGTCAAGTCGCGCAGCTTCATGGGCTACGATGCACCCTACGTCCCCGGTTGGGACTGCCACGGTCTGCCCATCGAGCACAAGGTAGAGCAGGAAATCGGCAAAGCCGGGGTTAAGGTCGACTACAAGACGTTCCGTCAGGCCTGCCGCGACTACGCGACCAAGCAGATTGCCGGTCAGAAACAGGATTTCATTCGCCTCGGGGTCATGGGCGAGTGGGACAAGCCTTATCTGACCATGGATCCGAAAGTGGAAGCCGGCATTGTTCGCGCGCTCGGAAAGATCGTGGCCAAAGGACACCTGGTGCGCGGGTACAAGCCGGTTTACTGGAGTGTGGTGGGTCAGTCCGCACTGGCAGAAGCCGAGGTCGAGTACCAGGACAAAACCTCGACCCAGATTGATGTGCGTTTTACCGCCGTCGATCAGGCAAAGGCGTTGTCCCTGTTCGGGATCGATAAAGGCGACGGCGACGTTTCCGTGGTTATCTGGACCACCACGCCCTGGACCATCCCGGCCAACCAGGCTGTCTCCCTGAACGCTGAGCTTCAGTATGCCCTGGTCCAGGCTGATGTCGGCGCAGGTCCCGAACGCCTGATCCTGTCGGCCGATATGGTGGACGGCATCATGAGTCGTTGGGAGGTTGAGGGCTATGAGGTGCTGGCGACCTGTTCCGGAGCCGACCTCGAGCATCTGGCCCTTCAGCATCCGTTCTACGACAAGCAGGTGCCGGTCATCCTGGGCGATCACGTGTCCACCGACGCTGGCACCGGTGCTGTCCATACCGCACCCGATCATGGTATGGAAGATTTTGAGGTGGGCAAGGCCTACAACATCGATACCCTTAACCTGGTCCAGGCTGATGGCACCTACACCAGCGCTGCCGGCGAGTTGGCGGGTGTGCACGTGTACAAGGCCGACGAACCCGTCTGCGCCGCGCTGACCCGTGAGGGCAAGCTGGTACGTTCCGAGAAGTTCCGGCACAGCTATCCCCATTGCTGGCGCACCAAGACGCCATTGATCTACCGGGCTACCCCGCAGTGGTTCATCAGCATGGACAAGGAAAACCTGCGAGCAGATGCTCTTGAGGCCATCAAGGGCGTGCGCTGGGTGCCGTCCTGGGGTCAGAACCGTATTGAGGCCATGTTCCAGCAGTCCCCGGACTGGTGTATCTCGCGCCAGCGGACCTGGGGCGTGCCGATTACGCTGTTTATCCACAAGGAAACCCAGGAACTGCACCCGGATACCCAGAACCTGATCGAAAAAGTTGCCCAGGAAATCGAGGTGGGCGGCATTGATGCCTGGTACGACATCGAGCCGGCCGCGTTCTTGGGCGCTGACGCCGAGCGGTACGAAAAGGTTACCGATACCCTGGATGTCTGGTTCGATTCCGGCGTTACTCACGAATCCGTGCTCCGCGTCCGTGAAGAGCTCGGGCAGTTCCCGGCGGACATGTACCTGGAGGGCTCGGATCAGCACCGTGGCTGGTTCCAGTCGTCACTGAAAACGTCCATCGCCATGAACGGTGTGGCACCGTATAAGCAGGTCCTGACGCACGGCTTCACCGTGGACGGCAAAGGGCACAAGATGTCCAAGTCCCTCGGAAACGTGATCGCACCCCAGGAAGTCATGAACGAACTGGGTGCTGACATCCTGCGTTTGTGGGTTGCGGCGACTGATTACAGCGGTGAAATGACCGTCTCCAAGGACATTCTGCGTCAGACGGCCGACGGTTACCGTCGGATTCGCAACACCTCCCGCTTCCTGCTGAGCAACCTCAGCGGGTTTGATCCCGAGCAGCACATGGTGGCGCCGGAGGACATGATTGCTCTGGATCGCTGGATGGTGGACCGCGCGCTGCAGCTGCAGAACGAGCTGCATGAGGATTACCAGAACTACGCCTTCCTGCGCATCTATCAGAAGGTGTACAACTTCTGCGAGGCGACCCTGGGTGGTTTCTATCTCGATATCATCAAGGATCGCCAGTACACCACGCCTGCCGATAGCCTTCCGCGGCGTTCGTGTCAGACCGCTCTGTATCACGTTGCCGAGGCCCTGGTGCGCTGGATCGCTCCGATTCTCAGCTTTACCGCTGACGAAATCTGGCAGCATCTGCCGGGCGAGCGTGGCGATACCGTCTTTTACGAGACCTGGTACGACGGCTTGGCCGCGCTGCCGGAAACGGCCGAACTGGGCCGGGACTACTGGCGTGAGATCTACGGCGTCAAGGAAGCCGTCAACAAGTGCCTGGAAGAAGCCCGAGCTCGAGGGGAGATCAAAGGTTCATTAAGCGCGGAAGTCACGCTTTTCTGCGAGGGTGATCTGGCGGCGAACCTCAAGCATTTGGGCGAAGAACTCCGGTTCGTACTGATCACGTCGGAGGCCACGGTGAAGTCGCCGTCAGAAGCCGGCGATGCTGAACTGACCGGCCACGAAGGCTTGCGCGTTGCGGTAACCCCGGCAGCCCACGCCAAGTGTGAGCGTTGCTGGCATCATCGGGAAGACGTTGGTCGCAACGAGAAGTATGCAGACCTGTGTGCCCGCTGTGTGACCAACGTGGAAGGGCCCGGCGAAGCCCGCTCGTTCGCCTGATGGACGCGACCATGACTGACACGGCGAACGGGTCCAAGTTGAAATGGCTGTGGCTGGCGGTGCTGGTGATCGTGCTGGATCTTGGCACCAAGGCGCTGGCCACCGCCACGCTGACCTACGGCGATCCGGTGCCCGTCATTCCCATGTTCAACCTGACCCTGCTGCACAACACCGGGGCGGCCTTCAGCTTTTTGGCGCAGGCCGACGGCTGGCAGCGCTGGTTCTTTGTCGCCCTGGCGCTGGTGGTCAGTACGGTGCTGGTTGTCTGGTTGCGAAAGCTGCAACGCCATGAAACCTGGACCGCGGTTGCCATCGTACTCATTCTTGGCGGCGCCCTTGGTAATGTCTACGACCGTGTGGTGCATGGATACGTGGTCGATTTCCTGCATTTCTACTGGCAGGACTGGCATTTCCCGGCCTTCAATCTGGCGGATACGGCCATTACCATCGGTGCCGGCATGATGATTCTTGATATGTTCCGCAAACCCGACGACTCGGACGGGGATGCCGAAAGGAGTGACCCACGCTGATGAAAGAATTGCCTGTAGATAAGGGTACCCGCGTCAAGTTGCACTTTGCGCTGAAGTTTCCCGATGGCGAAGTGATCGATTCCACGTTTGAGAAGGAGCCGGCCACCCTGGAAATTGGCGACGACAATCTCCCGGAGAACTTCGAGGCCTATTTGATGGGCATGAAAGCCGGCGAGCGTAACAGCTACGAAGTGCCGCCCGAGAAGGCCTTTGGCCAGCACAACCCGAACAATGTCCAGACCTTCAAGCGCCACGAATTCAGTGCCGACATGGTGCTCGAGCCGGGCGTGATGATCTCCTTTGCCGATGCGCGCCAGAGCGAGCTTCCGGGCGTCGTCAGCCGGGTGGAGGGCGACGAAGTAGAGGTGGATTTCAATCACCCCCTTGCGGGGCGTACACTGACCTTTGAGGTGGAAATCATTGATGTTGAGCCCGCCAGGCCGACACACTGACACGACACCCAGACTATTCAATACCAGCGGGAAGTTACCATGCAGATCCGACTCGCCAATCCTCGCGGCTTTTGCGCCGGCGTGGACCGGGCCATTGAAATCGTCAACCGCGCCCTGGATGTGTTTGGCGCGCCGATTTACGTGCGGCACGAGGTGGTTCACAACAAATTCGTGGTCGACAACCTGCGCAATCGCGGTGCCATCTTCGTGGACGAGCTCGACGAGGTGCCGGACGACAAGCTGGTCATCTTCAGCGCCCACGGCGTGTCCCAGGCCGTGCAGAACGAGGCGTCACGCCGCGGCCTGAAGGTGTTCGATGCCACCTGTCCGCTGGTGACCAAAGTGCATATGGAGGTCATGCGTTACAGCCGTGACGGCCGGGAGTGCATCCTGATCGGCCACCATGGCCATCCCGAAGTGGAAGGCACCATGGGGCAGTACGATCACAGCAATGGTGGTGACATCTATCTGGTCGAAGACGAAGCGGATGTTGCCAAGCTGGACGTCAAAGACGCCAGCCGTCTTTCCTACGTTACCCAAACCACCCTCTCCATGGATGACACCGCCCGGGTCATTGACTCCCTGCGGGAAAAATTTCCCCAGATTGAAGGGCCCCGTAAGGACGACATCTGCTACGCCACCCAGAATCGCCAGGATGCCGTGAAGCAGCTTGCCGGTGATTGCGACCTGATGCTGGTCGTCGGCTCGCCCAACAGTTCCAACTCCAACCGCTTGCGGGAGTTGGCAGAGCGGATGGGAACCCCCGCCTATCTGATCGACGAAGCCGCGCAGATTGATCCGGTTTGGCTGGAAGGCAAAATGTCGGTCGGTGTCACGGCCGGAGCCTCCGCGCCGGAAGTGCTGGTAAATGAGGTGATTGCGCGCCTCCAGGAACTTGGCGGCAGCGTTCCGGAGGAGATTGCCGGGCGCGAGGAGAACATTGTGTTTTCCATGCCGAAAGAGTTGCGAATAGATGCTGTCGAGGTTTCCTGAACTCGACAGCCTTTGAACGGCATCACATCTTTTTCTTTTCCCTAACCGCTTATCCCTCGTATAAATCCGCTTGTCGCCCATTGCTGGAATGGCTTGTTGGCGTTCGTTAATGTTTCGATACGTCATAATAGAAGTGGGTTTTATCTGTGCGATCCAATAAAGGTTTTACACTCTTAGAGCTGCTAATTACGCTTGCACTGATTGGAATAATAGCTGGATTGGCAGTTCCTTCATTCGCCCAAGTACTTGCCAATAACCGTATTACCTCAGTGACGAATAATCTGATTGGTGTCCTGAACTATGCGCGAGCGGAATCCGTCAAGCGCGGCCGTGCTGTGGATGTCACCGCGTTGGCTTCGGCTGGCAATGGTGATGAGTGGGGCGGTGGCTGGAGGGTTTGGGTGGACTCGGGCGCTGCTGATTACCAACCGGGAGAAGAAATTCGTATTTTTAACCAAGTTCCTGATTCCGTAACTATCAATGGCACCGATGGCGTCACGAACTTTCGCTTTCGCGCAAATGGCTTTGTCGATCCTTCGCCGGCAGCCGGTGCGGAATATAGCTTCCAAGTTTGTGATGATCGTACGGGGGAGACCGGTCGGATTATCCGGATTCATACCTCTGGGCGGGTTCGCCATGAAACAGTTACCTGTGGATAGGAGTTGGTTGTGATCAGACTATCGCGCCGTGAAACTGGCTTTACCATGATAGAGGTGCTGGTTGCCCTCATCATCTTGGCGATCGGTTTGCTGGGCGTTGCGGGTGTTCAGACACTCGCCATGAAGCAGACAACTAACTCTCATGTTCGTTCCCAGGTCAGCATCCTCGCCTACGACATGGTTGAGCGAGTTCGGGCCAATTTACCGGGTGCGGAGGCAGGAGCATACAGCAGTTTTACTAGCGCTCCGGAGACCGTCCCAACGTGCTCACCCTGCAACTCTGCGCAAATTGCAGTGCTGGATGCCAGCCAATGGTTTTCAAACCTTAACGGCTCCATCCCGGGCTTTACTGGAGCCAGTGTCGTGCTCGCCAACGGTGTGGCAACGATCACCATAAACTGGTCTGAACGTGATCTCGGTGACGATTCGGTTGCCCAAACCTATCAACTTGATGCCAGGGTCTTGCAATGAGTTTGTTTATAAAACAAAAGCAGCAGGGGCTTTCACTTATAGAAATCATGATTGCCCTCACACTTGGTCTGATTCTTACCGCAGGTCTGGTGCAGATATTTGTCAGCAATCAGAAAAGTTTTTCACTGACTGCGGCCAGTGCTCGGGTGCTGGAAAGTGGGCGGATGTCGGCAGAGTTACTCGCAAGGGCGGTTCGAAATGCTGATTATTGGGGGTGCTCTGGTGGGCTGGGTAATGCGGTAAACAATTTGGATCCGAATGGGCCCGGGTATAACACAGCGACTCTGGGGTTCGGAGAAGGCCTGGAAGGTACTGATAATCATAGTGGGACCCCCGGAACAGGAGAACCACCAGCTCTGGCAGGTACGGACAGCTTTATCGTACGTGGCGTTGGTGGAGCGGCTGATATCAAAATTGACCAGGTAATGGTTCAGCCCTCGGCGGTTCTTCATGTTAATGATTCGACCTCGCTCGATGATGGCGACATTGTTTTCATCACAGATTGTCAAGGCGGCGATATATTTCAGGCTACGAATGTCAATGCCAACGGAAATGTTGTCCACAACACCGGCAGCAATTCCCCTGGCAATTACAACCCGGGCAACTGTACTAACGGCAACGGTACCGGTAACGCTCACTGTCTGTCGCAGGTCTACGATGCTGGCGCCGCAATCTATATCCCGTATTTTGAGCAATATTATGTAGGGCAAGGAGCCAGTGGCGAGCCCGCTCTGTTTTTGCGAACGGGCTTAATGTCGGGGACTAACGCTGGCCAGACCTCTGATATCGAATTGATTGAAGGCATTGAAAATATGCAGGTTCTTTATGGGGATGATAGCGACGGAGATGGAACTGCGGATCTGTGGGGCAAAGCCACTGATGTCACTATGGCGGATGTTGTGGCCATGCGGGTCAGCCTTCTGAGCCGCTCCGAAGCAAATAATGTGGCGCCAGATCAACCCAATATCTCCTTGGGTGGCAGCACCTATGGGGGGGATGGTCGCTTACGCCGGGTCTACACCTTTACCGCAGCGATTCGAAACAGGGTTGGAGGATAGTCGTGCAGTCACCACTGGTTCGTCGTCAGAAGGGGGCAGTTCTCCTTACGAGTCTGTTAATTCTGCTGGTGCTCACCCTTCTGGCCATTTCGGGCATGCAGGGCGCGCAGTTGCAGGAAAAAATGACATCGGCAGTGCGAGATGGGCAAACGGCCCTTGAGGCGGCCGAATACGCCGTTCGCGAGGCAGAGGAATATCTGGAGCAAAATACAGTGACATTGGGTAATTTTGGAACCAGTGGCGGTCTGTATACCCGTGCCAATGCCCCTGACCCAATGGCCGATACGACTTGGTCCAGCTCTGATACCAAATCGGTCGCTGCGACTGGTTTCCCGGGAACCCTTGCAGAGAACCCACGCTATTTCGTGGAGTACATTGGTATCACGACTTCAGCAGAGGCACCGGGTGATCTTCAGATTACCAACTACGACGACTTTACTGGTGGATCAAAGCCCCTGGGATTCAGGATTGTGGGGTGGAGCTCTGGCCGAAGCGGGGAGACCCGCCGGATTGTTGAATCATATTACGGCACCGCGAAGTAACAGAAGGAACAGAGCATGCGTTTAAAGCTTAATACCCTCATCGGTTCACTACTGCTGGTGCTGCCAACCGTGGGATACAATGCGCCAGTGACACCCGCTTCCCAGCCGCTGTTTCTTAGTCAGGCGGTCAAGCATAACATTATGCTGGGCATGGACGATTCTGGAAGTATGGACTTTGAGGTGCTACTTCCGACCAATGACGGGGCTCTATGGCTTAACGAAAATGGGTCGTTTGTTAACTACAATGGCGGGTTCGTACCCGGGCCTGATTTGCCCAAATATGCGTATCTTTTCCCCAATGGACGGTCTGCTGACTACGCGAACGGTGCGGCCATCGGGAGTCGGCATGCAATTCCGCCACTGAGGGCATACGCCTTTGCGCGCAGCCCAATTTATAACAAAGCTTACTACGATCCATCCGTGACTTATAATACTTGGCCGTCCTTCGGTACTATTCAATACCCAGAGTACAACGGCACGCAAGCTCCGTATGATCCGAACGAGTACGACGCTACAGACCCTGATACTTATCTCAACCTCGTTGCGGACAAGGCTAACACAGATGACCGAGACAACTGGGGTTTTGATATAGCCAGTGAAGCCATGGTCTGTGACGCTCAGGGAACCACTGGAACAGACACTGACAATTGTGACGTTGATGCAAATGGCCAAAAGAATTACAGCTACTGGCCTGCAACCTACTGGGTTCTTGATGACACATCTGAAGTACAGTTCTCTCCTGATCTGGTTGGTGGAGAGTCCTTCCATACGGATAACTCGACCTTGTTGGAATCAGAAGATGCAACGCTTCTGAATGGGTACGAATCGGCAAGTCAGAGCAGCACGGTGGCACGGGGGGTATGGACGAATTCAGCCTCGGGAGACGATTACATCGCGTCGAACACGGGAGCTCAGAACGATTCACCCGCATCGCAATATGGTCAAGCCAGCATCTCATTTACGGTTCCGGTTGCTGGAGACTACCAAGTTTGGATTCGAAAGATTTCCAAAGATTCGGATTCCGATTCGCTGTGGGTCAACCTTGAAGGGTTTGGGCCGTCCGCGTCAGTCCCATCGAATGCATTGACGCTTACATCGACCAACAACTCGTTTTCCGAGGATGCGTCTGGTGAATACTGGGTAAAATGGTGGCAGGATCTGAAACTTTCCAACGACTGGAGTTGGGACTCAGTTGGTACGGCAACCCTGAATGCCGATACTTCGTACACGATACGCATTCGCGCTCGAGAGCGATTGGTTCCTGTCGATCAAATACTGATTTCAAAAGTCAGCGGGAGTGTCCCATCGGGAGCTATGTCCCTTCAGTCACCCCCGCAACGGGTCACCCTTAACTGCTCCGGGATGACTGCGGGGTATTATTATGATTTTTTCCGTCGGGCGCCGGGGGCTTTCGACTTCCCGGGTGACAGCGATGAGGACTACGCGCTGACACCGGACGGCCGATGCCTGAAGCGGGTCGAGATCCGCAGTTCTGTGAGCACGTATGCCTCTGGTAGAACCTACGAGAATGAGTTGCAGAACTTCTCCAATTGGTTCACATACTACCGCAGGCGCCATCAGGCGATGCGCGGCGGGCTGGCTAGTGCATTCCAGGGAATTGGAGGCGTGCAAACCGGTATCTTCTGGATCAATGATCAGCGCCAGGTCACCATGTATGACCTCAACACGGTCAGTTCGAAAGAAGCTTTTCTCAGCGACGTTTATGACCATGTTAATAGTGGCGGTACAGCGTTACGGTCAGCTTTGAATCATGCGCGAACACAGTACGAACGCACAGGTGAAGGGGCGCCGATCACCAAGGAATGCCAGAAGAACTTCACCCTCCTTTTTACGGATGGCTACGCTACCGATACCGGTTTCTCCGATGCTGATATCGGAAACGCTGATGGCTCGGCTGGCAGTCCTTATCAGGACAGTTACTCCAACACCTTGGCTGATATTGCCTACCAAATGGCGACAACAAATCCCCGGGCAGACTTAACTCCTGCTGGCCAGGTTGCGGTACCGGCCGCCTGTAGCGAGGATAACCCCCCTGCTTACCTTGATTGCAACACTAATTTGCACGTGAACACTTACACGGTCGGGTTAGGTGCCAAGGGTACGGTTCTGGGGAATGGCTATAGCAATGTGCGAGGGGCTTATGACAGCCCTCCGACTTGGCCGGATGTAAGTGCGACGTCTGATCTGACCCAGATCGATGACCTGTATCACGCCGCAGTCAACGGCAAAGGTGAAATATATAACGCTCAATCCCCCGCCCAATTGCAAAGCGCATTGTCAGGGTCGATACGTAACATTATTTCCTCTCTTGGAAGTGCGTCCGGCGTAACTTTCAACAGTGCAACCCTTGAATCCGACAGTCTGATCTTTAGTGCACTGTTCAACTCCACATCCTGGAGTGGCAACGTGGAAGCCCGTGCCCTGAATCCGACCAATGGTTCCATTGCGACAACGAGATCGTGGAGCGCCGCAGACGAACTGGAGAATCAGTTGCCATCTAACAGGGTTATTCTGACCTACAGCAATGACGGAAACGATGGTGTCGCTTTCCAGTGGGCCAACCTCGACACTGGCCAGCAGGCGGACTTATCGATGGGGCCGGGTGGTAGCGCTGATGACTTGGGTGATGAGCGGGTCGCTTACCTCCGCGGTGCCACCACTCTGGAAGGCCAGCAGTTCCGGAATCGAGATCGCAAGCTCGGGGATATCGTTAATTCCACCCCGTTATTTGTTGGGCCTCCCCGTATGAACTGGCCAGATGCAGAACCTTTTGGGACTGAAGCATTGCGTTACTCTGCATTCAGAGGGAATGCGACAAATGTTGCACGGACAGCAATGGTTTACGTCGGAGCCAACGACGGGATGCTGCATGGCTTCAAGGCCGTTGAGAGTTCCGCCGACGGTGGTGGTGACGAGTTGCTGGCCTATGTGCCTCGCTCGATCTTCTCCGCTTCGGAGAATGAAGGCCTGCACTATCTGACAGATCCGGCTTATCGCCATCGTTACTACGTCGATCTCTCGCCGCAGGCTGTGGATGTGTTCATGCCGTCAACCGCTGGTGGCACTGAGGCGTGGAGAACCGTGTTGATTGGCGGACTGCGCGGCGGCGGCGCGGGCTTGTTCGCACTGGATATCACCAATCCGGCCAACTTTTCCGAAGCGAACGCCGGCGACTTGGTGCTCTGGGAGTTTGACGATAGCGATCTGGCGCAGCTGAATTATCAGCTGGAGCAGCCGGTGGCCGTCATGATGAACAACGACCGGTGGGCTCTTGTAATGGGTAATGGTTTTAATAACGGTGACGGAACCAACTCTGCGGATGATGAAACGGGCTTGCTGATTCTTTATATGGATGGAGGCCTGGATGGCACTTGGACCGCTGGCACTGACTACAAGTTCATCAAGGTAGGAGACACTGGTGGGTTGGGCGCCGTCAATGCCATTGATACCGATGGGGATCGTGTCGTTGATCGTATCTACGGTGGAGATTTGGAGGGCAATCTCTGGGCATTCGATGTCAGCAGTTCTAACGCTGGGCAATGGGGATCGGCTTTCGCGGTAACCGGGGCTGATGCCGGCCCCGTGCCTTTGTTCACGGCACCGCTTGTCGACAGCGATGGGGATGGCACAGTCGATACACCGCAGCCCATCGCCATGCGCCCGCTGGTGTTGAGAAATACACTGTCTCCGCCGGAAACAGAAGGTGGTTCAGGGGAAGACTTCCTGATTTACTTTAGCACCGGGAAATACTTTGAAAACGGCGACTTGACTGATAATTCTGCGCAAGCGATGTACGGGGTATGGGATCGAGGTGACTCGTCTTTAACCAAAGATGACCTCCAGCAGCAGGTGATTGTGACAAGTGGAAATCTAAGAAATATCACAGGTGGCACCATTGACTGGGCGGGAGAAACTGAACGGGAATACGGCTGGTTCATGAACCTTCCGGAAGCCGGAGAGCGAGGACTGAATTCGCCCAAGTTCCGTGGCGAAGTTCTGTTCTTCGAAACCTATACGCCAAACAGCGATGCCTGTGCATCCGGAGGTAGCAGCTGGTTTATGTCGGTCAGTATGGATGGGGTCGAGCCACCTTTTGCCGTATTCGATGCGAATAATGACGGAAACATCACGTCGGATGACGGGACCTACGCAGGTCAGAGAATTTCGGATAGTTCCACTGGGGCCACCGGTATTCTGGGCAATAGCCAGTACTTCCAGAATATAAATGGCGAACCCGATCAGCGAGAGGTTAATTATGGCGAAGACACAAACCGGGCTGGTCGTCTTGGCTGGCGTGAGATAATGGACCTCTAAGGGGTAATCGATGCATTACAAGAAAACGAAAGGTTTTACGTTGATTGAACTGATGATCGTGGTGGCGATCATCGGCATCATTGCTGCGATTGCCTATCCCAGTTATCTGGAGCAGGTAAAAAGCACGAGGCGAGGCGACGCGCAGGGGGCTCTCATGTCCTTTGCCAGCGCAATGGAGCGGTATTATACCCAGAATGGCGATTATCTCGGGGCGGCGGGTAGCGGTAGCGCGATCAGTGCGACACTCACGGCTCCCAATGCGAGCGTCTTCCCAAGCGAAGCTCCTGTGGATGGCAGTACCAAGTTTTATGATCTTCGGGTTTACGACTTGCAAAGCAACTCTTTTATTTTGAGAGCTATACCAAAAGGGGCACAGGCCGGAGACGGCTTCCTGCAATTATCCTCCACTGGCGCCCGTGCATGGGACCAGAATAACGCAAGTGGGATAGAGGCAGGCGAAGATACCTGGTCGAAGTAAGCCTGTGTTGATGAAAGCTCGGGGGCGTTTGATACGCCCTTTTTTAGCTGCAGTCGATGGGGTTTCCATTGCTATTCTCGACTATTCCATCCCCATCCTGATCAATGGATTGACGTACCCTGCCTCCCCTGTTGATTACAAGTTGTCGGGCGATCGTCATATCTCCATTTGAGGGACACCAGATCATATTCCCGATAGCATAATTTGCGATTCCTGTGGGCATGAATCGAAAGTAGGGGCGTGAAGAGGTGTTTGCAATCCATTGTCCGCCATGGGAAGGGGGGGCGATTCGAATTATTTGTCCGGCGTTACCCAGTGTTTTACTGGCTCCTGGATCCCGGAAAACCGTTATCTCGCCAGACCAATCGTTAGCGCATTCGTCGTTCTCGTCCAGAGGGCAAACGGTCACAGTCGTCTGCGCCATGATGGCGCTATTTCTTGCTAGGTTAACAAGAGCGATCATGTCGCTGACGGCCGTATGCCGCTGGGCATTCTTTACGAGTCGACCCATGGACGGAATCGCGAAGGTTGCTATTGCTGACACAATGACGAGCGTAATCAGCAACTCCAAAAGAGTGAAGCCGCCAATCCGGTTGTTGGAATTCATCTGACAGTTCCTTTGTCTTTTTCTTTCACGAATTGCTTGGGCATCCTGCCCAATCGCACATTACCGTATTGTGAGGGCTTACTCCATCCCCAACTTCTTCAACCGATATCTAAGAGCCCGGAAACTAATCCCCAGCCTCTTTGCCGCCGCCGTCTTGTTCCAGCGGGTAGCCTCGAGGGCCTTTTCAATTGTCTGCCGTTCGATGGTCTCAAGATACCCCTCAAGGTCAATTTCGCCCTCGGGCACCTGAATGCTTTTTCCATCCGTTGTACCATTACCGCCGCTCAGTACCGCCGCCGGCGTTGACGGCTGCATGCCATTACCAAGATGAAGGTCGTCAGCATCGATCGCGTCGTCGTCACACAAGGTGAACGCGCGTTCCAGGGCGTTCTCAAGCTCCCGGACGTTGCCGGGGAAGTCGTAGCTCTGAAGTCGTTCCAGAGCCTTCGATGTCAGAGTCGCGGGCTCACACTCGTATTCCCGTGCAATTCTCTCAAGAATGTGGTCAGCCAGCAGGCTAATGTCATCGGCCCGTTCCCGAAGTGGCGGCACGGCAAGCTCAATGACGTTAATCCGGTAGAAAAGGTCCTGCCGGAAACTACCTTCCTGAACCAGTTCCGGCAGGTGTTTATGGGTCGCGCTGAGCACGCGGATATCTACAGGAACTTCTTTGGTGTCGCCAACCGGTCTGACCGCCTTTTCCTGGATCGCCCGTAGCAACTTGACCTGCATTGCGAGTGGCAGGTCGGCCACCTCGTCAAGAAAGAGCGTTCCCCCGTTGGCAGAGCGGAACAGACCGTCCTTGTTTTCCACTGCGCCGGTAAAGCTGCCTTTTTTGTGGCCGAAGAATTCACTTTCCATGAGTTCGGACGGAATAGCACCGCAGTTGACGGCAATGAAGGGCCCATCCCGGCGCGGCCCCTGGAGGTGGATCATCCTCGCAACCAGTTCCTTACCGCTGCCCGATTCCCCGCTGATGAACACCGGTGCCTGACTTCTTGCCAGTTTTCTTGTCTGGTTCCGCAGCTTCCGGATTTGAGGAGAGTTGCCCAGTAACAGGCCTGGCTCATCCTCTCCATCGTCCTGTTCTGCCTTGGGTTGAGACAGTTTCAGTGCACTGCTCACCAGTTCACGCAACCTCGGCAGTTCCACAGGTTTGGAGACAAAATCAAACGCGCCCGCCTTCAGGGACTCGATTGCCGTATCCATGTTGCCGTAGGCGGTAATCACGGCAACCGGTGTTGCCGATGCGTGTTGCTGGATCCACTGCACGAGCTCAATGCCATTTCCGTCGGGAAGGTTCATATCGGTGAGGCAGAGATGGAAGCTATTTTCTTCCAGCAGCTTTCGCGCGCCACCTAGGTCTGGAGCCGTCATGGCCTTGATGCCCATTCGGGTCAGCGTAATTTCGAGCAGATCCCGAATGTCTGGTTCGTCATCAACAATCAGAGCAGAGTGCGTAGTCATCGTTATTTATCAGTTCCATGTCGTTCTTCAGACGCTCGATCTCCGCCGGCGCCGGTTCAGATGAGCCGCCCCGGATGGGCAAAAGTAAGGCGGAAGCAGCAGCCCGGCTGGTTGTCTTCCACCAGAGAAAGATGGGCTTGATTAGCCTCGCACAGTTCCCGGGCCAGATAAAGGCCAAGGCCTGTTCCGCTCTTGTCGGTGGTGAAAAAGGGTTCGAAGACTGAATTCTGGTGCTCAGGCGCTATACCCGGACCCGAATCCCGGACCTCAACGTAGGCCCGCTCGCCGTCCACCGTTGCGCCAGCGTGAAGCGAGATCTTACGCTCGCCCGTTTGCTGATGGCTGTAGCGCAGTCCGTTATCGCAGAGGTTTACCATGACCTGCTCGATCTGACTCTTGTCGAACCGTGCCAAGGGCACATCAGGATCCACGGTAAGGTCGATGATGGAGTGGGCGGCAACCTCGTCCTGGGTCTGAAGGTAGTCCGCCTTGAATTCCTCCAGCCATGGCTCGACCTTGATGAGGTCGGTATGGGCGGCGCGCCGACGGGAAAGGTCGAGGACATTTTCCACGATGCCGTTCACTCGGCGGGAGTGGCGACGGATGATATCCAGCATCTGGTGGTCACCCTGGTCAAGGTGAGGCGATTCTTCCATGAGCTGGGCCGCGTGACTGATTGCGCCCAGGGGATTGCGTATCTCGTGCGCGATACCCGCGGTCAGGCGCCCGAGAGAGGCCAGTTTCATCTGTTGTGCCTGCTGGGTGACTTTGCTCATGTCCTCAATAAAAACGAGTATCTGGTCACCACGATTCTGGTCCAGCTGTGTAAAGTTAGCCTGGAGAGCGGGGGAGGTAGGAAAGGGCTGGAACGGCTCGATTCGGCGAGTGGGGTCTTTCATCCAGGATTCCAGTCCAAGCTTCAGCGGTTGGGGCAGAATCCGGGGAGTGACCGATTGACCGCTATCTTTTGTAGGCGCCCCAAACAGAAGTTCTTCTGCAGCAGCGTTGGCCAACCGTATCTGGCCATATCGGTCCAGAACCAGAATGCCGGTTCGCATGCGCTGGATAATCTGCTGATTGATCTGCTCGAGCTCGGCGATGCTTTGGGCACGGCTGCTGGCCAGGGCTTCACTGCGCATCATGCGCCGGGAGATATATTGCAGGGCAAACGCGGTCGCAAAGTACAGGATGCCGAGGGAGCCGGCTCGAACAATATCATCACCCGACTCACCCAGAGTCAGCACCGCCCAGCCGGAAATTCCCAACGAACAGAGGGCGGCAAGTGCGGCGTAGAAAATCCCCAGCCGGCTGGGGGTCAGAATGTTCCCTGCGGCAACGGAAACAATGACCAGGTTAGCAAGCCCGTTGGTGATGCCGGTACTGGTGAACAAGAGCCAGTGCATCACCAGAATGTCCAGCAGGATCGAGAGCGTGATGTGGCGCTGACTGGGCCTGAAACCAGCGAAGATGATCAGGGCAATGAACGTGTTCAGGCCCAGATAGCCGGCGACGCCCGCCTGATAATAGTCCAGTAACCGGAACCGGGTATCGAAATTGGCGGGGTCCACAAAAAGCAGGCCCAGCAGCATCAGGCTGACGACCAGCCGGTAGTGATTATAAACGCGAAACAGCTTTACCTGCTGCTGGTCTGAAGGCGTTTGTGCGCTGGCATTCGCCAGTGAAGCTTGTTCTACTGCCATGATTTGTCGGGATCCGCAGGTGGTTCGGGAGAAATCCTCGCGCTTGGGGGGTTATAATAGCCTTTTCGTGGCAATGAGTTACAGGAGCCAAATTATGTCCGTTTCCGGGAATGCAGCGTCCCCTCAAACTTTCCCCAAGAAATTGCGGGTCGTCATGGCCCAGCTTGATTTTCTGGTGGGCGATATTCCCGGGAATACGGATCTCATCATGAAGGCGACTCGACGGGCAGAGGATGAGCATCAGGCGGACATCGTGGTGTTTCCGGAACTGTGTCTGACGGGGTATCCGCCAGAGGATCTGCTGCTCAGGCCGAGTCTTGAGGTTCGGGTCCAAGAGGCTCTGCAAAGGTTGCGGGAAGAAAGCTTCGGGCCTGCCATTGTTATTGGCGCCCCTCTCAGGGAAGGCGCTCTGCTCTACAACGCGGCTGTTGTTATCCAGGACGGCACTGTGACCGGCCGCTATTTCAAGCGGTTTCCGCCTAACTATCAGGTCTTTGACGAGAAGCGGTATTTCGCCGAGGGCAGGGATGTGGTGACGCTGGATATCCACGGTGTGCCCGTGGGCATTACGGTGTGCGAAGACCTCTGGAAAGATGGCCCCGTTGAAGAGGCCGCGGCAGCCGGTGCGCGCTTGATCCTGAATCTCAATGCCTCGCCCTTTGACGTTGACAAGCAGGCTCGTCGGAAGGCATTGCTGGAGCGTAAATCCCGAGAGAATCTCGTCAGCATCGTCTACGTTAACCTCGTCGGGGGACAGGATGAGCTGGTATTCGACGGCGGATCCATGGTGTTTGATCACTCTGGTGTGCTTTCGGTTGAGGCACCGCAGTTCGAGGAAGGGCTTTTCCCGGTCGATTTCCTCTGTGAGCATCATTGCCAGCCGGTTTCCCGTCCCTTGCCCAGCGAGCCTTCCCTGGAAGAAAACGTTTACAGTGCCCTGGTGACTGGTGTCCGAGATTATGTGAACAAGAATGGCTTCAAGTCAGTGGTGCTTGGGCTCTCGGGCGGTATTGATTCCGCCGTCACCCTGGCGGTGGCGGTCGATGCGCTCGGCAAGGATCGGGTGCGGGCCGTTATGATGCCGTTCCGGTACACCTCCAGCATGAGTCTGGAGGATGCCGAGGCCGAGGCTTTGGCATTAGGTGTGCAGTACGATGTGTTTTCCATTGAGCCGATGTATGACGCTTTCATGGCAACTCTCGCCGGACCTTTCGAAGGCACTCGCCCTGACACCACGGAAGAGAACCTACAGGCACGTTTGCGCGGCGTGCTACTGATGTCCCTCTCCAACAAGTTTGGTTCGCTGGTCCTCACCACGGGCAACAAGAGTGAGATGGCGGTGGGCTATTCAACACTGTACGGCGATATGGCGGGGGGATTCGATGTCCTCAAGGATGTGCCCAAGACTCTCGTTTTTCGCTTGGCCAAATACCGCAATACCGTGTCTCAGGTGATTCCGGATCGCGTCATTACCCGCCCCCCGTCAGCAGAACTGGCACCGGATCAGAAGGACGAGGACAGCCTGCCGGGCTACGATGTCCTCGACCAGATCCTGAATCTTTACGTTGAACGGGATTTCAGTGCCGATGCCATTGTTGCCGAAGGGTTTGATCGTGTCGATGTGGACCGGGTGATTCGCTTGGTGGATATCAATGAGTACAAGCGTCGGCAGGCACCGATTGGCGTCAGAATTACAGAGCGGGGTTTTGGAAAGGATCGCCGCTATCCCATCACCAACGGATGGAAGAGCGGCAAGTGACGTTGGTGATGCCGTAACCTGTTTATTCGTCGCCCATGAGGCCGAACGTGACAACGCTGGACAAGGAGCGGTTTTCGCCCTTCAGCACGTCGGCCTCAAACTCCCCATCCTCATTGAATGCCTCACTCTTGGGGAAGTTGGTCCGCAGCAAGGCGACCGCGTCCTCGGCACCTTTCTTGAGATCGAGGAAGCGGAACGTCTCCGCCATGATGATGAGCGCCTCTTCAACCACCGGCGACGTGGGATAGTTTTCCACCACATAGCGCGCCCGGTTGTTGGCAGCCACGTAGGCTTCGCGCTTGATGTAATAGCGTGCGGCGAATATTTCCAGTTGCGCCATTCGATTGCGGATGGCAATCATGCGCTGGCGTGCATCGGCTACGTACTGGCTGTCCGGATACCGATTCAGTAATTCGGAAAAGTCCCGAAAGGCCTGACTTTGCTCACCGGGATCCCGTGCGGCGACATCGATCGGAAAATAGCGTGCTGCCAGGCCGATGTCGAGGTTGTAGGAGGCAAGGCCGCGCATGTAAAGCGCGTAGTCTGCGTGGTCGCTCTGGGGGTTGAGCCGGAGAAAACGGTCTGCGGCGGCACGGGCACCCTCCAGGTCAAGGTTCTGATAGCGGGCGTAAATCAGGTCAAGCTGGGCCTGCTCGGCATAGCGGCCGAAGGGGTAGTAGGTCTCGAGTGAGTCGAGGTTTTCTTCGGCTTCGTTGAAATTGCCGGAGTTCATCGCCTCACGGGCATTGTCGTAGTAGGTCTTCTCCGGCAGTACTTCTTCCTCCTGGTTGGAGGCGCACGCACTGACCAACACCACCAGTGTGGCCAGTAGGAGTAAACGGACAACTGATCTCATGCCGGAATCCCGTATAATGTCGATAAATTCAAAAGAGGGCCATTGTAGCGGGGAAGACGCCGTATGTGCAGACTGTGCCTCTTGGTTTGAAAAATTCTTTCCGAAACGTAACACACACCGGCCCCGGGGGCTTAATGTCATCTGAAAATCGAATTACCGCCAGCTTTGTTGTACCGCCGGAGTTGAGCGATCGGAGGCTGGATCAGGCCGCGGCTGAGTTGATGCCAGAACATTCCCGGTCGCGGCTGCAAACCTGGATCAAGAGCGGTGCCCTGACCGTAAATGGCCAGGCCCGCAAGCCTCGGGACAAGGTCATGCTGGACGATCGGCTGGAACTTGATGCCGAGCCGGAGGCCCAGGTCAGTTGGCAGGCAGAGGAAATCACGCTCGATATTGTCTACCAGGACGAGCATCTCCTGGTCATCAACAAACCGGCCGGGCTCGTGGTGCACCCTGCGGCTGGTCATGCTGATGGGACGCTGGTGAACGCGCTGTTGAATTATGCGCCGGAAGTGGAGAATCTACCGCGAGCCGGAATCGTGCACCGGCTCGATAAGGATACGTCCGGGGTGATGGTGGTGGCGCGCAGCCTGATTGCGCATACCTCTCTGGTTGATCAGCTTCAGACCCGAACCATGGGTCGTGAATACGATGCGGTAGTCGTTGGCACCCTGACGGGGGGCTCGACGGTGGATGCACCCATCGGTCGGCATCCCCGTGAACGCAAGAAAATGGCCGTCGTGCCGTCCGGGAAGCCTGCGGTAACACACTACCGGCTGGTCGAGCGGTTTGCCGCTCATACCCACATCAGCTGCAAACTGGAGAGTGGGCGCACGCACCAGATCCGTGTACACATGGCCCACGTCAAACACCCCCTGGTGGGTGATCCGCTCTATGGGGGGCGCCTGCGTCTTCCCAAAGGCACGACCGAGGAGCTGAGGGAGGCGTTGGCGGCATTCAATCGTCAGGCCCTGCACGCCCGCAAGTTAACGCTGGAACACCCCGAAACCGGTGAAACCATGTCGTGGGAGGTGCCGCTTCCGGACGATATGGTTGAGCTCATGGCAGCGTTGCGCAAGCACGTGAAGGACCTGGAAAGCAGTGAATACTGAGCCGGAGTTGATTTGGCCAGACTGGCCGGCGCCTACCAAGGTTCGCGCGGTCTGTACCACCCGGCAGGGTGGGGTGAGCCTTCCACCCTGGGACTCACTCAATCTGGGCACGCACGTCGAGGATGATCCGCATCACGTGGAGGCAAACCGTCGGCGGGTAGCCGACAGGCTGTCGCTCTCAACCGGCGCGTTTGGCTGGTTATCCCAGGTGCACGGCACTGACGTGGTCACACTTCCTGCAGAAGGAGTGCCGGTGGCCGACGCATCGATTACGGACCGACCGGGTCAGGTCTGCGCTATTCTCACGGCCGACTGCCTGCCGGTATTGCTCTGCAACCGGGCGGGTACCCGGGTTGCAGCGGCTCATGCCGGCTGGCGTGGCCTTTGCAATGGCGTGCTGGAGAGGGTGGTGAAGTGTTTTGACGAGCCCGCCACGGAATTGGTGGCGTGGCTGGGCCCGGCCATCGGATCCGAGCATTTTGAGGTAGGCCCTGAAGTCCGTGAGGCGTTCATCGCCCGAAACGCCGGGGCTGCTGCCGCCTTCTCGCAGCAGGGTGCCCGTCCAGGCCACTTCATGGCAGACATCTATCGCCTGGCCCGGCAACGGTTGGAATCGGCCGGGGTGGATGCGATATACGGCAATCCCCTCTGCACGGTTTCTGATTCAAGCCGTTTCTATTCCTACCGCCGTGATGGCCGAACCGGTCGGATGGCCACGCTCATCTGGCTGGATGGCTGAGCGCTTTCCGCCCAATCGGATGACTCCCGTCAATTTTCTGACAGTTTGGCGGTGGGCCCGCTTGAAGTCCCCTCGCTTGCCCTTACATTTAAGAGCAAAGCAATGCGGATGTTGGTTGAGCCGAGTGCTTCGCTGACCTCCCGGATAGACGAATTGGGGAATAGACTTTATGAGAATCGACAAGCTGACCAGCCGGTTGCAAACCGCGCTAGCGGATGCGCAATCGCTTGCGGTGGGCAAGGACCACAATTTTATCGAGCCGGTACACCTTATGCAGGCTCTCCTGGATCAGGAGGGGAGTTCGATCAAGCCGTTATTGAAACAGGCCGGGTCGGAGCCGGGGCGAATCCGCCAGGCCATCGCGCGGGAAATTGAGCATCTGCCGGAAGTGCAGGGTTCCGCAGGCGATGTCTCCATGTCCAATGACATGGGGCGTCTGTTCAATATTGCCGACAAGCTGGCCCAGAAGCGTCAGGACCAGTTCATTTCCAGCGAACTGATGTTGTTGGCTGCGCTGGAAGACCGGGGCACCCTCGGCCGTGTGCTCCGTGAGCAAGGTGTGGACAAGGCCGCTCTGGAAAAGGCCATTGACGAGGTTCGGGGCGGTGAGGCTGTGAACGACGCCAGCGCCGAGGAAAACCGGCAGGCCCTGGACAAGTTCACCATTGACCTGACCGAACGGGCCGAGGCGGGCAAGCTTGATCCGGTCATCGGTCGAGACGATGAAATCCGTCGAACAATCCAGGTGTTGCAGCGTCGCCGCAAGAACAATCCGGTTCTCATTGGTGAGCCGGGTGTCGGCAAGACTGCCATTGTCGAGGGCCTGGCCCAGCGCATCGTCAACGGTGAGGTCCCTGACGGGTTGAAGGACAAGAAAGTGCTGTCCCTCGACATGGGCGCGCTGATCGCGGGCGCCAAGTTCCGGGGTGAATTCGAGGAGCGCCTCAAGGCGGTGCTGAACGAATTGTCCAAGCAGGAAGGCCAGATCATCCTGTTCATTGATGAAATCCATACCATGGTCGGCGCCGGTAAAGCAGAAGGTTCCATGGATGCGGGCAACATGCTCAAGCCCGCGCTTGCCCGTGGCGAGCTGCACTGTGTCGGGGCCACGACGCTGGACGAATACCGCGAGAACATCGAGAAGGATGCGGCGCTGGAGCGTCGCTTCCAGAAGGTTCTGGTGAGCGAGCCGAGCGAGGAAGACACCATCGCCATCCTCCGCGGTCTAAAGGAACGCTACGAAGTGCACCACGGTGTTGAAGTCACCGACGGCGCCATCATCGCCGCGGCCAAGCTGTCACATCGGTACATTACCGACCGCCAGTTGCCGGACAAGGCGATCGACCTGGTGGACGAGGCCGCGAGTCAGATTCGCATGGAAATGGACTCCAAGCCGGAGGCGCTGGATCGCCTGGAACGTCGTCTGATCCAGCTCAAGATCGAGCGTGAGGCGCTGAAAAAGGAAACCGATGAGGCGTCGAAAAAGCGCCTGCAAGAATTGTCGAGCGTGATTGCCGGCGTTGAGCGTGAATACGCGGATCTGGAAGAGGTCTGGAACACCGAAAAGGCGGCGCTGCATGGCTCCCAGAAAATCAAGAGCCAGTTGGAGCAGGCGCGGATTGATCTTGAGAACGCTCGCCGTGCGGGTGACCTCGGCAAGATGTCCGAGCTGCAGTACGGCCAGATTCCCGAACTGGAACGTCAGCTGGACATGGCCAGCCAGGCCGAAATGATGGAAATGAAGCTGCTGCGCAATCGGGTTACCGACGAGGAGATTGCCGAGATCGTCTCCAAGTGGACGGGCATTCCCGTATCGAAGATGCTCGAGGGTGAGCGGGACAAGCTGATGCGCATGGAGGAGGCGCTGCATGGCCGCGTCATTGGCCAGGATGAGGCCGTTGAAGCGGTTTCCAATGCCGTTCGTCGCTCACGGGCCGGGCTGTCCGATCCCCATCGTCCGAACGGGTCCTTCCTGTTCCTCGGGCCGACCGGTGTGGGTAAGACCGAGCTCTGCAAGTCGCTGGCGGCATTCCTGTTTGATACCGAGGAGGCCATGGTCCGTATCGATATGTCGGAGTTCATGGAGAAACACTCCGTTGCCCGGCTGATTGGTGCGCCTCCAGGCTATGTTGGTTACGAGGAAGGTGGGTACCTGACTGAAGCCGTGCGTCGTCGGCCTTATTCGGTCCTGCTTCTGGATGAGGTGGAGAAGGCTCACCCGGATGTCTTCAACATTCTTTTGCAGGTGCTTGAAGACGGACGCCTGACCGATGGTCAGGGCCGCACGGTCGACTTCCGCAACACGGTGATCGTGATGACCTCGAACCTGGGTTCGGACATCATTCAGCAGAAAGCGGGTGAGGAAAATTACGAATCCATGAAGAACGCAGTGATGGAAGTCGTGGGCACACACTTCCGTCCGGAATTCATAAACCGCGTGGATGAAGTCGTGGTCTTCCACCCGCTGGCGGAAAACCAGATCCTTGGCATCGCAAAGATTCAGATCGAGTCCTTGAGCAAGCGGCTAAAGGATCAGGACATGAAGCTGGAGTTGGATGAGTCGGCCATGGAGCTTCTGGCGCAGGTCGGTTACGACCCGGTCTACGGGGCTCGTCCCCTGAAGCGGGCAATCCAGCGGATGATCGAGAATCCGTTGGCGCAACGGCTGTTGCAGGGTGAGTTTGTGTCCGGTGATACCATCCTGGGCACGGTGAAGGATCACAAGCTGGAATTTGCCAAAGCGTAAAGAAGCCGGCGGAGCATCCCGGGATAGGTGCTCCGCCGCAACTTTAGAAGCAATCTACTGTACGGCCTGAACGTTCTCCGGCCCGCAATTCTCGTCGGCAATTTCCTGGAACTTCTGGCGTTGGTCCGCAATTTCCTCGGGAGACAGGTAGCGCTGTTCTCCGTTTTCTTCCACCCGGATTCGCGCGTTGCTGTCAATGACGTCGAGGTTTGAGCGAGCAGTTGCGCAGTTAGCGTCGCGTTGCTTGCGGCGGGCTTCTTCAGCGGCCGTTTCTCTGCGTTGCTCCGCCTCCTCATTCTGCTGTTCCTGGAGGTCGCTCATTCGTTCCTGCGGGCTTTTGCGGCTGGATGTACTCGGAGACGCGGTTCCCGAGCGCACGTTCACCTTCTCCGATGGCTTGCCGGTAGGCTGCCGGTCTCCAAAGTGAGTTACCCCGTTTTCGTCGGTCCATTTATAGACAGAGGCGCTCATCGAAACACCTGGTACAACGGCCAATAGTAAGGTCAGCGTCAGGATTTTTTTGTTCATGGGTCTACTCATTATGTGGTCACTGCTCCCGGTGCGGGCTGAACCCTGGGCAACCGGGCCCGTCTTTCTGTAGCTGTATGGCTATCATGCCATCCATGTCGACATTTTTCTTCTGTCTGGTTCAAAACTCTGTTCCAGAATTGACGCAAGTATGGCAGACCTTTGGCGATAAAGGCGCTATAAAGCCGAGACGACTATTGACAGGGAGTTTCGCGCTGTCAGAATTACCGATTGCCTGAAGACTGGGGTCAATACGGCAGGCAATCCCGAGCGAGTATCCCCCGTTAATTACCACACTGAACGCCCCGCGGTTCTGTCGCGGGATGGTTGTTGCTTACGTGCAACCCGTTGATTGGCCGTTCTCCGCAACCCTCAGGAGGGCGGCTGGCCAGGAGACAACCTCTTACAAAGTGTGGAGGAGCAGCCGGTTCCGCTTTCACAAGAAGCAGGGAAACCGTGAATCCAGGCAACCGGGCGTGGTCCCGGCTCATTCACTCGTATGAAGAGGGTAGAAAATCGTGGAGTTATTGTCTGGTGCCGATATGCTCATTCGCTCCCTGCAGGATGAAGGGATCGAATACATCTACGGCTATCCGGGTGGTGCAGCCCTTCATATTTATGATGCGCTGTTCAGGCAGGACAAAGTCAAACACATTCTGGTAAGGCACGAGCAGGCGGCGGTCCACATGGCCGACGGTTATGCGCGCGCGACCGGAAAGCCGGGCACTGTACTGGTGACCTCGGGTCCTGGAGCCACCAACACTATTACCGGCATTGCCACCGCATTCATGGACTCCATCCCCATGGTGGTTCTGTGCGGTCAGGTTGCCTCCACCCTGATTGGTGAGGACGCGTTCCAGGAAACCGACATGATCGGTGTCTCTCGCCCAGTCGTGAAGCACAACCTCAGTGTGCGTCACCCGGAAGAAATTCCCGAGGTGATCCGCAAGGCCTACTACATCGCCGCAACCGGTCGCCCCGGTCCTGTCGTGGTCGATATCCCCAAGGATATGACGACGCCGAACGAGCGGTATGAGTATTCCTACCCGAAGAAGGTCAAGCTGCGTTCGTACAACCCCGCGATTCGAGGTCATGCCGGTCAGATCAAGAAAGCGGTAGACATGATGCTGGCGGCGCGCCGCCCGATCATCTACGCCGGTGGGGGGGTGATTCTTGGCAAGGCGTCGGATCAACTGACAGAACTGGTCCGTACCCTCGGCTACCCGATTACCAATACCCTGATGGGCATCGGCTGCTATCCAGCCAGTGACAAACAGCATCTGGGCTGGCTCGGGATGCACGGCACCTACGAAGCCAATATGGCGATGCACCATTCGGACCTGATTCTCTGCGTTGGTGCGCGTTTTGATGACCGCGTAACCAACGCCACCGAGAAGTTCTGTCCCGGCGCCCGCATTATCCACATCGATATCGATCCGGCGTCCATTTCCAAGACCATCGACGCAGACGTTCCCATCGTTGGGCCGGTGGACGCGGTGTTGAAGGAAATGTTGTCTCTGGTGAAGGAAAGCAAGGAAAAGCCGGATGCGGATGCGTTGGGTTCCTGGTGGAAGCAGATCGAGGAATGGCGTGCTTTCCATGGCATGCGTTACGAGACCAGTGACGACGTCATCAAGCCGCAGGAAGTGATCGAAATGTTGTGCCGGCTCACCAACGGTGAAGCCTTTGTGACCTCCGATGTCGGCCAGCACCAGATGTTTGCGGCCCAGTACTACAAGTTCGACAAACCCAATCGCTGGATCAACTCCGGTGGTCTGGGCACCATGGGCTTCGGCTTGCCAGCCGCCATGGGCGTCAAGCTGACGCACCCGAACGACGAAGTGCTGTGTATCACAGGCGAAGGCAGTATCCAGATGAACATTCAGGAGCTGTCGACCTGCAAGCAGTACAATCTGCCGGTGAAAATCATCAACCTGAACAACCAGGCACTTGGCATGGTCAAGCAGTGGCAGGACATGAACTATGAGTCCCGTCATTCCCAGTCCTACATGGAGTCTTTGCCGGATTTCATAAAACTGGCAGAGGCTTATGGCCATAAGGGCGTCCTGATCGACAAGAAAGCCGATCTGGAAGCCAAGCTAAAAGAAGTGCTGGCCATGAAGGACGAGTTGGTGTTCGTGGATATCTACGTTGATCGTTTCGAGCACGTCTATCCGATGCAAGTTGCCCGTGGCTCCATGAAGGACATGTGGCTCAGCAAAACGGAGAGGGTGTGATCATGCGTCGAATCATTTCTGTTTTGTTGGAAAACGAACCCGGCGCACTGTCGCGTGTTGTGGGCCTGTTCTCCCAGCGCAACTACAACATCGAAACGCTTACCGTGGCGCCGACGGAAGACGAGACCCTGTCCCGTCTGACCGTAACCACCACGGGATCCGACAAGGTCATCGAACAGATCACCAAGCAGCTGAATAAGCTGATTGAGGTGGTCAAGCTGGTGGATTTGACAGAAGGGTCCCACATTGAGCGGGAGTTGATGCTGGTGAAGCTCAAGGCCACCGGCTCACAGCGCGCCGAAATCAAACGCACCGTGGATATATTCCGTGGCCAGATCGTCGACGTTACCAGTTCCGTGTACACGGTTCAGTTGGCGGGCGACAGCGAAAAGCTGGACGGATTCATCCAGGCCGTCGGTACCTCGGGAGTTCTGGAAGTCGTTCGTACCGGTGTATCCGGCATCGCGCGCGGCGAGAAAGTGCTCAGTCTGTAACGGTCATTACTTAAGTTCGAACATCATGGCCCGGTGGGGCCATTACAAATAACAGAGGTTTGTCATGCAGGTTTACTACGATAAGGATTGTGATCTTTCCATCATCCAGAGCAAGAAAGTTGCCATCATTGGTTTCGGTTCCCAGGGTCATGCCCATGCGTGCAACCTGAAGGAGTCCGGTGTAGACGTAACCGTGGGTCTGCGTCCGGGGTCCTCCTCGATTGCCAAGGCCGAAGCCTATGGTCTGAAGACCAGCGACGTACCGTCTGCCGTCGCTGCTGCTGACGTGGTCATGGTGCTGACTCCGGATGAGTTCCAGGCCCAGCTGTACAAGGCTGAGATCGAGCCGAACCTGAAGCAGGGTGCAACACTGGCCTTCGCTCACGGCTTCGCGATCCACTACAACCAGATCGTACCGCGTAAGGATCTGGATGTGATCATGGTGGCGCCGAAGGCTCCGGGCCACACCGTGCGCACCGAGTTTGCCAACGGTGGCGGCATCCCTGATCTGATCGCGATTTTCCAGGATGCGTCTGGCAATGCCAAGAACGTGTCTTTGTCCTACGCCAGCGGCATTGGCGGCGGTCGTACCGGTATCATCGAAACCACCTTCAAGGATGAGACCGAAACCGACCTGTTTGGTGAGCAGGCGGTCCTGTGTGGTGGCGCGGTTGAGCTGGTGAAAGCCGGCTTCGAAACGCTGACCGAAGCCGGGTATGCGCCGGAAATGGCGTACTTTGAGTGTTTGCACGAGCTGAAGTTGATCGTTGACCTGATGTACGAGGGCGGCATCGCCAACATGAACTATTCCATCTCCAACAACGCGGAGTATGGTGAGTACGTGACCGGCCCGGAAGTGATCAACGAGCAGTCCCGTGAAGCCATGCGCAACGCGCTGAAGCGGATTCAGAGCGGTGAGTACGCCAAGATGTTTATCTCCGAAGGTGCACTCAACTACCCGTCCATGACCGCGCGTCGTCGCCAGAACGCGGCTCACGAGATCGAAACCGTGGGTGAAAAACTGCGCGGCATGATGCCGTGGATTTCCGCGAACAAGATCGTGGACAAGGATAAGAACTGATCGGATTTCCGACTGGTTCTTAAAAACGCGGCCCGGGTGGCCGCGTTTTTCGTATATACTCCGCCCAAATGCTTTCCGGAGTAATGGGAATGACTGACGAAAAAAAATCTGCCGATCAAGAAGCTCAGAGGGATCCATCGGAAGCGGTCCAAAAACAGACTTCCGAGTACGAAATCGAAGCCGGTGAGGTTGTTGAAGAGGAACTGGTCGAGGGTGCGCCGGTGCGCCGAAAGGGTATCTATCTGCTGCCCAATGCCCTGACCACGGCATCCCTGTTCTCGGGATTCTACGCCATTGTGTCTGCCGCCAACGGCGTGTTTGATAACGCGGCGGTCGCTATTTTCGTGTCCATGATTCTGGACGGGCTCGATGGCCGTGTAGCTCGGATGACCAACACGCAGAGCAAGTTCGGCGAAGAGTACGATTCCCTCGCCGATATGGTCGCGTTTGGTGTGGCCCCGGGGCTGGTGGCTTTTTTCTGGTCGCTGAATGGCCTTGGCAAGGTTGGCTGGGCCATTACCTTTATTTACGTAGCGGGCGCGGCGTTGCGGCTGGCGCGTTTTAATGTCCAGATCGGTTCGGTCGACAAGAAGTACTTTGTTGGCTTGCCCAGTCCCGCTGCCGCCGCCTGTGTCGCGGGCCTGGTGTGGTGCTTCCATATGTTCGAGCCGGCTTCATGGCTGACGCTACTGACCATTGTCGTGGTCGGTGGTACAGGGGTGATGATGGTCAGCAACGTCCTCTATCGCAGCTTCAAAGATCTCGACATGCGCGGGCGCGTGCCCTTTGCAGCGATCCTGCTGGTGGTGCTGATTTTTGTAGTGATCGCTCTCGACCCGGCAACCGTACTGTTCACTGCATTCCTGATTTACGCATTGTCCGGTCCCGTTCGTGCTCTGTTCAGAAAGAAGCCCCGCCGCAATGCGGACGCTTCTGCCTAGGCACGCTAAGCCCGGGTCCCAGTGACCCGGGAATTTTGCGCGAAACTTCCGGTCAATCCTCCCACTGGTTGAAGGCCTGGTGGCTGGTAACGGAGAGTTTCGATGCTGATCAAAAAACGCCCATCCTGGGCACTTCCTCATTCCCTCGTCACACCAGAGCGTATTTACCTCAATCGTCGACGCTTTATGTCCGGCGCTTTGGCTGGTGCGGCAGGTCTTGCCATGCCGGGTCTGCTTTCCGCGGCAGCGCTGCCGGTGCAGGGTGAGCCGCTGGCTTTCTCGGAGATGCCCCGGTTTTCGACCGACGAGGAGAAGACGCCGTACGAGGACGTCACTCGTTATAACAACTTCTATGAATTTGGGACGGGCAAGGACGATCCGGCGCGCTATGCCGGTGAGATGTCGGTTGATCCCTGGTCCATCACGGTGGAGGGTGAGTGCGGCAAACCGGGCGTCTATCCCCTCGAGGATGTTCTGAAGCCGCACCAGTATGAGGAACGCGTCTATCGGTTGCGTTGTGTTGAGGCGTGGTCGATGGTGATTCCCTGGGTCGGTATTCCTTTAGCCCAGGTGTTGAAGCGTTTCGAGCCGACATCGAACGCCAAGTACGTCTATTTTGAGACCCTACACGACCCTGAACAGATGCGCGCGCAGCGATCGATGTTCAGCACCATTGACTGGCCGTACCAGGAGGGGCTCCGCATGGATGAGGCCATGAACGAACTCGCCTTCCTGGCGGTCGGCCTGTACGGCAAGACCATGCCGAAACAGAACGGTGCGCCGATTCGATTGGTCCTACCCTGGAAGTATGGGTTCAAGAGCATCAAATCGATTGTCAAAATCCGTTTCCAGGAGGACCGCCCCAAAACAACGTGGGAAATGATTGCGCCACAGGAGTACGGTTTCTACGCCAATGTGAATCCAGAGGTTGATCATCCCCGCTGGAGTCAGAAGCGGGAGCGACGGCTTCCGTCCGGATTGCTGTCGCCAAACTGGGTTGAGACGCAAAAGTTCAATGGTTATGGCGAACAGGTCGCGCACCTGTACAAGGGAATGGATCTCCGGAAGTTTTATTGATGGTGGGCATTGATTGGCGTCGAAGCCCGGCCTTCCTGTTGGGGTTTCGAGTTTGTGCAGCGGCACTGGCGTCGATGCCCGTCCTTGGGTTGCTTTGGAAACTTTTTCAAGGCGGGTTGGGTCCGGATCCCGGACAGGCCATAACCGAGTCCCTCGGTCTCGCGGCGTTCCAGTTACTCCTGGCGACGTTGTGCATGACGCCCCTCAAGCGCTGGACGGATTGGGGTGGTTGGCTTCGTGTTCGCAGAATGCTTGGCTTGTTCGCGTTTTTCTACGCCATACTGCATGTTCTGGCGTTTCTTCAGTTTATCGTTGGCTGGTACGACCTTTGGGCGACGTTCACGAAGCGACCTTACATCATCGCCGGTGCGCTGGCGTTCCTGTGTCTCGTCCCTCTTGCGATCACCTCGACAAAGGGGATGGTGCGAAAACTGGGGGGAGCGCGCTGGAAACGGCTGCACCGGCTGATTTACCTTGCCGTGGTTTTGGCCTGGATTCATTTTATCTGGCAAGCCAGAAGTGATGTGGGGGAGATGGTCCTCTATGCCGTTATCGTGGTCTGGCTCCTTGCGCTCCGTTGGCGTTGGGCGGGGTGGTCGGCTCTGGTGCCCCTGAAAAGGTAGCGATTCGTTCGGTGTTTGATCAGAATGCCCGTCCGAACGGCCATTTTATAGGTGGAAACCGCTACTTCCTGAGATTTATTTGAAAACCGCGTTGACAGTTTTTCTGACGCCTGTAGAATGCGCACCACTTCTGAGGAACAAGCCACTGCAAAGCGGCTAGCCAAAGAAAGCAACCGTCTGAAAGTATTGAAGAAAATGAGTTTCAAACTTCTTCAGAAAACGGTTGACAGGGTAGCGATTCAGCGTAGAATGCGCAGCCCGAAACAAGCAATAAGCCGGGTGGTTTTTCGGCGGTTTCCGGAGACGGAAAACAACGAAAAATAAACGGTTGACAAGGTGGCGGTTCGATGTAGAATACGCGGCCTTGATTGAGCAACGGCTCAAACGCTCTTTA
>NZ_JAHVAO010000005.1 GCF_019264345.1 Marinobacter arenosus
GCTTCTTCTTGATCGCGAGACAAAATGGCCGCATCAAACTCATCCATGATACCGACTTGAAAGAGACGTTCATTGATGGTCATTCCAGCCAGTTTGCTCATAATCGTCTAGAGGCCCTATAACAGCGTATTCAACGAACACGTTCGTATAACACGCATTCGTATAATTCCAACCAAAACGAGTTTTCCTGAACGAAAAAACCTATATAAAACAAAGCATAGCAGGAAACCCCACGGCTACCGCCGGAGTTATACACCCACCCCGGCATGCGTCTTTCCACCCCCCGGGGGGCGTATAACTCCAAAACAACCAAAACGCTGATTCAACCATATCAGATACTTACACTGCTTTCTCGCACGGTTTCTGGGATTTTGCGAACGAGTTCGTATAACTCCACGCCGCAGCTTCCGTTGACTGCCAGCGCACGCTAAATATACTGTACATAAATACAGTCAAGGAGATTTGTGATGGATATGGATATCCCCTCCCCCTTGCCAGCAGCTCCTGTGAGGTTTCTGGACAGGCTACGCGGCTTCATTCGTATGCGCGGGCTTGCCTATAAAACTGAGAAAACCTACCTGTTCTGGATCAAACGGTTCATTCGTTTTCATGATCGCAAACACCCGGAGACGATGGGCGCCTCAGAAGTGGAGGCATTCCTCTCGCATCTGGTCCTGCAGGCAAACGCCAGTGTGGGCACGCAGAGAGTGGCGTTGAATGCCCTGGTTTTCCTGTACCGAGAATTCCTCGGCGCCCCGCTCGAAAATCTGAATTATGAGGCCGCGCGCAAGCCACGTAAGCTGCCAACGGTTTTCAGCCCCGAGGAGGCCAAGGCCGCCATTGGCAATATGAAGGATGAATTCCGGCTGATAGCCATGCTGATTTACGGTTCAGGCCTGCGGATCAATGAGGTCTTGCGTCTTCGCGTCAAGGATGTGGATTTTGGGATGCAGCAACTGGTGGTTCGCAGCGGCAAGGGAAACAAGGATCGCGTCACACTGTTACCCGACTCGCTGATTCGCCCTCTTACTCAGCAAATTGAATCCGCGCTGCTGCAGCATGCCAGCGACCTGGCCAAGGGCTACGGCTCGGTGTACCTACCCACGGCGCTCTCTCGTAAGTACCCGAACGCAAGCCGGGAACCCGATTGGCAGTATGTTTTCCCGGCCACAGATTTCTCCGTAGATCCACGCTCAGGTATCCAACGCCGGCACCACATGCTTGATCGAACGGTTCAGAAGAACTTTCGGAAAGCCATTCGATCTGCCGGTATTCGAAAGCCGGCAAACAGCCATACGTTTCGGCACAGCTTCGCCACTCGACTGTTGGAGTCCGGGTACGACATCCGAACCATTCAGAAGCTGCTCGGACACGCCGATATACGCACCACGGAGATCTACACCCACGTTGTCCGCAAAGGCGGCTTTGGCGTTCGCAGCCCGGTAGACGACGGCTTCTAGCTTTCCCAGTTGCTGGCCGGTAGTCGTTTTACATGGATGTGGCTGATCAGCCGGATCGTGGGGCGAACCAGGAACTGGAAACTGCCGATGATGAACAGCCAGATTGCCGCTTTCTCATATTCGGGGAACAGGAACAGGATGCTGCCCGCCAGAAACCAGATGGCGATGAAGAAGTCGTTGATGATGCTCAGCACTTCGTAGCGGCGACGGATAATCAGTTCTTCATGACCCAGCTTGAGAGTCAGGGGGCTGTCGGTGCGGTCGTCAACCATGATGCGTCTTGGTCCGGGAAAGCGGGAGGCAGTGGCGGAAAGGGATTCCGCCACTGAAGGTGTTAGTGCATGTCCCGGAAGGCCGCATCGGTCTTGGCCGCCATGACGAAGTCATTCTTGTGCAAACCGCCGATGGCGTGGGTCCACCAGCTCACGGAGACTTTGCCGTACTCAAGAAGGATGGCGGGATGGTGGTCTTCCGCTTCGGCCAGGTCGCCCACTTTGTTGGTGAAGGCCTGGGCCTGGGCAAAATTCTTGAGCTTGAACACCTTGTGCAGCTGTTCCTCGCCGTCGGTCTCCACGATTTCCCAGTCGGGAACCTCCTTGTGCAGGGACTGCTTTTCAGTCTCGGAAACCGTTGGCGCACCCGCACGGCAAGCTTCACAGGATTGCTGGGTTAATTCGCTCATCCGTTACCTCCGACGTTGTTTCATTCCCCCCTACTCTGGGCTTCATGTCTGGCTTTATCAACCGGGGTGCAGCGCTCTTGGTCGTTCAGCAACGTGTGCGCAATTCCGCACCCCGCTAAACACGAGATCCGGAGCCGGCCTTTTCAAGCTTAACCGCCACCTTGGGCCATAATAATAATCGTGGCAGGGGCACCTTGTGGCTCCTGAGCCCCTGCGGAGCGGACACAATCATGAATACAGACAGAGCCGAATGTGGCCACCTGACAGAATTCTCAGCACAGCTCGCCCGGCAATTGGACGCGTTCCTGACCTTTCAGCACCCCGATGCCATGCAGCAGGCCAATGCCTGGCGTCTGGCGCTGGATCAACCGGTACCGGAAGAAGGCATTGGTATCGAGAAGGTCCTGATGGAGCTGGGCCAATGGGTGATTCCCAATGGTTCCCCAATTCCCTACCCGGGCTGCACGGCGTTCATCACCACGGGCGCGACAACCATCGGCGCACTGGCAACACTGGCGGGTGCGATTGCGTCGCCCCAACGCCTCGGACTTACCGCCTTCAATCTCCTTGAGGAGCTTTCCCTCGATTGGATGGCCCGGATGTTCGAGCTGCCAGACACCATGAAGGGGCTATACAGCAGCGGCGGCTCGGTCGCCAATCTGGTGGCCCTGGGTGCGGCCCGGCAAGCGGCCTTCGAGAATGTGGGCATTGACCCGGCCAGGGAGGGTGTCGTCCGGCAGTGCCGCCTTTACGCCTCCGCCGAGTGCCATCACTCAGTCCAGCGCGCCGTCGCCGTGCTGGGAATGGGCCGACACTCGGTGTGCAAAATCGAAACCGACGACCAGGGCCGGATGTGTCCGGCGGCACTGCGACGGCAACTCGTGGCCGATCAGGAAACGGCCCTGTTACCGGTGGCCGTGATTGCCAACGCCGGCAGCACCAACCGGGGTGCCATTGATCCGCTTCGGGCCATTGGTGACATCGCCCGCGCCCATGGCCTCTGGTTTCACGTGGACGGCGCCTATGGCCTGCCTGGCATTCTCGACCCCCGCGTTCGGCACCTGTATGCGGGGTTGGAACTGGCGGACTCCGTGATCGTGGACCCACACAAATGGCTGGGTGCTCCCGTCGGTATCGGGGCCACCTACGTGAAGGACCGTGAGCTGCTGAACCGGGCCTTCACCCAGGAAGCGGCCACCTATCTGGAGGGAGCCTGCACCACCGAGGGTGTGTCGCATTCCATGGATAACCTGGGCATCCCCTACGCAGACATGGGCGTGGAACTGTCTGCGCCGTCCCGAGGGGCGGTGGTCTGGGCCCTGATTCGGGAGATAGGTATAGCCGGTCTGCGGGAGCGCATCATTCGCCACAACGACCTTGCCCGGCATGTCGCCGAACGGGCCCGGACGCACCCGGACCTTGAGGTTGTGTCGGCCCCCACCCTCTCGATCTGCGGATTTCGTTATCTGAGCGAGCGCTGGGATGACCTGAACGACCTGAACCGCCGCATTCACCGGCGCATCGTGCAGCGCGGCCTCGCCATTCCCAGCACAACCATGGTGAATGGTGTGCTGGCAATCCGGCCCTGTTTTGTGGGCGCGAGAACCGGACTGAAGGAAGCCGATGAACTCGTTGATGAGGTTCTGACCGTGGGCCGGGATGTGGCCAAAATGAGCGACGACCCCGCTGGCTGAACTATAATTTAAGGAACCCTGGCGTACCCCGATCCGGGTTAGGGCGTCTTTCTCTCAAGAGACGATCAGGAGAAGCATCATGGGTACGCTCTACAACAGCATCCTTGACACCATCGGTCACACACCGACGGTGCGTATCAACAACCTTGGCCCCAAAGGGGTCAATCTGTACGTCAAGATTGAAGCCTTCAATCCCATGGGATCGGTCAAGGACCGCCTCGCCCTCGGCGTGATTGAGGACGCGGAGCGTCGCGGCGAACTGAAGCCCGGCCAAACCGTGGTCGAGGCCACCAGCGGCAACACTGGCATCGGCCTGGCTATGGTCTGCGCCCAGAAAGGTTACCCCCTGGTGGTCACCATGGCCGAAAACTTCAGTGTCGAGCGACGCAAACTGATGCGGTTCCTGGGCGCCAAGGTCGTGCTCACGCCTGCCTCGTTAAAAGGCTCCGGCATGGTGGCCAAGGCCGAAGAGCTGGCCCTGGAGCATGGCTGGTGGCAACCCCGGCAATTCGAGAATCCGGCTAACGCCGCGGTGCACGAACGCACCACCGCGGTTGAAATCCTGGACGATTTCGAGGGCGTCGGTCTTGATTACTGGGTGACCGGTTTCGGCACCGCCGGCACGTTAAACGGCGTATCCCGAGTGCTGAAACGTAAAAGCCCGGGCACCCGCATTGTGGTCTGCGAACCGGATAATTCAGCCATTCTCGCCAGCGGCATTGCCCAACCCCGGAACGCCAGCGGTGATCATTCCGAAAGCCATCCGATGTTCCGCCCTCACCTGATGCAGGGCTGGTCACCGGATTTCGTGCCCAAGCTCGCCGAAGAAGTGATGCAGGCCCACAACATCGACGAATTCCTGCCCATCAACGGAAACGATGCCCTGCAGTGTGCCCGGGACCTGGCCCGCCGGGAAGGGATCTTTGTCGGCATTTCCGCCGGAGCCACCTTTGCAGGAGCCCTCAAGGTGGCCGAGCGGGCTCCGGAAGGGAGCAACATCCTGTGCATGCTGCCAGACACTGGCGAGCGCTACCTGACCACCCCGTTGTTCGAGGATGTACCCGTTGAAATGACAGAGGAAGAGATGGCGCTGTCACGCTCCACCCCCAACTACCGGTTCGATATTACTGTGCCCCAGGCACCGCCTGCTCCGAGCCAGCCGGTCGAACTCGATCCCGAAGCGGTGGAAGAGGTTGAAGCACTGATCAGCGATCCGGACCACCCGGTGATCATGTTCGCGCTGGAATGGTGTGAGTTCTGCTGGTCGGTGCGCAAGGTGTTCCGGAAGTACGGCATCGACTACAAAGCGGTCGATCTGGATTCGGTGACCTACCAACAGGGCAACCGGGGCGGGCAGATTCGCGCGGTACTGAAAGAAAAAACCGGCTGGACCACCCTGCCGCAGATCTTCATCAACGGCGAGTTTGTTGGCGGCTGCACCGATGTCTTTGACCAGATCAAGGACGGCTCCCTGCTGCCCCGCCTGCAAAGCCAGCACATTGGCTTCAATCCGGACGTTCACGTGGATCCCTACAGCATGTTGCCGGGCTGGCTGCACCCACGCTGATTTCGGGTCACACCATCCTTGAAATCCAGCCACTTTCAGAATACTGTATATTTAAACAGTATATTGAGAGTTTTCCCATGAGCGAGCTTCTGAAAACGCTGATGCAGGATGCCCGTGTCTGGCAGGGGCACCAGCATGTACAAACCTCCCAGCCAGCGGAACCCACCGGCTACCAGGTTCTGGACAACCAGCTCGGTGGTATCGGCTGGCCGCGAGGCGCACTGAGTGAATGCCTGCTGGACACCCCCGGAATTGGTGAACTGCACCTGTTGCTGCCCCTGATGCAACGCTTATCCCATGCCGGCAAGACCGTGTTCTGGCTGAATCCGCCGCATACGCCCTACGCCCCGGCACTGGCGCGGGAAGGCGTGAATCTGGACCAGGTGGTCATGATTCACACCGAGGACGACGGCGATTTCCTCTGGACCCTGGAAAACTGCCTGCGCTCGCCCGTCACCGGGCTGGTGATGGCCTGGCCGGGCAAACTGGCCTCGCGGGAAGTCCGGCGTTTACAGCTGGCCGCGGAAGCCGGCAGCAATGTGTGCGTGCTTTTCCGTGAGCGCCGCTATGCCGGGCAAAACTCCCCCGCCGCCCTGCGGCTCGAACTGGAACCCGGCGAGCAACAGGATTTGAAGGTCAATATCGTGAAGCGCCGTGGCAGCTGGCCCGGCCAACGTTGCGCCCTGGCCATGTCGCACCGGGCAGACCTGTCGTTCCGTGAAGCACCCCGAGTGGTTCAGGGCCCCTGGCCTACCTCAACCCGGTAACAGCACCATGCTCTGGTTATACCTGCACTTCCCGCACCTGTTGCTGGATCATATTCGCCGGTCCCGCGAAGACACGGGCGCACTGGTGATTGTCGAAGGTTCCGGGCAAAAGGTGATACAGGCCTGCCCCGATGCCCGGGACCAGGGCGTACACGCCGGCATGCGCCTGAAAATCGCCATCAGCCTGGTGCCCGAACTGGGTATGGTGCGGGCGGATCATCAACAGGAAACCCGGATTCTGGAAGACCAGGCCCGCTGGCTGTACCGCTATGCCGACCACATTGTGCTGGTGCCGCCGGATGGTCTGCTGGCGGAAATTGCCAGCCTGCAACGCCTGTATGGCGGCTTGCCTGCGGTCTGGCAGACCGTGGAGCAGGCACTGGATGAACGCCAGCTGACGGCCTGGCCCGGTATTGGCCATACCCCACTGGCGGCCCGGCTGATTGCCCGCACCGGCAAGGGCGAATGTACCGAAGACAGCGGCCACATCCTGCGCGCCCTGAGCCAGATGCCACTGCTGGCGGCAGAATTTGATGCCCGCACCTGCACCCGTCTGCAGCGGCTCGGGCTGACCACACTGGGCGAAGTCTTCGACCTGCCGGCGGCCGAACTGGCCAGGCGGCTCTCCCCTGAAACCCTCGCATGGGTCCAGAAAATCCAGGGCTCACGGCCAGACCCACAGTCCCCTTGGCGGCCACCCCACCACTTCCAGCAGCAGGCGGACTTTGTGCAGGAGATCGAACAGTCCCAGGGACTGCTGTTTCCGCTGCAACGCATTCTGTCGGAACTGGAAGAAGACCTGTGCTGGCGCCAGCAGGAGACCGACAGCCTGTTACTGATACTCCACCACCGGCACGAAGAACCGACCCGCCTGCGCATCCGCACTTCCGGTCCGGAACACCGGGCTGAGGCGTTTCTGAACCTGATGCGCCTTCGCTTTGAACAGCAGCCTCTGAGAGCCCCGGTGATCTCGCTGCGGTTGTCCGTAAAGCGCTTTCTGGGGCGCGAAGCCCCCACCGGACAGGATCTTCTGGGCGAGACTCAGGATCTGAACGAAGCCTGGCATACCCTGATGAGCCGGCTACAGGCCCGGCTTGGAGATCATGCCCTCAAGCAGCTTTCGCCCCAGGCCGACCATCGCCCGGAACGGGCCTGGAGCGCGTCCGCCGTTCAGCGCAACAACCGGCCGGAGGTAACCCCGGCCAGCCAGCTCCCCCGCCGCCCCCTGTGGTTACTGCAAGGGCCGCAACCACTCACGGAAGCGCCAACCGCATGGTTTGCCGGGCCGGAACGCATCAGTGGCGGCTGGTGGGACGGCCAGCGGGTGCACCGAGATTATTACATCGCCCAACTGGGCAACGGCCAACTGGCCTGGGTGTTCCGGGATGTCCGGGACGGCTGGTTTGTGCATGGGTGGTTTGGCTGATGAGCGAGCGGTCCTATGCCGAACTGTTCTGCTTCAGCAACTTCACCTTCCTGACCGGTGCCTCCCACCCCCAGGAGCTGGCCGAGCGGGCCGCCGAACTGGGTTATACCGCCCTGGCCATCACCGATGCCTGCTCGGTGGCCGGTATTCCGCGCGCCTGGGCCGCCCTGAAGGGCAGCCCGGTGAAGCTGATCACTGGCAGTTGGTTTGAACTTCACGACGCTCCGCCCGGTGCCAGCGTACCCCGGTTCATTCTTCTCGCCCGCACCCGCAAGGGTTACGGTCAGCTGTGCCAGTTGATCACCACCGGCCGGCGCCGGGCCGAAAAAGGCCAGTACCAGGTGCTCTTCCGGGATCTGGAACCCCACCCGCTGGATGACTGCCTGTGCCTGTGGCTCCCCCCTTCACTGGCGGAAGCCGACGCCGATCAGGCCCTGGCCGGTGGCGAATGGCTGCAACGGCTGTTCGAGCCACGGTTCTGGATTGCCGCCGCCCGCACCCTGGAATCCGGCGAAGAACAGCAACTGGCCCGGGCCCGCTGGCTGGCCGACCAGTTACGCTGCCCGATCACCGCCACCGGCGAGGTGCACATGCACAGCCGGGAACGCCAGCCATTGCAGGACGTGCTCACCGCCCTGCGCAACCACACCAGCCTGGAGCAGGCCGGCCACTGCCTGTTCCAGAATGGCGAACGTTATCTGCGGCCCTTACCGGTTTTGCGACGCCTGTTCCCGGACACCTGGCTCCGGGAAACCCTCCGGATTGCGGACCAGTGCACCTTTGAACCCGGCAGCCTGCGCTACGAATATCCGCCGGATCTGGTGCCGGAAACGGAAACACCCGCGGCTTACCTGAAACGGCTGACCCGCGAGGGCGAACGCCGCCGTTACCCGAACGGCACCCCCCTGACCGTGCAGGCCCTGATCCGCAAGGAGCTGGCGCTGATCTCGGAGATGAAGTACGAACACTACTTCCTTACCATTCACGACATCGTCGACTTCGCCCGCAGCCGGGACATTCTCTGCCAGGGCCGGGGCTCGGCCGCCAACTCTGCCGTCTGTTACTGCCTGGGCATCACCGAAGTGAACCCGGCCCGGGTCGAGCTGCTGTTTGAACGCTTCATCTCCAAGGACCGGAACGAGCCCCCGGACATCGACGTGGATTTCGAACACCAGCGCCGGGAAGAGGTCATCCAGTACATTTACCAGCGTTATGGCCGGGAACGGGCGGCACTGGCGGCCACGGTGATTCGCTACCGCCCTCGCAGTGCCATCCGTGATGTGGGCAAGGCGATGGGATTTGACCCCGCTCAGGTGGAGCAGTTGCTCGAGGGCATCGACTGGCGCGACAAGGCCACCGGCTGGCGCCAGCAGGTGCTGGACAAGCGCCTGACCCGAAACCCGAAAGTGGCGGACCAGTTCTTTGCCCTGGTCAACACCCTGCTGGGCTTCCCGCGGCACCTGTCCCAGCATGTGGGCGGGTTTGTCATCAGCTCCGGCCCGCTGGCCGAACTGGTGCCCGTGGAAAACGCCGCCATGGCCGACCGCACCGTGATCCAGTGGGACAAGGACGACCTGGAAAGCCTGGGCCTGATGAAAGTGGACGTTCTCGCCCTGGGCATGCTCTCGGCCATTCGCCGGGCACTGGAACTGATCAGCGAACAGAAGGGCCTGCCATTCCGGATGCAGGACATTCCCCAGAAAGACCGGGCCACCTACGCCATGCTCCAGAAAGGCGACAGCATCGGGGTATTCCAGGTGGAATCCCGCGCCCAGATCAACATGCTGCCCCGGCTCAAGCCGGAGACCTATTACGACCTGGTGATCGAAGTGGCGATCGTACGCCCCGGCCCCATTCAGGGCGACATGGTGCACCCGTACCTGCGGCGCAAGCACGGCCTGGAACCGGTGGACTACCCCAACGATGCCATCCGCAAGGTGCTTGAGCGCACCCTGGGGGTACCGATTTTCCAGGAGCAGGTGATCAAGCTGGCCATGGTTGCCGCAGGCTTTTCCGCCGGCGAAGCAGACCAGCTGCGCCGGGCGATGGCCGCCTGGAAGTCCCACGGGGATCTGACCCCGTTCCGGGACAAACTGGTCACCGGTATGCTGGAGCGGGGGCACAGTGCCGACTTCGCCGAACGGCTGTACCAGCAGATCTGCGGGTTTGGCGGTTACGGCTTTCCCGAATCACACGCCGCCAGTTTTGCACTGCTGGTGTACGTCTCCGCCTGGCTCAAATGCCACCACCCGACCGCTTTCTACTGCGCCCTGCTCAACAGCCAGCCCATGGGCTTCTACTCGCCCTCACAACTGGTTCAGGACGCCCGGCGCCACGGGGTTAACGTATTACCGGTGGACGTGAACCACAGCCAGTGGGATCACACCCTCGAAGGCCCGGACCAACACCTCCGCCTTGGCCTCCGGCTCATCCAGGGCCTGTCCTCCGCGGGCGCCGAACGGCTGTGCCAACAACGCCCCGAGCCGGGTTACCGCTCAGCCAGCGAACTGCGCAACCTCGCCAGCCTCCAGCAACGGGACATGGAACTGCTGGCTGGCGCCAACGCCATGCCAGCGTTTACCGCCAACCGCCATCAGGCCTACTGGCAACTGCTGGGCCACGAACAACCCACCGAACTGTTCGCCGAAGAAGCGCCGGCCAGCTACCAGCCGGAGCCGTGCGAACAGTTGCCGGAACCCACCGAGGGCCAGAACGTTCTCGCCGACTACGCCAGCCAGGGCCTGAGCCTGCAGCGCCACCCACTGGCCCTGCTCCGGGAGCAAGGCCATCTCCGGTTCTGCCTCAGCGCCGAACAACTCCAGACCACCAAAGCCGGCATCCCCGTGCAGGTCGCCGGTCTCGTCACCGGCCGGCAACGCCCCGGCTCCGCCTCCGGCGTTACCTTCGTGACCCTCGAAGACGAAACCGGCAATGTGAACGTCGTAGTCTGGCTGGAAACCGCCCGGCGGCAACGGAAGCCGCTGTTAACCGCGCGCCTGTTGCATGTGAAGGGAGTGCTTGAACGAGAGGGGAACATCGTTCACGTGATGGCAGGAAAACTCTCGGACCTGAGTCACCTGATCAAAACCCTTCCCGTCAGCTCCCGGAACTTTCATTAATGGAAAGGTTACCTCGCGTTACCCGGGAAGCTCGAAGAGTCGGTGTGAGCCCTCCTTTCAGGAATGTTGCAGGCCATGGATGGCCGGAAACAAGCGCACATGGATGTGCTCGTAGCGGTTCCTGAAAGGAGGGCTCACACCGACTCAAACTCCCAACTCGCAGTCCTGAAACAAGAAAACCCCGCACAAAGGCGGGGTTCTCGGTACTGCAGGGGCAAGAAGATCAGCTAAGCAGCTTGATCATCACACCAGCAGCAACCGCAGAGCCGATAACACCAGCCACGTTTGGACCCATGGCGTGCATCAGGAGGAAGTTCTGCGGGTTAGCTTCCAGACCAACCTTGTTGGAAACCCGCGCCGCCATCGGCACCGCGGATACACCGGCTGAACCAATCAGCGGGTTGATCTGCTCTTTGCTCAGCTTGTTCATCAGCTTCGCCATCAGAACACCCGACGCGGTACCCACACCGAAGGCAACAATACCCAGGCCCAGGATACCCAGGGTCTGGCCATCCAGGAACTTGTCCGCCATCAGCTTGGAGCCAACGGACAACCCCAGGAAGATGGTCACAATGTTGATCAGTGCATTCTGGGCCGTATCGCTCAGACGCTCGACCACACCGCACTCGCGCATCAGGTTACCGAAGCAGAACATACCCAGCAGCGGCGCTGCGTCAGGCAGGAACAGAACCACGGCAATCAGAACCACCAGTGGGAAGATGATCTTTTCTTTCTTGCTGACCGGACGCAGCTGGGTCATCTTGATGGCCCGCTCTTCGTGGCTGGTCAGCGCCTTCATGATCGGCGGCTGAATCATCGGAACCATCGCCATGTAAGCGTAGGCGGAGACCGCGATTGCACCCAGCAGATGCGGCGCCAGTACGCTCGCCACATAGATGGAGGTCGGGCCGTCCGCGCCACCGATGATACCGATGGCAGCCGCTTCCAGAATGTTGAATTCCAGAACGCCGGTCCAGTCCAGCAAGGCCGCACCAATCACGGTACCGAAGATACCGAACTGGGCCGCAGCGCCCAGCAGCATGGTCTTCGGGTTCGCCAGCAGAGGACCGAAGTCGGTCATCGCGCCTACACCCATGAAGATCAACAGCGGACCCACTGTGCTTCCGATAACCACCGAGTAGAAGTTATAGAGCATGCCGTTGCCATACCCGAAATCCTGGGCAATGGAATTCGCCATCGCCATTTCGGAATAGCTCGCCTCTTTCACCGCCACCTTGAAGGCTTCCTTCAGTTCCGGCGTCACCGCCTGACCGGCCTGGTAGGCAACGTCCAGCGGGGCTGCCAGAGCAGCGAGAATCTGAGTCGCTTCGCTCTTGAGCGCGAAGTGGATGGCATTTTCTGCCGCAGTCAGGGCAAGCCCTGCCTCCGGAATATTCGCCAGAATGCCGCCGAACCCGATGGGTACCAGCAGCAATGGCTCAAAACCCTTGCGAATCGCAAGGAACAGCAGAAGCAGGCCGATGGCAATCATCACCACCTGGCCGGGTTCTATATTGAACAGGCCACTACCTGTCCAGAGCGTCATTAATTTATCCATGGAATGCTGGCCCTTATGCGATTGTCAGCATTTCATCATCAGGGGAGACGGCATCACCGACCTTGATGAAGACTTCGCCGATGGTACCGGCTTTCGGTGCGCGAACCTCGGTTTCCATCTTCATGGCCTCGAGGATGATCATCACATCGCCCTCTTCAACCACGTCGCCTGGAGAAACCAGAACCTTGAAGATGTTGCCACCCAGAGGTGCAACCACGGGTTCACCTTCACCCGCCGCAGGTGCCGGCGCAGCGGCAGCAGCAGGCGCGGAAGCAGCACCGCCCTCACCCTGGATCTGGGTGATCTCGCCACCTTCGGATACCGCCACCACGAACTTCTTGCCGTTCACTTCAACGGTGTAGGTCTCCGGACCTCCGGCCTTCTTGGCAGGAGCCGCGTCTTCGGCGGTCGGAACCGGCTCGAACGCATCCGGGTTGCCACGGTTTTCCAGGAACTTCAGACCGATCTGCGGGAACAGAGCGTAGGTCAGCACGTCGTCGACGGTGTTTTCCGCCAGCTTGATGCCCTTCTCCTCCGCCAGTTTCTTCAGCTCTTCAGTCAGCTTGTCCATTTCCGGCTCGATCAGGTCTGCCGGACGACAGGTAATGACTTCCTTACCATCCAGAACACGCTCCTGCAGTTCCTTGTTGAACGGTGCCGGCGCAGCGCCGTACTCGCCCTTCAGGATGGCGGAGGTTTCCTTGGAGATGGACTTGTAACGCTCGCCGGTCAGAACGTTCAGTACCGCCTGGGTACCCACGATCTGGGAGGTCGGCGTTACCAGCGGGATGAAGCCCAGGTCTTCGCGAACCTTGGGAATTTCGTCCAGAACCTGATCAAACTTGTCGCTCGCGTTCTGCTCACGCAGCTGGTTTTCCATGTTGGTCAGCATACCGCCCGGCACCTGGGCAATCAGGATGCGGGAATCGGTACCACGCAGGCTGCCTTCAAACTTCGCGTACTTCTTGCGTACCTGACGGAAGTAGCTGGCGATTTCCTCGAGCAGGTTCAGGTCAAGGCCGGTATCCCGGTCTGTGCCCTCGAGAATGGCAACAACCGCCTCGGTGGGCGAGTGGCCATAGGTCATGCTCATGGACGAGATGGCCGTATCCACGTTGTCGATGCCCGCTTCCGCAGCCTTGATGGCCGTAGCGGTGGACATGCCCGTGGTGGCGTGACACTGCATGTGGATCGGGATATCCAGCTCTTTCTTCAGGCGGCTAACCAGATCGAAGGCCACGTAAGGCTTCAGGATACCCGCCATGTCCTTGATCGCGATCGAGTCCGCGCCCATGTCGGCAACTTCTTTCGCCATTTCAACCCACATGTCGATGGTGTGGACCGGGCTGGTGGTGTAGGCGATGGTGCCCTGGGCATGCTTGCCAGTCTTACGAACGGCCTTGATGGCACGATCGAGGTTACGCGGATCGTTCATCGCGTCGAAAATACGGAACACGTCTACGCCGTTCTCGGCGGCGCGCTCACAGAAACGGTCTACCACGTCATCCGCGTAATGACGGTACCCCAAAAGGTTCTGGCCACGCAGCAACATCTGCTGTTGGGTGTTGGGCATGGCTTTTTTGAGTTCGCGGATGCGCTCCCAGGGATCTTCGCCCAGGTAACGGATGCAGGAGTCGAAGGTGGCTCCACCCCAGGATTCCAGAGACCAGAAACCGACCTTGTCGAGTTTCTCGGCAATGGGCAGCATGTCATCAAGCCGCATTCGGGTGGCAAGCAGGGATTGGTGGGCGTCACGCAGGATAACGTCCGTAATTCCCAGCGGTTTCTTTGTGTCAGTCATCGTGTCAGCCTTCTGTTTAAAGGTTCTATCTATTACCGGCTCACTTCTTGTGGCGCGACCGGAATTGTGCAATCGCCTTCTTGATGGCCTCGGCGGTATCGGGGTCAACCGGCGTTGGCGCCTTGGGCTTGGCACGTGGCGTTTTGGCCGGGGTTGCCGGCTCTGGCGGCGCAAACCGTCCTATGAGTTTGGACATGAGCAGTGTCGCGAATACCAGAATGATCAGGAATACGAACACAAACCCCATGCCCGCGATCATCAGATCTACGGCTTGTGACATCAGGTTATTCATATTGAATAGCTACCTGCTTTAATGGTTTGTTGATTTCCCCGATTTGCCTGGCCGGACCAGTTGGACTAAGGTCTAAGGTCCTGCCAGAGCAATTCGGGAGGCAAAATCCTGCGTAATTTACCGTTTTAGCCTGCAGTGAGCAACCTAAATGCAAATGGCTATACGGAGTTTCCGAGCCACCCGGCCCTCATTGACAAGTTTGCCGCATACCGGCCGAAGCCCCGTCTCATGCGTACCGGACGCGGATTTTTCGCCCTTTGATACGACCGGCTTCCAATCGCTTCAGCGCCTTGGCGGCATGACTTTTGTCAATTGCCACGAAACACTGGAAATCGAAGAGGTCGATCTTGCCCACCGCGGAGCCCGGAATCCCGGCGTCGCCCGTGAGCGCCCCCAACACATCGCCCGGACGGATCTTCTCTTTTCGACCGCCGGCGATGCATAAGGTTTTCATGGCCGGCTCAACCGGTTTCCTGGGTACCGCCATCAAGGCCTCAGTGTCGCCCCAGCTCACAGTCTGGCCACGGTCCGATTCCAGCCGGCTGATCTTGTGGCCCTTGGCGGGCGTGCAGAAGGTAACCGCAAGGCCCTGCTCCCCTGCCCGGCCAGTCCGACCGACCCGGTGGGTATGCACTTCGGGGTCCCGCGCCGGTTCGGCGTTGATCACCAATGGCAGGGATTTGATATCGAGCCCCCTGGCGGCCACGTCCGTCGCCACGAGGACCGCGCAGCTCTGATTACCGAAACGGACCAGCACACTGTCCCGTTCCCGTTGCTCCAGGTCGCCATGAAGAGCCAGCGCGGAAAACCCGTTCTGGCGCAGGTCATCCGCCAGCTCATCGCATTGCTGTTTGGTGGTGCAGAATACGATGCAGGACGATGGCTCACGCTCGGACAACAGCGCCATTACCGCATCGTGAGCGGTGCCAGGCGCAATCTCATAAAACAGTTCGTGAATATCCGGGTTGCCCTGCACGGCCTCGGCCCGGACATCCTCTGGCTCTCGCTGATAGCGCGCGCTGAGCTTCCGTATCGCGTCCGGCCAGGTCGCTGAAAACATCAGGGTCTGACGGGACTCCGGAGTCTTGCCCAGTATGTCCTCCATGGCTTCCTCGAATCCCATATCCAGCATCCGGTCCGCCTCATCCAGCACCACGGTATTCACCCGATCGAGGGTGAGCGTCCCTTTTCTCAGGTGATCCTGAATCCGGCCCGGTGTTCCAACCACAATATGAGCACCGTGACTGAGGGAACCGATTTGCGGGCCGATTGCAACGCCGCCGCACAGCGTCAGGATTTTCACGTTATCCCGGGCCCGGGCCAGCTCCCGGAGCGCTTTGGCCACTTGATCCGCCAGCTCCCGCGTGGGACACAGCACCAGCCCCTGAACCGCAAACAGCCGGGTATTCAGGTGCTCAACGAGCCCGATGCCGAAAGCCGCCGTCTTGCCGCTCCCGGTCTGGGCCATGGCGATCACATCCCGTCGGGCGAGGCAGTGAGGCAAGGCTTTCGCCTGGATTTCGGTGGGCTGATCAAACCCAAGCTGCTCAAGGTTGGAAGTCATGGCAGCGGAAAGACCAAACGTTTTAAAGGACGGCATACAAGAAAATCCTGAAATCGGCGAACACGGGTGATGGAGGCAAAATAATGAGGGCGTATACTAGCGCATCAGGATACCAGAGTTTGCCACCAATTAACGGAGTTACTAATGGCGTCCCTACAGGATCAGCTACTGAAAGCCGGACTGGCTGACGAGAAAAAAGCCAAGGCCATTCGCACCGAAAAGCGAAAAAAGCGGAAATCCCAACCCAAAGGCGCTGTGCAGGAGAACGAGGCCGAAGTACGCGCCCGCCAGGCCCGCGCAGAGAAAGCCGAACGGGATCGTGAACTCAATCGCCAGCGCCAGCAGGAGGCCGAAAAGAAAGCGATCCAGGCTCAGATTCGCCAACTTGTCGAAACCAATCGACTGGACCGCAGCCGGGGCGAGACCTCCTACCAGTTCGTTCACGACAAGAAGATCAAGAAGATTTTTGTCGACGACACCATGGTTGACCAACTGTCCCGTGGACGCCTCGCCATCGTGTGTGTGAATGACAGTTACGACATCGTTGCCGAAGGCGTCGCGAGGAAAATCATGGAGCGGGATGAGAGCGCCGTTGTGGTTCTTCATGACCGAAAAACCGACGATGTCGGCGAAGACGACCCCTATGCGGCTTACGAGATCCCCGATGATCTGATGTGGTAACGCAATACCCCATAAGGCTGGGCAGTAGCGCCCAGCCTTTTCTCTACAATGCTTCCCTGCGCCTTATTCAGTGGAGCCTGTGACGCTCAAAGATCTCAAGGATCTCTCTTTCCGTCTCCGCAGGAACACTGACTTTTACCACCCTGGCTTCTTCGTCAATAAAGATATTGTCTCTGGGGATACCCGAGGCGATCAGATCGTCCCAAGTGTTCTTGGCCTGATCATGATTGTCATAGGCTCCATTAACGGTTTTATTCATGGGACCAACTCCTTTCACAAATGACCTTCCTATTTAAAGAATAGCCATCGACAGCTGAACTGCTCAATTTTTAACCACCCCGAAGTTGATCTGTGACAAACCCACTTCCTTTTGAACACAGCAAACCGCGACAGCCCTCTTTTTTTCAACCTGGTGCAACTATTTCGCCTCCCGAAACGCATTACCTGGGCGTTAGCTCGCAAAAAACTGTCATCTAAAGTTATTTCGGGGAGTTACCATGAACCATAAGATCAGGAAGTCATTGTTCGTCGCCGCCATCGCGTCCTCTCTGGGGCTTGCGTCCGCTGCCCATGCAGGACACACCAACCATGTCCTCAGCACGCAACTGAGCGCCAAAGAACTGGTTGATACCAAAGGCGACAGCAACGGTAAGGGCCACGCTCACGTCTTTGGCATCGACGGCGACCCCACAACACTCTGCTATGTCATTCAGGTTGAAGGCATCCAGACTGTTCCGGTGAAAGAAGGCATGGCCGCTCACATCCACGAGGCCGGTAAAGGCATGAACGGCGCCCCCGTGGCGGCTCTGGCCGGGCCTGAGGATGGCGACGCAGCAGACTGCCTCACCGAAGGCGAAAAAGGTAAGTTCCCGACGGGGGAAGCAGGTATCGTGAAGCGGATTCTCGAGAATCCGGCCGATTTCTACATCAACATCCACAACCCGGAACACCCGGATGGGGCCATTCGTGGCCAGTTGATGGGCCCTCATGGCATGAAGATGTAAAAACCGTCAGGCAATAAAAAACCCCGCTCATTGGCGGGGTTTTTTATTGATATGGCGCGGCTGGGAGGATTCGAACCTCCGACCGCCTGGTTCGTAGCCAGGTACTCTATCCAGCTGAGCTACAGCCGCTTGAAACAGGGGCAAGTTCTGAAGTAATGGCGCGGCTGGGAGGATTCGAACCTCCGACCGCCTGGTTCGTAGCCAGGTACTCTATCCAGCTGAGCTACAGCCGCGCATCAATCACTTGCCTGGTTGAATGCTACTTCAACCTGCTCTCGCTTTCCGGATGGAAAATGGCGGAGAGGGAGGGATTCGAACCCTCGGTACGATTGCTCGTACGGTTCCTTAGCAGGGAACTGGTTTCAGCCACTCACCCACCTCTCCTTGAGAACGGGGCGTATACTACCATAATTTTTCTGTTTTCATAGGGTTGACAGGCGATTTTTCCATCCCGATTTACCCGGCGATAAAAAAAGCCGTTCAGGTCTCCCTTGAACGGCTTTTTATCTCTCAGCTATTGCCAGGCTCCGGCTCTTCCGAGCCTTTTTCCGACTGTATACGCTGGTAGATTTCTTCACGGTGTACCGCGACTTCCTTCGGGGCATTCACGCCAATGCGTACCTGATTCCCCTTCACTCCGAGCACGGTTACGGTGATTTCATCACCCACCATCAGAGTTTCGCCAACGCGGCGAGTCAAAATCAACATATCCCTTACTCCCTATCCAGAGCTACCTGTTCCGACAAATGATTTTTTATTTACTATCGCATTTATAGCGGGGCCACTGACTGATCAAAAGACGCACATCCCCTTATACGGTTCCGCTTTGTCATAGGCTCAGTAAATGACTCCCTTATTCAAGGAGGTCCGACAGATCGACCTGATATCTGCTTACTCAGACCTCTTCTTCTACCGCGGGCTTGTCCAGTTCAAACTCACTATGCAGTGCGCGAACCGCCAGCTCGAGATACTTCTCATCGATCACCACGGAAATCTTGATTTCCGATGTGGAGATCATCTGAATATTGATGCCCTCATTGGACAATGCTTCAAACATACGGGTGGCCACACCCGCGTGGGACCTCATGCCGACGCCGACAATGCTGACCTTGGCAATCTTGCTGTCGCCACCCACCTCACGGGCACCCAGTTCATCCGAGACGCGCTGCAGCACGTCCTTCGCCCGCTTGAAATCGTTCCGATGCACAGTAAACGTGAACGCGGTCTTGTTATCTTCGCCCACGTTCTGAACAATCATGTCTACTTCAATATTAGCATCGCTTACCGGTTTCAGAATGCGCAATGCACTGCCCGGCGTGTCAGGCACGCCGACGATGGTCAGCTTGGCTTCGTCGCGGTTAAAAGCGATGCCGGAAACAACCGGTTGCTCCATGGCGTTTTCATCCTCAAGAGTGATCAGGGTACCTTCGCCTTCCTGGAAGCTGGAAAGAACCCGTAATGGAACGTTGTATTTGCCTGCAAATTCTACCGACCGAATCTGGAGCACCTTGGAACCCAGACTCGCCATTTCAATCATTTCTTCGAAGGTTATACGGTCCAGGCGGCGAGCACTATCAACCACACGGGGGTCGGTTGTATAAACGCCATCAACATCCGTGTAGATCTGGCACTCGTCTGCCTTGAGGGCTGCAGCCAGAGCCACGGCCGTCGTATCTGACCCACCCCGACCCAGAGTCGTGATATTGCCGCATTCATCAATGCCCTGGAAACCCGCCACAACCACAACCCGTCCGGCGTCCAGATCTTCCCGCATGCGCTGCTCATCGATCTGCTTTATCCGCGCCTTGGTGTGGGTACTGTCGGTCACAATCCGAACCTGGGATCCGGTGTAGGATCGTGCATCACAGCCCCGTTTCTGCAGCGCCATGGACAACAACGCAATGGTTACCTGCTCGCCGGTTGAGACCAGGACGTCCATTTCACGGGGCGTCGGCTCCTCCATGATGTTACTGGCCAGTGCAATCAGGCGATTGGTTTCGCCACTCATGGCCGAAACCACCACGACGACATCATGACCTTCTTTCCGGAACCGGGATACCTTGTCGGCAACCGCTTCAATTCGCTCGGTTGTGCCAACCGAGGTGCCACCAAATTTCTGAACCAACAGCGCCATTTTTTCCAATATCCAAAACGGGGGCTTACAGCGAAGCAGGGCCTCGCCAGTCACACGTTAAAACGAGCGGGATTATAAACCCCTGCCCGCCCTCACAAACAGTTGCTTATCCAATATTTTCTTCAACCCAGGCAGGAATACCGGCGAGAGCCTCCGCCAGCTTGCTCGGATCGTTACCGCCACCCTGGGCCATATCCGGCCGGCCACCGCCTTTGCCGTCAACCTGTGCCGCCAGGTGCTTCATGAGGTCTCCGGCCTTGATCCGGCCCGTGGCGGACTTGGTCACACCGGCCACCAGCGTCACCTTGCCATCCTCAACACTGGCGAGGACAACCACGCCTTCGCCCAGCTTGTTCTTGAGCTGGTCGGCGGTTTCCATCAGGGCTTTGCGATCCGCGCCTTCCAGCTCGGAGGCGACCACTTTCAGGCCGGCAACGTCTACCGCCGAACCCGCCAGATCGCTACCCGCAGAACTGGCCAGCTTGGCTTTAAGGGCGTCCACTTCCTTTTCTAGCTGGCGATTGCGATCAAGGGTCTGCTGGACCTTCTCGATAACGGTGTCACGCGTCGCCCGGACCAGGCCTGCGGCATTGCGCAGGGTGCGCTCGGTGCTGTCGACCCATTCCAGCGCACCGAAGCCGGTGACCGCCTCGATCCGACGGACACCCGCCGAGATACCACTCTCCGAGGTAATGCGAAACAGACCAATGTCGCCGGTTCGGGCCACGTGGGTGCCGCCGCACAATTCCACCGAGTAACTATCGGTGCCCATGCTGAGCACGCGCACGGTATCGCCGTACTTCTCGCCAAACAGCGCCATGGCGCCCTTTTCCTGGGCTTTCTCCATGTCTGTAATTTCCGTCTGAACCGGGGTGTTATCGAGAATCTGCTCGTTCACCTGGCGTTCGATTTCCTTAAGCTGCTCAGGCGTGACCGGCTCGAAGTGAGAGAAATCGAACCGCAGCTTGTCAGGATCGACCAGCGATCCTTTCTGGGTAACGTGCTCGCCCAGGATCTTGCGCAGCGCCGCATGCAGGAGGTGGGTCGCGGAATGGTTGCGCTTGGTGCGCTCGCGACGGGCATGGTCAATCCGGGCATCGACTTCCAGGCCCGGGAACAATTCCCCTTCAATCAGGGTACCCACGTGCAGGTGGTTATCCCCTTCCTTGCGCGTATCAGTCACCTTGAAGCGGCCGCCGCTCCAGGTCAGCAGGCCGGTATCGCCAACCTGGCCACCGGATTCGGCGTAGAACGGCGTGCGCTCGAGCACCACAACGGCTTCATCACCCGCCTCGGCGTTCTTCTCTTCACCGCCGACAATCACGGTGCGAATGCGTTCGTGGCCATCAATATGATCGTACCCGGTGAACTCGGTCTTGCCCTCGATGTTGAGGCCGGCCGCGTTATAATCGATGCCAAACTTGCTGGCCGCCCGGGCGCGCTCGCGTTGGCGCTCCATGGCTTGCTCGTAGCCCTCGTAATCCAGGGTCAGCCCGCGCTCCCGGGCAATGTCGTTGGTCAGATCAACCGGGAAACCGTAGGTATCATAGAGTGTGAAGATCGTTTCGCCGGGAATCACGTCACCCTTGAGTTCCGCAATGTCCTGCTCCAGCAGGCGCAAGCCCTTGTCGAGGGTCTTGGCGAACTGCTCCTCTTCCTGCAGCAAAACCTTCTCGATCTGCTTGCGGCTGTTGACCAGTTGCGGGAAAGCCTCGCCCATCAAATCGGCCAGCGCGCCGGTCAGCTTGTAAAAGAATGGCTGGGTGGCGCCCAGCTTGTTGCCGTGGCGGGCGGCTCGACGAATGATCCGACGCAACACAAAGCCGCGACCCTCGTTGGATGGCATTACCCCATCCGAGATCAGGAAGGCGCAGGAACGAATGTGGTCAGCCACGACGCGCAGGCTGGCCTCGGTCGTGGCAACCCCACCAAGCACGTCGGAGGCGGCCTTCAGCAGATCCTGGAACAGATCGATTTCGTAGTTGCTGTGAACGCCCTGCAGTACCGCGGCAATCCGCTCCAGGCCCATGCCGGTGTCCACCGAGGGCTTGGGCAGTTTCATCATCTCGCCGTCGGCGGTGCGGTTGTACTGCATGAACACGACGTTCCAGATCTCGATGTACCGGTCGCCGTCTTCCTCGGGACTGCCGGGAGGGCCACCGGCCACATCCGGACCATGATCGTAGAAGATTTCCGTACAGGGCCCGCAGGGGCCGGTGTCGCCCATCTGCCAGAAATTATCCGAGGCGTAGCGGGCACCCTTGTTGTCACCAATGCGGACAATCCGATCGGCCGGCACGCCGATTTCCTTGTTCCAGATGTCGTAGGCTTCGTCATCGTCGGCGTAGACCGTCACCCACAGTTTCTCGCTCGGCAGCTTGAGCCACTGGTCACCGGTCAGGAAGGTCCAGGCGTAGTTGATGGCCTCACGCTTGAAGTAATCGCCAAAGCTGAAGTTGCCGAGCATCTCGAAGAAAGTATGGTGGCGCGCCGTGTAGCCGACGTTTTCCAGATCGTTATGCTTGCCGCCGGCCCGGACACATTTCTGGGTGGTGGTCGCCCGGCTGTAGTCGCGCTCTTCCCGGCCCAGGAACACATCCTTGAACTGGTTCATTCCCGCATTGGTAAACAGCAACGTGGGATCGTCTGCCGGTACCAGCGAACTGCTTGGCACAATGGTATGACCTTGCTGTCTGAAATAATCGAGAAACGCCTGTCGCAACTCTGCGGTTTTCATAGCCCTTTGATACCTTTCCAGAAACTCGCCGTGAAACCGGCGGGTCCGCGATTGAATACGAATACTTACATGCGTGTGCAAATCCGCTACTCTAGCACACGCCGAGAACAGGAAAAACGTGAAACATCACAGGAGAATCCATGCCCCGACGCTTCCATGACGCCGAGGAACTATTACCCCCAGCCACGCTATTAAAACGCGCCCTCGCCATCATCTATGACGGACTGATCAGCATCGCCGTCTTACTCGTAGCCACCTGGGCCTACACCATGGTCGGCGGCTGGATTACCGGCTGGGATCGTTTCGAGGAAATGGCGGAAGCCGGGCAACTGTCGGGGGATCCAGGCCTGACCTTCGTGCTGTTCCTGGTGCTCTATGTGTTCTTCGCCTACTTCTGGACGCGCATTGGTCAGACGCTGGGCATGCAGGTCTGGCGCATTCGGATCGAGAACCTCGACGGCACGTCCGTCAGCTGGAGCCAGGCCCTGCGCCGCTATGTGACCGCCGCGGCCATTTTCTTTATCGCCCTCCTGGCGGGCTACTACGTAGGTCCGATAACGCTGCTGATTACCTTGCCGGCCATGATTGCCCTGTTCATGCCCATCAACGGCCTGTCCCTCACGGATCGGCTGTCGAACAGCGTGGTCGTTCAGGTCCCCAAGGAAACCAAATGACTGCCCGGGCCGCTAACCGGCCCGGCGCATCAGGACCGCACCCACTGCGGCATTGACTGCAATCGGGACCAACACGGCCAACATCGGATTGAAACCGTACACCAGGCTCATGGGGCCGAGCAGATCCTGCATGTATTTGAACAGCAACCCCACCAGCAGCCCCGTAAACACCCGGAACCCCATGGTCACCGACCGCAGGGGGCCGAAGATGAACGAGATCGCGACCAACACCATCACCGCCGTTCCGAGCGGCATCAGGGTCTTTTTCCAGAACGCCAGCCAGTACCGTGCCGCGTTCAGATCCTGATCCTCAAGGTACCTGGCGTAAGTGAAGAGACCGGACATCGACAGATTTTCCGGCTTGACGATCAGCACACTCAGCACGCTCGGCGACAGCCCCGTCTCCCAACGAAGTGACGGGTTCCGAACCAGCGTGGTTCCGGTTTCCTCGATACGGGTTGTGCGGACGTTCTCCAGACTCCAGTGGTCACCCTGGAAAATCGCACGCCGGGCGAAACTTGATGACAGGAGCTCCCGCTCCTCGTTAAACCGGAACAGCGACACTCCGTGCAGCACGCCGTTGGGCTGAACCGCGTTGAGATGAATGAACACATCCCCTTCCCGGTGCCAGACCCCGGTTGCCGAGGCCACATTGCTGCCTGCCCCCAACGCTACGGCCTTGTCGCTCTGAGCCAGCCGTTCAGCCGGCGGCGCGATGTACTCACCAATCAGGACACCCAGCACCACGACCACCAGTGCCGGCTTCATGGCGGACCAGACGATGCGCTTGAGCGATACCCCGGCGGCCCGGATCACGGTCAGTTCGGAGGAACTTGCCATGGAACCGAGCCCCACCAGGCAGCCCATGAAGGCGCCCAGGGGCAGATAATCGTAGATACGACGGGGAAGCGTCAGGGCCACGTACCAGAGCGCCTCGAGGGTCTGATAGTCGTTGCGGGTATCCTCCAGTTCCGCGATGAAACCGAAGATAAGATCAAGGGAGAGCACCACCACCATGACCAGAAACATCGCACCACCGACGGTGCGCATGACATAACCATCGATTCTACGCATGGGCCCGGGCCTCCTTCAGGGCGCGACGCCGATGCAGCCAGGCGGGACCGAACTGCAACCAGAGCCCGAAAGCAAGAAACAGCGCGTGCACCCAGAGCATGCCGATCCATTCGGGCACCTTGCCGTCCGCCAGGGCATCCCGGGCGACAATCAACAGGCCCAGGTAGGTGATGTAAACCAACATCGCCGGCAGCAGATGAAAGAACCGACCCTGGCGCGGGTTAACCCGGCTCAATCGCACCGCCAGAAGCGTCACGATCGGCACAATCAAAGGCAGGGAGAAACGCCAGTGCAGCAGCGCCCGATCCTCGAGATTGTCAGAGTCCATCAGGGCCAGTGTGCTGATCCCCTCTTCCAGCTCACGGGTTCCCTTTTCACCGCTTTCAATCTTCAGCCCGTAGGCCTCGAAACCGGTCACGTTGTACTCGAGCTGACCCGGCGTGCCGTCGAAACGCCCGCCACCCTCGAGAATCAGAAACCGGCTGCCGGTCTCTCGGTCGATGAGCTGAGATCCCGATTCGGCGGTAAAAATGGTTACGCCCTCGCCATCTTTGCCGTACTCGGCAATGAATACGCCCTGCAACTCACGTTTGTCGTCGCTCAATCCCTCCGTGTAGGTCACACGGCCACCGGCACTGAAATCCTGGAAACGCCCCGGAACCAGCATCTCGAACTCGGTCGCCTGGCGCTGTTCATTGAATATTTGCTCCACCTGTTTCATGCCCCAGGGCGACACGTAGAGGCTCATGGCCCCGACCACCGCCATCACCGGCAGGCTGCCCAGCAGGGTTTTCAGCAGCAGTTGCCGGTCACTGACGCCGCAGGCGAACAACACGGTCATTTCACTTTCGAGATACATCCGGCCATACGCCAGGAGAATGCCGATGAATAGCCCCAGAGGCAGGATGAGCTCCAGAAACCCGGGGAACCGGTACGCCATGATCGAAAACAGGACATCGGCGGCAATTTCGCCCTCGGCAGCACTGCCCAAGTATTTGAGGAAGCGGCCACTCATAAACACCAGCAAGAGGATGCCGGAAACGGCAACCATACTGATCATCACCTGGCGAACTAGATAACGGAAAATAATGCTCAAATGGGTCTCTCTGCCAGTGCCGGTAAAATCATGGAGGAAACAGTTAACTGCGCGTATTCTATGTAACCTTTGGGCCGAATGACAGAGTGGAACGCTTACGGTCAGGCCAGACTGCACAGGCAGGCCTGCCGGTTGATAAATTCCCTGCCAACCCCAATGCTAAACTAGATCGGAAATCCCCTCCGCCCACTGCGGACAGTTCTTCAGAACAATCAACAGGAGTTGCCATGAATTTCAGCCTGAGCAGTAAAGCCATTGTCAGCACGAAAGCCGACTGCCTTGTGATCGGTCTTCCCGAGAAAGGCACCTGGCCGGAGTCCACGACTCAGGCGGACGACGCTCTGGGCGGTTTGATCAAGACGCTCCAGAAGAACGGTGACATCACGGGCAAGAATGCCACCACGCGCACCATTCCACTCAGCGACCGGCCCTGGAGCCGTCTGCTGGTCGTGGGTACCGGTAAAGACAGCGAGCGCACGCCGGCAACCTACCGGAAGGCCCTGATCGCGTTGGTCGGTGCGTTGAAGGATGGCCCCTCGAAAACGGCCCTGGTTACCCTGGCAGACACCCCCGTCAGTGGCCCGGACGCGGTGAGCTCCGAGGAAGCCCGCCTGAACCTGATTGGTCGCACCCTGGAAGAGCAGCTGTACACCTTCACCGAGTACAAGAGCGAGAAGCCGGCGGCCCGCAAGCTGAACAAGGTTCTGGTCACTGCCTCTGGCGGCGGCAAGGCTCTGAAGGACGCCTTCAACCTCGGCCTGGCAACCGGCCGAGGCATGAACTTCACCCGGGACCTGGGCAACACCCCGCCCAACATCTGTCACCCGGAATGGCTCGCCCAGCAGGCCAAAAAGCTCGCCAAGGACCACGACTGCATCAAGACCGAAGTGCTTGATGAAAAGCAGATGGAAAAGATGGGCATGAACACCATCCTGGCCGTTGGCAAAGGCAGCACCCAGCCCCCGCGCCTGATCGTGATGGAGTACCGCGGCGGCAATCCAAAAGACAAGCCTCAGGTGCTGGTCGGCAAAGGCATCACCTTCGACACCGGCGGCATCAGCCTGAAGCCGGGTGCCGGCATGGATGAGATGAAATACGACATGGGTGGCTCCGCGGGGGTGTTTGGCGCCATGCAGGTGCTGGCCGAGACCAAGCCCAAGATCAACGTTGTGGCCGTCATAGCCGCAGCTGAAAACATGCCGGATGGCGGCGCCTGCCGCCCTGGCGATATCGTGACCACCCTGTCCGGCCAGACCGTTGAGATTCTCAATACCGACGCCGAAGGCCGGCTGGTCCTGTGTGACGCCCTCACCTACGTCAAGAAATTTGATCCCGCGGCGGTGATTGATATGGCCACGCTGACCGGCGCCTGCATCGTTGCCCTGGGCCACCACGCCTCCGGCCTGCTCTCCAACAACGACGAGCTCGCCAACGAACTGCTTGCAGCGGGTGAGCGGGCGGACGATCGGGCCTGGCGCCTGCCGCTCTGGGACGACTACCAGAGCCAGCTGGACAGCAACTTTGCCGACATGCAGAACATCGGCGACCGATCCGCCGGCACCATCACGGCCGCCTGCTTCCTGTCCCGATTCACCAAGGAATACCGCTGGGCCCACCTGGACATCGCGGGGACCGCCTGGCACTCCGGCAAGGCCAAGGGCGCATCCGGCCGCCCGGTTCCCCTGCTGGTCGACTACCTGATGTCCCATGCCGGCAAGTAACCCCAGCGATCATCCGGAGGCCGGCAGCTCTGCTGCCGGCGCCTCCGGACAAACCGACCCCAATCAGCGTTACTGGTTCCACATCCTCGCCCAGAATACGCCGGCGGCCCGCAACCTCCACGCGGCCAAACTGGTGGACAAGGCCTGGCAGCAGGGAGATCGCGTCTGCATCGTCTGCGACACCATGCAGCACGCCCAGGAACTGGACGACCTGCTGTGGAATTTCAGCCCGGATGCGTTCATTCCCCACAGCGTGGTACCGGATTCCGCCACCACCTGCACGGACCCCGTTGGCATCTTGCTGTGCCCGCCGGGCGCGGAGGATTGGGACACGGTCATCATCCTGTCCAGCACGCTGCCCGCCGATGCGGACCGGTTCAAGCGACTGGCCCTGGTTGCCCATAACGAACCCTCCGTGCTGAACCAGGCCCGCTCCCATTTCCGGCAACTGCGGGCACTGGGCATTGAGGCCCGGGTTCACGACCAGAGAAAGCGCTGAGGTTCGCCGCAACCCGGACGACCATGTATAATCGGGCGTCTTAATTTCCCCTTGCGAATCAACCAACGGTCACCAGCAGAAACCCATGGAAAAAACCTACCAGCCAGAAAATATCGAGCGCCAGTGGTACGAGAACTGGGAATCCAAAGGGTACTTCCGCCCTTCCGGTGAAGGTCAGTCCTATAGCATTGCCATCCCGCCGCCCAACGTCACCGGCAGCCTGCACATGGGCCATGCGTTCCAGCACACCATCATGGACACCCTCACCCGCTACAAGCGCATGCAGGGCCGCAACACGCTCTGGCAGGTAGGCACCGACCACGCTGGCATCGCCACCCAGATGGTGGTCGAGCGCAAGTTGGCCGCCGAAGAGGGAAAAACCCGTCACGACCTGGGCCGCGACGAGTTCATCAAGCGCATCTGGGACTGGAAAGAGCATTCTGGCGGCACCATTACCCGCCAGATGCGTCGCCTGGGCAACTCCGTGGACTGGGATCACGAGCGTTTCACCATGGACGACGGTTTCTACAAGGCCGTGCAGGAAGTCTTTATCCGCCTGTACGACGAAGGCCTGGTGTACCGTGGCAAGCGCCTGGTGAACTGGGACCCGAAACTGCACACCGCGATCTCCGACCTTGAGGTGGAGAACAAGGAAGAAAAGGGATTCTTCTGGCACCTCCGGTATCCACTGGCCGACGGCGCAACAACCAAAGACGGCAAGGACTACGTGGTGGTCGCCACCACTCGCCCGGAAACCATGCTGGGCGACACCGCCGTGGCGGTGCACCCGGATGACGAGCGCTATCAGCACCTGATCGGCAAACACGTGATGCTGCCGCTGGTGAATCGCAAGATTGCCATCGTGGCGGACCACCACGCCGACCCGGAAAAAGGCAGTGGGTGCGTGAAGATCACGCCCGCTCACGATTTCAACGACTACGCCGTGGGCAAGCGCAACAACCTGCCCATGATCAACGTGATGACCCAGGACGCCAACATCCGGGACGTCGCGGAGGTATTCAATTCCGATGGTACCGAGAACGGCGATATTGACGGCCAGATGCCGTCCGCTTACGCCGGCCTGACCCGCGAGGAGGCCCGCAAGGCCATCGTCGCCGATCTCAGGGAAGCCGGGTTGCTGGAACGGGAAGAAGACCACGTGCTGAGCGTGCCCCGTGGCGACCGCTCCGGCCTGATCATCGAGCCGATGCTCACCGATCAATGGTTCGCCGATGCCAGGACACTGGCCAAGCCGGCCATCGAGGCGGTGGAAGACGGCCGCATCCAGTTCGTGCCCAAGCAGTACGAGAACATGTACTTCTCCTGGATGCGCGACATCCAGGACTGGTGTATCTCCCGTCAGCTCTGGTGGGGGCATCGCATTCCCGCCTGGTACGACGTCGAGGGCAACATCTACGTCGGTCGCAGCGAAGAGGAAGTGCGCCAGAAGCACAGCCTCGCCGCCGACCTTGAACTGGCCCAGGACGATGACGTACTGGACACCTGGTTCAGCTCGGCACTCTGGACCTTTGGCACCCTGGGCTGGCCGGAAATCACCGAACGCCTGAAGAACTTCCACCCCACCGATGTGCTGGTCACCGGTTTTGACATCATCTTCTTCTGGGTCGCCCGGATGATCATGATGACCATGCACTTCATGAAGAACGAAGACGGCACACCTCAGGTGCCCTTCCACACCGTGTATGTCACCGGCCTGATCCGGGACGAACACGGCGACAAGATGTCCAAGTCCAAGGGTAACGTCATTGACCCGCTGGACATGATCGACGGCATCGGTCTGAACGACTTGCTGGAGAAGCGGACCGGCAACCTGATGCAGCCGAAACTGGCCGAGAAAATCGGCAAGCGCACCCAGAAGGAATTTCCCGAAGGCATCGCCGCCCACGGCACCGATGCCCTGCGTTTCACCCTGGCGGCCATGGCCACCACCGGGCGCGACATTAACTGGGACATGAAGCGGCTGGAAGGTTACCGGAACTTCTGCAACAAGCTCTGGAACGCTGCCCGCTATGTGCTGATGAACACCGAAGGCGAAGACTGCGGCGTGAACGACGAGTCCGTGGAATTGTCCCTGGCGGACCGCTGGATCATCAGCGAACTGCAGAACTGCGAGCAGGATGTGGTTCGCCATCTGGACCAGTACCGCTTCGACCTTGCCGCCTACGCGCTCTACGAGTTCATCTGGAACGAGTACTGCGACTGGTATCTGGAACTGTCCAAGCCGGTCCTGAATGATGAAAACGCCAGTGCCGAAGCCAAGCGCGGCACCCGCCGCACGCTGGTTCGGGTGTTGGAGGCGGTGCTGCGGGTGGCCCATCCGATCATGCCGTTCATCACCGAGGAAATCTGGCAGCGCATTGCACCGCTGGCCGGCAAGTCGGGCGACAGCATCATGCTGCAACCTTACCCCCAGGCGGACAGCAGCAAGCAGGATGCCGCCGTGGCGGCGGACATCGAGTGGCTCAAGGGCGTGATCGTCGCCGTGCGCAATATCCGTGGCGAGATGAACATCTCCCCGGCGAAGAAGATCCCGGTTCTGCTGCGCAGCAAGGACGCAGACGACAAACGCCGTATGGACGACAACCGTCAGTTCCTCGCGTCGCTGGCCAAGCTGGAAAGCCTGGATTGGTTTGATGGCGACAAGGCGCCGATGTCGGCAACTCAGCTGGTTGGCGAGATGGAAGTACTGGTGCCCATGGCCGGCCTGATCGACAAGGACGCCGAACTCAAGCGCCTGGACAAGGAGCTTGAACGCCTGCAAAAGGAGATCGGACGGCTGGAAGGCAAACTGAGTAATGAGAAATTCACGGCAAAGGCACCGGCCGAAGTCGTGGAGAAAGAGCAGGAAAAGCTCCGGGATGCTCAGGGTAGCCTGGCCCGTCTGAGCGAACAGCGGGCCGACATCGAGGCCATGTAACGGCATGATTGCCATTCTTGGAGCAGGCGCGCTGGGGCGGCTTTGGGCCGCCTCGCTGCCTGCCCACGAAACCGTCTTTGTTCCCAGACCGGCAACCTCGCCCAGCGAGCCTTTGGCGTACACGTTCCAACGTCTTGACGGCACAGAACACCCGGTTTCCGTACCCTGGCTCACCGCCTCAGATACGCCGGGCCTGGTACTGGTCATGACCAAAGCCGGGGATACGCGGGAGGCGCTTGAGGCCATTGCGGCCGCCCTGCCCTCGACAACCCCCATTGTGCTGTTTCAGAACGGCCTTGGCAGCCAACAGGCGGTTGCGGAACGCTGGCCAGACCGGCCGGTACTGGCCGCCAGTACCACCGAGGGGGCCAACCGGCCGTCACCGGATCGGGTCGTTCACGCTGGTGCTGGCGAAACCTGGGTTGGCGCGCTCACCGACGTCGGGCGGGCTTACACAGCCCCCGTGGTTGAACGCCTGAGCGTCAGCGGCCTGAGGATCCACCCGGAAAACAACATCCTCGGCCGACTCTGGCAAAAGCTGGTGATCAATGCCGGCATCAACCCGTTTACCGCGATTCTCGACTGCCCCAACGGCGACATAGTGTCTGCGGACTTTTTCCAGACCCACATCGACGACCTGTGCCGGGAAATCGCTCAACTGATGGCCGCAAGCGGTCAGACGGCCAGTGAACCCGCAGATCTCAGAGCCCGAATTGAAGCGGTGGCGCATGCCACTGCCGGCAACACCTCCTCCATGCGCAGTGATATGCTGCAGGGGCGAACCACCGAGATTGATTACATCAACGGCTACCTGGTGCGCCTGGGTCAGTCCCTGGGAATTCCGACACCGGTGAACCAAATGCTGACAGAACGGGTAAAACAACTGTCAACACGCTAACAGGAGCATGCCGATGGGCAATCGCCTTTCCAAGATCTACACCCGAACCGGGGACGATGGCTCAACAGGCCTGGCCGATGGCAATCGCATTGCCAAGAACGCACAGCGTGTCGAGGCCATGGGTACTGCCGACGAACTGAACTGCCACATTGGCCTGCTGATCGAAACCCTCGACAGCAACGACCCCCTGGTGGAGAGCCTGCGCCGCATCCAGCATCACCTGTTCGACCTGGGCGGCGAGTTCGCCATACCCGGCAGCAAGGTGATTGGCGAGGACCACATTGAATGGCTGGAGCAGACCCTTGATCACCATAACGAGGGAATTCCCCCGTTGAAGAACTTCATTCTCCCGGGTGGTACGCCCGCCGCAGCCCAGTGCCACCTGGCCCGGGCCGTTTGCCGGAGAGCCGAACGCATTGTGGTTGCCCTTGGGCACGAGGATTCCATCAACACCGCGTCCCGCCATTACCTGAACCGACTGTCGGACCTGCTGTTCGTGATCGCCCGGGTACTGGCCCGGCGGGACGGTGGCGAGGAAATTCTGTGGGAGCAAAAAAAATCCGGCCTCTGAGGGCCGGACTTCTGTTTTCGTGAGCACGTCACACTTTGAAGGCTTCCACCAGTCGCTGAAGCGATGCCGTAAGCTCGGACATCTCCCGGGATGATCCCAGGGTTTCCTCGGCGTTGGCGGCGGTGGTCTGGCCAAGATCGCCAATCTGAGCAACGCTCGTATTCACGTCCTTGGCCACGGCGGATTGCTCTTCCGCCGCCTGGGCAATCTGGTGGCTCATGTCCACAATGATTGAGATGCCCCGCGCAATGCGGTCGAGCGCTTCGGTGACCTGACCGGACTTGGTCACCGTGGTCTCGGTGACGTCCCGGCTATTGGTCATCGCCGAAACCGCATCCTTCACCCCACTCTGCAGCCGGGAGATCATACCCTCGATTTCTTCCGTTGACTTGTGGGTACGCTGGGACAAAGAGCGCACCTCGTCTGCCACCACCGCGAAGCCCCGGCCCTGCTCGCCAGCCCTCGCGGCTTCGATCGCTGCGTTCAGGGCAAGCAGGTTGGTCTGCTCGGCAATGGCCTTGATCTCAACCAGCACCTGACTGATGTTGTCACTGTCCTGGCTCACCCGGTTGATCACTTCAACGGCGCCAGAGATTTCCGAGGCCAGATGATTGATGGTTTCGACGGTATCCGCAACCACCTGCCGGCCGGTTTCGGTATCACTTTCGGCCGTGCCGGCACTGTCAGCCACCCGGTGGGCGCTCTCGGTGACCTCGTTGACGGCTTCCACCATCTGGTTCATGGCTTCGTTGATCTGCCCGCTCTCTTCCATCTGGCGAGCCACCGCCTCGCTGTTGGCGGCGGCCGTATCCTTGACCCGTGTCGCCTGTTGGTCCACGTCGGCCGTCGTACTGCTGACAGAGCGGATCAACTCGGCAATGCGATCGGTCATGTTGTTGAATTCGCTGGTCAGCTCGCCAAGCTCATCGCGGTTCTGCAGGTTGATGTGAGTGGTCATGTCACCCGCCGCAACGTTCCGGGCCGCCTCCGTAAACCGGTTGATGGCGGTGCGCACCGACATGAAGAAACCGATGTACAGATAGACAACCACGAGCAGGATCGCCACGAGTGCCACTACGATGAGGCGTCGCTGGTTAACCTGCTTTTCAAGTCGGGTGGAGAGGTTGCCCTCAACCACATCAAAGATGGCGGCGGTCAGCTCATCGTAACTCTCAAGCTGCGTACGAATCAGGGCGTCGTATTCCTGCCAGGGCATTTCCAGTCGCATCGGCGTGATGACATTGACGTCCAGGGCGTCACGCACCACGGTTAAACTGTCGTTGACTCGGGCAATCGTGTTGCCGGCTTCATTGGAAAGCTGGCCGGAGGCCTCTGCCGCCACTGACATCGCCGGGGCCAGCAATGAACTGCGGTTGGTCAGACGATCGTAGATTTCGTTGAGCCCCTCACTCAGGGCATAACCCACCTGGCCTTCGACGAGTGCAAAGGTGCCATAGGAGCGGGCCTGGCCAATCACGCCACGGGCCTCGGGCAAGGCTTCCCGAATCAACCCGAGGAGCAGCTGGTTCTCCCGGGACGCATCCTGGCCCAGCCCCGATATCTCGATGGTCGCTGGCAGAAGCGCCATCACCTTCTGCACGAACTCCTGGTAATACTTGAACTGGGGATCGATGTTGCCCTGGTAATTGTCATCCGCCCGCAGCGCTTTCCAATCCTCCTCGATAGCAGCCACCTGGTCCGCCCAGGATCCCGATGCATCAAACGAGCGTTGCTCCGCCGTCAGACTGCCCAACAGCGCATCAATCCGCTCGGCGGCGGCGTCGGAAGCCTCCAGCAGTCCGTCTTCGTTCTTGAGTACGCCGGCGGCGCGATAGTCCCGGTACGCCATGGAGGACGAGAGCAGCTGTTCGACGGTCGTCAGTTGCTGGAGCCCCTCAACGCCTCGGATCATGGTCTGGACCGACTGATTCAGCTGAGACATCACCAGCCAGGAAAGCCCACCGATCGGCAACAGGAACAGTATGCTGATCAGGCTGAACTTGTAGACCATGGGCAGCCGGTTCATCAGTGCTATGGCAGGATAGATAAGTTGCTTCACGGTTTCCCTCTCACTGGAACTTCAACAACTGAACGATCGTTCTTTTCTTATATTGTCGCCTGAAGCGCCAGAAACTTGAGCGTTAATTGTTGTTAAAATGTTGCCTCGGGTGGGGCTGGATCAAAGAACTCCGAAGATTACCAGCAACGCCAATCCGCAAATCCACACCAGCATGCTCCGGTTGAGAAGATCTCGGATTGCTCCCAGGCTACGCCCGCCAAAATCGACCCACTCGTCCGGGTGGATTCGGGAGAACCTCTCAGGGTCCAGCGCATACCCGGTTAACGACCCGTTTGCGGAAATCATTAGGACATCAGCCGTCTTTTTGGAGATTCCGCCGACGCTGGCGGGGAACTCGCGCATCCACCCGGCGAGGTCACCGGCAATGCCGAAGGTTATCGACAGCAGGCGAACCGGAAGCCAGGCCATCCATTCCGCCAACCTGTGGAACCGGGAGCGGGCGGCTGCCTGGGGCCACTGCTCAGACAGAGCCACCAATCCGCGAGCCAGAACCGCCAGACCAATACCGCCGACCACGTACCAGAAGCCAATCAGGAAAAAACGCTGGAAGACTGTGACCAGGAATACTTTCGACAGCGTCAGGTGCATGATTTCCGGGGACGCCGAGGCGCCTCGCTCCTCGGCGGGCAAGCGGTCTTCCACGGTGTGCCAGGCCGCCTGCATATCGCCTCGCTGCCAGGACACCGAGTAGCTCTGCAGTACGGGGCGCCAGCCCGGTGCCCCCATCATCAGGATCAGAACCAGCCATTCGATGGGGTACCCCACCATCCCCCAGCCAATGACATCGAGCAGGTACACCCCAAGGCCCACGATCAGCGCGGGCAGAACCACCAGCGCCAGGCCGCCGGCAATACCGGACTCATGACCGGCCTCGACCTTTGCAGCGCGATGGAACCAGTGCCGCCAGAGTGTGTCGCTGGAGAGTCTGTTGTGGGTATCGAGTCGGCGCCGAACCATGTAGGCCAGCAGGAATACGATCAGAACCATTCAGCCTCGCCTCTCGTTGCTTGCCGCAACGTCCGCAAGCAGGGTGCGGAAATGCGGCCAGTCAAACACAGGACCGGGATCGGTCTTTCGACCGGGGGCAATGTCGCAATGCCCGGTTAATCGCTCAGCCGTTATCGCCGGCCAGGCCAACATGATCACGTGCGCAAGCTGAGCCAGACTCCGGTACTGGGATTCCGAGTAGGGAATATCGTCCGTCCCTTCCAGTTCAATACCGATGGAGAAATCATTGCATTCCTCCTCCCCCTTGAAACACGAACGACCGGCGTGCCAGGCGCGCTCAAGAAGGCTGACAAACTGCACCAGTGAACCGTCCCGACGAATCAGGGCGTGTGCCGACACCTGCATGCCGGCAATGGTTTCAAAATACGGATGTGCCGAGTGATCCAGACGATTGCAGAAGAATTCTTCAATCTCGGGGCCACCAAACTGGCCCGGGGGCAGACTGATGTTGTGCACGACCAGCAGACTAATGGCGGCACCCTCGGGGCGGGGGCCGAAATTGGGTGACGGGCACCAGCGCGCCGCGGGTAACTTCCCGGTTTCACGAAGTGTGTTTATGTCGCTGGAAGAAACGACCGGTGAGGCTGGGGCTGTGTCTGATCGAGGCAAGGTAAATCCAAAAGTATCAGGGCATTACAGAATGCCCTGATTGAAGCACAAAGTCGCCGGTCTTGCTACGACTTCAGTCCTTGCGACTGCTGCGCAGGTTATCGATGATCGACTCCAGGGCGCGATCGAAGATCAGACCGTCATCAAGCATGCCAATTTCGCCCGAAGCCATGGCGGCAGCCAGGTCCTGGCGATGGTATTCCGCGACCTTGGCGCCACTGCGGTTCACAAAAATGTACTTACCGGTGGCCTTGATAAACGCCGCCAGCTTGCAACGAACTTTGCCACCGTCCTTCGACATCTCGATCCAGGAACCCACCCGCAATGCATCGGCACGGTCGAGCCACTCCTGTGCGATCCCGTCTGCTGGCGGAGCGGTGTCCGTTTCCACAACCTTGGGGGCCACGTGATTCGCACTCTGATCGAACGGCTCTTCCGGATGCGACGTATCGGCAAGGGCCGTCTCGCCTTCCGCGTCCGGCTCAACGGCGGCGTCTGCCGGCGCATGCTCGGCCTCCGCCTCCCGGGGCACGTCGACACTGGCAGGCGCTTTTACGGGCGGCTCGGAACGGGCGGGGGCCGTTACCAGGCGCTGGAACACATCAACGTGAGCCAGCTCCAGATCACGGATGATCGAGTCGGTCGCAAACGGATCCCAGGAAATCTCCTGCAAGGCCCGACGCAGGTCGTCGACGATGGATGGAATGGCTCTCAGCAGGTCGCTACGCGTTGTGTCAGATACCGGTTGCGGGTCGACACTCCAGACCAGCCGCTCGGTCAGATCACAGGCATCAGCCCATCTCTGGCTGTCTTCCCCTTCCCGCAGCACCAGCCACTGGAGGTACTTCCGCCAGGCTTCCTGCAGGAGCTGCGCGACCGGTGCCGGAATGTTCCGATTGATGACCAGGTCGCGAATCATGGCGTCGACCGCCTCGGACGCCCGCTCCTGTCGGGCACGTCCCTCTTCGGCATCACGCAGGCGCTGCTCGACCAGCTCCCGGCGCCGACGGTCGAGGTCCATGAAGTGGCTAAAATCGGTCAGCAGCTCTTCGAACAACCCAACGTTGTCGGTGAATTCATTCAGAATGCGTTCAACCACCGACTCAATCTTGTCCCGAAGCGGATCCCGCTGCCCGGAGCGCTTCTCGGTCCAGCCGATGGCCGAGAGTGCGAGTTCATTCAGCAGCTTGCGCACGGGGTGACCACCCCGGTTGAAAAAGTTCTTGTCGGTCAGGGCGACCTTGAGCACCGGAATTTGCAGGCGACTGATCAGCGATTTCATGACCGGGTGCAGTTGCCGGTCCTCAAGAATGAAATCGAACAGCATGCCAACCAGGTTAATGACGTCGTTATCGACCTGTCCCACGTTGGCAAACTTGCCCTGCTCGACGGTCAGCACCGGTTTGAGCTGATCGTTCAGGGTGATGATCTCGTCGACGCCCCATTGGCCGGACGCCGTCTGAATTTCACTCAACCGAGCCATCAGTCGGTCCGTATCCAGATAGCCTTCACCGGTAACGGCCCGGCCGGATCCCGCACCCTCGCCGCCCTGGTGCAGCAGCGCACTGAGCTCCGAAAACGTCGCCTGAGATCCCTGGCCTTCGCTCCCGGAACCGGTACCCGGGTATTTGGCGTCACTGGCCTTCGCCCCGGTGCCCGCGGACGATTTCTTCCCGCCCGACGATTCGGACGGTGGCCGCTTCATATCGGGGAGAATCCCCTCGGTGATCAGCGTCTGATTGGCTTCCTGGTAGAAATCTCCGAGTGTGTCGGCCAGCAGCCGGTCAAACAACTTGAGAACAACCAGCTTGGCGCGAATATCGATATCGAGGTCCGCACAGGCTTCCGCCACCCCACCACACAAGACTTCCGGGCTGAGCGGCATCTGGCTGTTGGCCAGCTCAATGGAAGGCACCACATGATTGACCCGCGCCGTCAGCAACCGGATCTGGTCGGAATACCGGGTACGCAACTTGTTGATCAGGTTTTCAATCGCAACCTGTTGCTCGAGCTGGGAGTGATCCACGAGGCTGAGGGAGTCCTCATCCACTTCGTCAAGAATGCCGGACGAATCCCGGGGCCGGAACTTGCCAATGTCGTTGAAGGCCTGGCTGACGTACTGGAGCATGGAAACCACCATGGCCTTGCGCCGGAGTCGCAGCTCCCGCATGGCGTCAAAATAGGCGGACTGGTCCACGGTGTTGCTGGCGCGGTCGGCCAATTCGAAGAGGGCGTCGTCCGAACGATCAAAGAAGTTTGCCAGCACCCGCTTCAGGGACTGACCCGATGCGTCACGTAAACGCACCAATGCCTGAGGCAGGGAAAATCTCTGCGGCGGCTTCTGGCCAGAGAAACTGACAATGTTGTTATCGCGCGCCATTGAGCTGCTCCGAGTCTGATCGCGAAATGCGGGGGGGACGTCCCTGAGTGTTTCATCATACGAGCTGTCTACGTCAGCTTGTGTCAGATTTTGTCACCTTTTGTGTACATCAGACGCTGGTCACAGTTTAACAGTTCACCCTGTATCACCCCGTTTCACCCCGTACCGTTTGGCGAATCCGTGCCGGGCCTATAGAATCCCCCGTTATTCACGTTCCAACCTGATTTGATCGGACCCGAAGCCATGATCCCTGCAGAACTTCTACGCCAAGCCCGAGTTGAGAATGTCGCCCAGAGTCTGCGTGAGGACATTGGCGATGGCGACATCACCGCTCAGTTGATTCCCGCGGACAAACTGGCATCGGGCCGGGTCATCACCCGTGAACACGCGACCATCGCCGGTTGCGACTGGGTCACCGAGGTGTTCCGCCAGGTCGACCCGACCGTGAAGCTGGACTGGCAGGTTACGGATGGCGACACCGTCTCCCCGGACCAGGTTCTGTTCCGGATGCAGGGACCGGCCCGCAGCCTGCTGACCGCAGAACGGTCAGCCCTGAACTGGCTGCAGACGCTCTCCGGCGTTGCCACGGTATGCGCCAATTACGCCCAAAAAGTGGCTCACACGGGCGTGCGCCTGCTCGACACCCGGAAAACCCTTCCCGGACTACGCCTCGCGATGAAATACGCCGTCACCTGTGGTGGCTGCCACAACCATCGAATTGGGCTGTGGGATGCGTTTCTGATCAAGGAAAATCACATCTCGGCGTGCGGCTCGATCGCCGGGGCGATCAGCGAAGCCCGGCGGATTGCCCCGGGCCGGCCGGTGGAAGTGGAAACGGAGTCCATGGACGAGCTGCAGCAGGCGCTCTCGGCCGGCGCCGACATCATCATGCTGGACGAATTTTCCCTCGAGGATATGCGCGCCGCCGTTGCCCTGACCAATGGCCGGGCCCGCCTGGAGGCCTCCGGCGGCATCAACGCACAGTCGCTGGTGACGGTCGCGGAAACCGGTGTCGACTACATCTCGATCGGCGCCCTGACCAAAGACGTCAAGGCAACGGATCTGTCCATGCGCCTCGACTGATCAGTTTCCGGACAACAGCCGGTCGATTTCTTCCAGCTCACGGATCAGGCCGACACCGGATTCCGGCCGACTGCGAAAATGCTCTTCGGCCATCGGAGCGATCCCCGATACGGCCGGCAGAGGGTGGTCATTCTCGATGATCACCTTCATTCGCTCAACGAACACGAACTGAATCCACTGGGTGAATTCCAGCGTGTCGACGCAGAAAGGCTGGGTGCTTTGCATCGCCTCCGGCGGTGGCGGCTCCTCGTCCCACAGCCCGAGCTGGCGCAGCTCCATCTCGATTCGGAGCAGACTGTCGGCAACCAGGCCGACCTGATCACTGGCATCACTCATAACAACCCTTTTTAATCGGCCAGGGGCTCCAGCTCCACCGTCTCACCGTTCAGTACTCGGAACAGATCTTCGTACTGACGGGTCAGGGTGTGCTTGGGAGCCATGTGAATGAGCGGCTGCCGGCTCTGGTGCGATTCTTTCATCTTGACGGAACTCGACAGCCGTACCGGCAGAACCGGCAGGCCCTCTTCCATCAATTCCCGGACCAGTTGCTTTGGCAGGCTGGCGCGCGGCTGAAACTGGTTGGCAACAATACCCTCGACCACCAGATCCTCGTTGTGGTCTTCCTGCAGGTCACGAATTTCATTCAGGATGTTGTACAGGGCCTGGCGGGAGAAATCATCGCAATCAAAGGGGATCAGACACCGCTGGGCCGCAATCAGGGCGGAACGGGTGTAAAAGTTCAGTGCCGGAGCCGTGTCGATGTAGATCGCGTCGAAGGTCTCACCGAGTTTCTTCAGGGCCTCACGCAATTTGTAGATCTTGTGCTTGGCCTCCAGCTTCCGCTCCAGAAAGTCCAGCTCCGGACTGGATGGCATCACAAAGAGGTTATCGAAGGGAGACGCATGTACGAATTCATCCGGACGGCGGTTGAAGACGGTAAAGGCCACCGTCTGCTCCAGCATGTCCGCGACCGTATCCCGGAGTTCGCCCGCAGGCTTGCCCAGAAGATAGTGGGTCGAATTGCCCTGGGGGTCCAGATCCACCACCAGCGTCCGCTTGCCTCGGGCCGCACTGATGGCCGCCAGGTTACACGTGATACTGGATTTGCCTACACCGCCCTTCTGATTGAATACAACCCGTCTCATGTCGTCTCTCCCTTGCGCACTTTCTAGTTTTTTAGGCCAACATTCCGTTTACCAGCCCATCACCGTCTTGACGAACGGAATGGTCAGTCGTCGCTGGGCCTGAAGCGAATTCTCATCCAGAGTGTCCAGAATTGCCAATAAATCTCCCAATCGGCGCGGGGCCCGCCGCATAATGAACCCGGCAACGTCGTCTCCGATCACCAGGCCCCGCTGTTCCGCACGGGCCATCAGGATGCGAAGTCGATCGTCATCCCGATAGATACCGAGTTGAACGGTCAGGCCGTGTGTGAGTCGCGACACCAGGTCCGGGAGCCTGAACGAGGCCGCGGAGGGAACCTCTGAAAGGCTGACGACCAGCAGGCCACCACGGTCCTGAACCCGGTTATACAGGTGAAACACCGCTTCTTCCCAAGCTTCCTGGCCAGCAATGCGGTCGAGGTCATCAAGGCAGATGACGTCCGCACCCTCCAGCCCGCCCAGTGCCTCGGGGCCAAAGGGTTCCAGCTCGGCAATGCTGATGCACACGGCAGCCCGCCCCCTGCTCTCCGCATCGTGGCAGACGGCCTGGAGCAAATGACTCTTGCCGGTATCCGAATCTCCGGAAATCACCACAACCGGGATGCCGTCCGGCTGATCACAGATAGCCTTGAGACGCGACGCCGCACTCGCGTTCCGGTCGCCGTGAAAGTTCCCGAAGCGGGCATCATCACGGAGCTTGATTCCAAGCGACAGCTGCGATGCTTTCACGACCGCCTGGCCCTCCACGCCCGCACACCCCACACCAGCACATAGTGCAAGCCACTGAAGACCGCCGACACCGCCACCAGCAAGATGCCGGCGTCCAGGACCCAGGGCTGCATGGGCAGGCCCGCCAGCAGCACAATGATGGCAAGAACCACTAGAATCTGGATGAAGGTGTTGAGCTTGCCCGGGATACTGGGCTGCATGTCAAAGCGTCCGATACCGTAATGATAAGCCAGAGCGCCGACCACGATCAGGAAATCGCGGCCGAGAACGAGAACGAAAAGCCACACCGGCAGCACGCCGGTCAACGTGAGCATCAGGTAAGCCGTCAACAGGAGGGCTTTATCGGCCAGGGGGTCGGCGATCGCGCCGAACCTGGACCGCCAGTTGAAATGCCGGGCCAGGAAGCCATCAAACGCATCGGTGGCCGCCGCCACGACAAAAATCAGCAACGCGAGTCGATAGTTCTCGGACAGCAGTCCGCCCGCGAAGGGAGCAATCAGCAGGATGCGCAAAAACGTCAGGGCATTGGGAATCCAGCGCCAGCGTTCCAAACTCACAAGGCTCCCTCCGGTAGCGCCTTACTGTCCGTCACCCTTCCCGATGACGGGCGTTGTTTCCCAACGATAATACAGCACCTGATACAGGGATTCGAACGCCTGCTCGGCCTCCTGCTCATCGACCGGCATTGGCTGATAGGAAAACATGGACTGATTCCCCTCCGCGGCTTCTGCCCCGGTAGCCGTGTCCGCCTCGGCCTCCGGAGCGACGTCAGCCCCGGGTGTAACGTCGGCCTCAGCGTCGGCCGACTCCGCAACCTCGGTGGCGGCCGGTCCCGGCACCACGTCCGCCCCGGAAGGCTCTGACGAGGTTACGTCCGGGCCACTCGGCTCCCCTTCCATCGCAACAAAACGGGGATCCAGGGCAATGTATTCCTTGAGCTGGTCCAGCTCACCGGAAAACGCCACACGGAGCGTCAACTGATCGCCCTTGACCCGCGTCGCGCCAACGTTCACCACGGGCGTCAGCCCCTCGAGGACGTCGTTGATCTTGCCATAATCCTCAACGGATGAGACGCCGCGCAGGACAATATCCACCTGAGGGGACTCCCCGACTTCGCCGGCGGCAACGGCGTACCGGTTCGCGTAACGCTCGGCCCAGCGATTGACGACAGTCTGCGCCAGGGCTTCCGGAGTCGGTGCGGTCACCGATTCCTCCCCACCGTCCATGGACATACCCTCAAACACCCAGCCAGCCCGCCACTGACCGCCGGTCCGGTTGACCCGGACCAGCGCCATGACGTCGTGCTCAATATCACCGGAAACCGCATTGATTCGATTAACGAACTGCCCCCAGAGGTCGGAGAGCAATTCGCGATCGCCGCTGAACCTCGCGGGAGGCAACGCCACCGGCAGGCCCCGGTCCAGAGCGGCCTGATCGAACGCACGTTGCCAGGTCGACGACGTCTGCTGGCCGCCGGCGGCACCGGAATCCGGACTCTCGGTGATCAGAGACCGGGCACCCCGGTCCTCAACGGCCACCCAAGCCAGGGTCAGGGGGCGGTTTGCGCCCCACACCGGCGCATTAATGGACGCCAGGGCACGGTTGACACCAACCGCCCCGAACGCCATGCGAAGCCGGTTGTCGCCATTCTCACCACGCAGGTACTGATACGACAGCAACAGGGACTCGGCATCCGCCAGCAAGGCTTCCACGCCCTCCTGATCCAACACATCCCGGGTTCCGGACACACGAACGAAGACTCTGGCGAGACCATCGGCATAGCCGACAGCAAGTTCGTTTGGGGATGACCCGGTTACGGGCACTTCAACCGAGTAGAGGCCGGACACGGTGACCGCGGAGGCGGGCACACAAAAGGCTGCGAGAATGAGCCCCAACATGAAAGCCCACGCGGCCGGTCCAGACTGGTACGCCGACTTAGGTCCTGATACTGACATGAAACACCCTGCAGTTCGCATGAATGGCGCATAGGATACACCATGGCCCAGGACGTGAGTAGCAGGCCAGGGTTTCAGAAAAGCAATATTGGCAATACGTTGACCACTTAGCGTTCCGGCCGGCACGCGGTAGGGGGAATTACATTTGGAGCGCCACACCGCACCTGTTAAAATCCGCCGCCTGACCCACTGGCCAACGGTTAAAGTACCCCATGAGCGAACAGAAGCCCTCCCTGACCTACCGTGATGCCGGCGTTGATATCGACGCAGGCAATGAACTCGTCAATCGCATCAAGCAGACGGCCGCGCGCACCAAGCGCCCGGAAGTCCTTGGCGGATTGGGCGGGTTTGGCGCCATGGTTTCAATTCCGGCCGGATACAATGAGCCAGTCCTGGTTTCCGGAACGGATGGCGTTGGCACCAAGCTGCGTTTGGCGATGCAACTGCAGAAACACGACAGCATTGGCATTGACCTGGTGGCCATGTGTGTAAACGATCTTGTGGTGGGCGGCGCCGAACCGCTTTTCTTCCTGGATTACTACGCGACCGGCAAGCTCAACGTGGATGTGGCCGCCCAGGTGGTGTCCGGCATTGGCGAGGGCTGCGAGCAGTCCGGTTGCGCCCTGGTTGGCGGCGAAACGGCAGAGATGCCGGGCATGTATGAAGGCGACGACTACGATCTCGCCGGTTTCTGTGTCGGCGTTGCCGAGCGCAGCGAAATCATTGACGGCAGCCGGGTCCAGGCTGGCGACGTTCTGTTGGCGCTGGGCTCATCCGGCCCACACTCCAATGGTTACTCCCTGATTCGTAAAATCCTGGAAGTAAGCAATGCCAATCTGGATCAGGCCCTGGACGGCACCACCCTGGGCGACGCCCTGATGGCTCCGACTCGCATCTACGTCAAGAACCTTCTGCAGCTGATCCGGGAAGTGGATGTCCGGGCTCTGTCCCATATCACCGGCGGCGGCCTCCCCGAGAACATTCCCCGGGTGCTTCCGGATGGCAGCGTAGCGGCTATCGACACCGCCAGCTGGACCCTGCCCCCGGTCTTCCAGTGGCTGAAGGACGCCGGCGGCGTTGCCACCGAGGAAATGTACCGAACCTTCAACTGCGGCATTGGCATGATTGTCTGCGTGCCGTCCAACCAGAAAGACCTCGCACTCGATACCCTGAAAGCGCTAGGAGAACACGCCTGGCAGGTGGGCGTGATCGAAGCAGCGGACTCCGCGGACGCCGCCCCCGTGGTTCGCTACGCACCAGGGCTGCTCTCGGCATGAAGGCAGATCAGGCTCCCATGCCCCGAATCCTGATCCTGGCTTCCGGCAGCGGCACCAACGTCCAGGCGCTGATGGAGGCCAGCCGGGAGCGGGATTTTCCCGGTCAGATCTGCGCCGTTGGCAGCAACCGCCCGAACGCCTTTGCACTGGAACGCGCCGCTCAGGCCCACATCGAGACGTTCGTGGTCGATCACAAGAAGTACGACTCACGGGAAGCCTTCGATGGGGCCCTGATGGCTGAAATCCGGCGGCACAATCCGGATCTGATCGTACTGGCCGGATTCATGCGCATTCTGACCACGGATTTTGTTCGGGCTTTCCGAGGCCAGTTGCTGAATATTCATCCGTCACTGCTGCCCAAATACACCGGCCTGAACACCCATCAACGGGTGCTGGACGCCGGAGACACCCAACACGGCGTGTCGGTCCACTTTGTCACCGAGGAACTGGATGGCGGACCGGTCATCGCACAGGCCGAAGTGAGCGTCGCCCCCGATGACACCGCGGAGACGCTGGCAGAGCGGGTGCAGGCGAAAGAACACATTCTCTACCCGATTGTGGTTCGCTGGTTCTGCGAGGGCCGAATCCAGCTCGGAAGCGATTACGTGCTGTTCGACGGAGAGCTTCTGACCACCCCGATGCGGCTTCCTGATAACTGAGTCCCACCCTGAACGGATTGTCATCTCCCCACCGCTGGTAACCCGCTAAACTGTCGCCATTAGAGACGGCTTTTGGGTTACCAGTTATGCATCTGATTCGACGGACCGCAAAGATACTGCCTGCCGTGGCAGCAACACTGCTGCTCCAGGCATTACTGAACATTCCCGCCCATGCAGAGGAGCCCGGCTCCACCCTTACCCCTTACCAGGCCACTTACACCGCCTCGATGAACAAGGGCGTGTCCCTCAACGGCACCGCAAAGCGCACCCTCAGCGACCAGGGAAATGGCGTCTGGCTCTACCGCACCGACGTCGACTCCTTCATTGCCGATATTGACGAATCGCTGATACTGAAATGGGAAGACAACCGGGTCATCCCGTTGCGCTATCGGTATCGTCTGTCCGGCTTCCTGATCAAGGACCGGGAACAATCGATTGATTTTGACTGGGACGCGGGGATTGCCACCGGCAAATACCGTGGCAAGGCGTTTGAACTGGAGCTGTCGGAAGGCGTGCTGGACCCGCTGGGCTTCCAGCTTCAACTGAGCCAGGACATCAAGTCCGGCAAGCGTGACCTGACGTACCAGGTCATTGATGGCGGTGATTACGACCACGACCGTTTCGCGGTTCTTGACCGGGAACCATTGGAAACCTCCCGCGGCCCCATCCCGACCCTGAAAGCAGAGAAAGTGCGGGATGAGTCATCAAAGCGTGAGACGCTGATGTGGTTTGCGCCTGATGAAGACTTTCTGCTGGTCCGCCTTCTTCAGGTTGAACCTGACGGCAGTAGCTACGAGCTGAAGTTGCACCGGGCCGACCTCGGCAGCTAGGCCCCGCCACTGGCCTCGGCCCAGACCGCCTTGACTTCATCTGCAATGATCCGAAGGCCCTCGGCAACGCGGGCATCGTCCTGAGAATAGGTCACCCTGAGGCACTCATGGCGATGCTTCCAGTTATCGTCCGGCAGGCCCGGGAAGAAATAGTGACCGGACACCACCAGCACGCCGCGCGCTTTCAGGCGCTGGTATAACTCCAGACTGGTGATGGGTAGGTCCGGGAACCACAACCACAGGAACATGGCCCCTTCGGGCTTGTGAATGTACCAGCGGCACGTATCTTCGCCCATGGCCTGGCGAAAGGTCGCAACGGCCTTTTCCATTTTTGCCTTGTAGAACGGACATACCACGTCCCGACTCAGGGACAGAATCTCACCGGACCGGACCAGTGGATCTGCCAGCATCGCGCCAAAGCTGCCGGTCGCCAGGTTCATGATGGCGTTGACGCCGGACAGCGCCTTGATAACTGGCTTGGCCGCAATCACGATCCCGGTTCTTGCCGCCGGCAACCCGAGCTTGGAGAGGCTCAGGCACAGGATGATCTGGTCGTTCCAGGTCGGCTTGGCATCAACAAACAACAGACTTGGGAACGGCGTGCCGTAAGCCCCATCCACGATCAACGGCACATCGTGCTCACGGGCCAATGCTTCGAGCCTGGCCAGCTCATCGTCGGTGACGACATTGCCGGTGGGATTGGTGGGCCGGGAAACACAGATCGCGCCGGTTTCCCCGGTGACTTCGACCGCATCGAAGTCGACACGGTACTTGAATTCGTGGGCATCGGTGAACGAGATGTCGGGCTGAACCGCGTGAAACAGACCGGGCTCAATGCCGGCGTCCGCGTAACCAATGTACTCGGGGGCCAAGGGCAACAGGATGTGCTTGTGCTGGCCATTACCGTAATCGCCGCCAAACATGTTGAACAGCATGAAGAAGGCGGCCTGGCTGCCGTTGGTGAGCGCAATATTCTCGGGCTCAAGGCCCCAGCCGTACTCGCGATTCAGAAGTTCCGCGAGCGCGCCAATGAACTGCTTCTCACCCTGGGGCGGATCATAGATGCCCACCAACCGCCGGACATCGCCCTCGCTTTGACTCATATCCGCCAGAATTTCCTGGACCCGCTGCTGGATTTCAGGAATGTGACCGGGATTCCCACCGCCCATCATGATCATGTCATCGCCGGACGCCATGGCATTGCCCAGATCGTCCATCAGCGAGGTTATACCGGCATCGGCTGTAAACTTGCGACCAAATGCAGAGAGTTTCATGGCGTTAAATCCGTCGTGCACACCCGGTGAATAAAAAATCAGCACCAGGGACAGTGTAGCCGGTCCCCGATGGCGGAGCTTACTCGGCCAGCGAAATCCCCAGGTTACTGACGCCGTCGTTGGCAGCATCGTCCCGCAGCTTCTCGATGAACTGCTCTGTGGGGGTACGCTGGCGCTTCAGCGCCAACACGATGTCGCGCTGGAAGGCCTTGTCTTCTTTCATCAGGGGATGCTGGTCAAGCAGGCGCACCAGTTCATCCTCGTCGAGCTCGTCGCCCTCGGACAGCTCGACAAAATTCATGACGGTGCCCGTGGCCATTTGCGACGCCTCTGTCGCCCGGTGTTTCGCCGGGTTCAGGCGGTTGAGCAGGGCCTGCTCGAGCAACTGGCAGAAATCGAACGCCGGATACACGCCGTAGGCATCGTAGGCGTCCACGTCCGGGGACAGTGTTTCGAGCTTGGCCAGCAATTGGGGAATGGCGGATTCGGCCGCATCCTTCTGCAGCATGTCCCAGGCCAGGTCCAGCAGTTGCTGCATCTTGGCGCCGGTCTTCAGGCCCACCGCATCGGCAAACAGCGCATAATTCGGAAAGGAGCGCTCGGCGAGCGCCAGCAGGAAGGCGCATTCGCGCCATCCCTGCAGTTGGGAAACGGCTTTCAGGAACTGGTTGGCGTTCATGTCCGCGGCAGGGTCACGCCAGTCTGACCCAGGTACTTGCCGCCACGATCCTTGTAACTGGTCTCGCAGATCTCGTCGGATTCGAAGAACAGCATCTGCGCAACACCTTCGTTGGCGTAGATTTTCGCCGGCAGGTTGGTAGTGTTGGAAAATTCCAGGGTGACCTGTCCTTCCCACTCGGGCTCAAGGGGCGTCACGTTGACGATGATGCCGCAACGGGCATAGGTGGACTTTCCAAGGCAGATGGTGAGCACGCTGCGGGGAATGCGGAAGTATTCCACGGTGCGAGCCAGAGCAAAGGAGTTCGGCGGGATGATGCAGACGTCGCCGGTATAGTTCACAAAGCTGTTTTCATCAAAATTCTTCGGGTCGACCGTCGCGGAGTGGACGTTGGTGAAGATTTTGAACTCGTTGCTGCAGCGCACGTCATAGCCGTAGCTCGAGGTGCCGTAGGAGATAACCCGGCCTTTTTCGGATTCACGAACCTGCCCGCTTTCGAACGGTTCGATCATGCCGTGCTGCTCGGACATCCGGCGAATCCACTTATCGGATTTGATGCTCATGGGTGAAGTCTCGTTTCCACTGGAAAAATTGAGGCGTAGTTTACCTGTTCGGCGGGGGTCTGTCGAAGTCCCGCAGGCTCACTTTAGCGGGGGGCTGCGACCACAGGAAACACGTGCCAAAAACCGCTACGAGCACATCCATGTGCGCTTGTCTCCGGCCATCCCTGGCCTACGACATTTTTGGCAAGTGTTTCCTGCGCTCGCGATCAAACGATGAGCAGCCTGCAGGAAAAATCTGAACTTAGTGCTCGGTTACCGAAACACTGGAGATCGAACCGCTGAGATTGCGCTCACGGGTGGACAGTTCAGCGCCCACCTTACGGGCAATGTCCCGATAACGGCGCGCCACTTCAGAGTCCGGCTCCGCCACCACAGAGGGCCGGCCGCCGTCGGTCTGCTCGCGGATGGTCATGTGCAGTGGCAGTTGGCCGAGCAGCGTGGTGTCGTATTCCTCGGCGATCCGCTCGCCGCCGCCATGACCGAACAAGGGCTCTTCGTGGCCGCAGTTGCTGCAGATGTGGACGCTCATGTTCTCAACCACACCCAGAACCGGGATATCTACCTTGCGAAACATTTCGATGCCCTTTTTGCCGTCCAGCAAGGCGATGTCCTGGGGTGTCGTGACGATGACGGCGCCGGTCACGGGCACCTTCTGGGCCAGGGTCAGCTGGATGTCGCCGGTGCCCGGCGGCATGTCGACGATCAGGTAATCAAGCTCGTTCCAGAGGGTCTGCTGGAGCAACTGCATGACCGCACCACTCACCATCGGACCGCGCCAGACCATGGGGGTCTTTTCGGTGACCACAAACGCCATGGAGTTGGCCTGGAGGCCATGGGCTTCCATGGGCACGAAGTACTTGTTTTCACGGGTGTCCGGCCGCTTTCCTTCCGGCACGCCCAGCATCATGCCGATGCTGGGTCCGTAGATGTCCGCGTCCAGGATGCCAACCCGGGCTCCTTCGGCCTGCAGTGCCAGGGCGAGGTTAACGGCCGTGGTGGACTTGCCGACACCGCCTTTACCGGAGGCCACGGCAATGATGTTTTTCACCCCTGGAACGGACGGCAGGTCTTTCTGGACCTTGTAGGAGTGTATCTTCTGCCCGACATGCACCTCGGCATGCTCGACCCCATCCACGTTTTCGAGCGCCACGGAAACCAGCTGTTTGAGGGCGCCGGCGATGCCTTTGGACGGGTACGGCAGCTCGACCATCAACGTCACGTTGCCCGCGTCGTCAGCGTTCAGTGCCTTGACGGCATCGAGCTCGTAAAGGTCCTTTTCCAGATACGGATCGCGGTACTCGCGAATCGCCGCCTGCAGGGCCTGCTCTGAAATCTGTGTCATCGGGTTCTCCGGAATAAGCTCATGCTTGATTTTAAGCACGGAAACAGGTGATTCGGGTGAAAAATTTCTGCTCGGAAGGTATCATCTGTGCCCGTTTCTGACCATACAACCCCTACTTTGAAGAAAGGTTCGGACACACCATGACGCAAGCGAGTCCAAAGCAACAGCGCGATATTCTGGTCACCAGCGCCCTGCCCTATGCCAATGGCCCCATTCATCTGGGCCACCTGCTGGAATACATTCAGACCGACATCTGGGTGCGCTACCAGAACATGCGCGGCCAGAACTGCTACTACGTTTGCGCCGACGATGCCCACGGTACCGCTATTATGCTGCGAGCCGAGCGCGAAGGCATCAGTTCCGAGCAATTGATCGATCGCATTCGCGAGGAACACCAGCAGGACTTCGGTGGCTTCCACATTCGCTTCGACAACTATTACACCACCCACTCGGAAGAGAATCGCCAGTTCTCCGAGTACATCTACCATCAGCTTCAGGAAAACGGGCACATTGCCACGCGCAAGATCACCCAGTCCTTCGATCCGGAAAAGAACATGTTCCTGGCGGACCGCTTCATCAAGGGCACCTGCCCGAAGTGCAAGACCGAGGACCAGTACGGTGATAACTGCGAGGCCTGTGGTGCCACATACACCCCGGCCGAGCTGATCAACCCTCGCTCTGCGGTCTCCGGCGCAACCCCGATCGAGAAGGAGTCTGAACACTATTTCTTCAAGCTCCCCGATTTTCACGACTTCCTGGCTAACTGGACCCGCAGCGGCACGCTTCAGCCGCAGGTTGCCAACAAGCTGGCCGAATGGCTGGATGCCGGGCTGCAGGAATGGGACATCAGCCGCGACGCGCCCTACTTCGGTTTCGAGATTCCGGATGCGCCGGGCAAGTACTTCTACGTCTGGCTGGACGCGCCCATCGGCTACCTCGCCAGCTTCAAGAACCTGTGTAACCGGGAAGGCATCGATTTCGAGCACTTCTGGAAAGCCGATTCCACGGCCGAGGTCTATCACTTCATCGGCAAGGACATTATCAACTTCCACGCCCTGTTCTGGCCGTCCATGCTCCACGATGCCGGCTTCCGGACACCGACTGCGGTCTGGGCCCACGGTTTTGTAACCGTCAACGGCAAGAAGATGTCCAAATCCCGTGGCACCTTCATCATGGCCCGCACCTACCTGGATCATTTGAATCCGGAGTACCTGCGGTACTATTTCGCCGCCAAGCTCACCGGTGGCGTGGATGACATGGACCTTAACCTGGAAGACTTTGCCGCCCGGGTGAACTCGGACCTCGTGGGCAAAGTGGTCAACATTGCCAGCCGCAGCGCCGGTTTTATCACCAAGCGGTTTGACGGGCAGCTCGGCAAGGTTACCGAGCATGACAAGCTCCGGGAATTCATTGAGGCCGGCAAGGACATCGAGGAATTCTACGAATCCCGCGAATTCGGCCGTGCCATGCGCCGCATCATGGAGCTGGCCGACATTGCCAACCAGTACGTCAATGACGAACAGCCGTGGGTCATCGCCAAGCAGGAAGGGCAGGACGAAAAACTGCAGGCCATCTGCACCAACGCCCTGAACATGTTCCACCTGCTGATTACCTACCTCGCGCCGGTTCTGCCGGAAACCGCCAAGGCGTCCGAGGCTTTCCTGAATGCGCCGCTGAACTGGAACGACCGGGCCCAGCGTCTGGAAAACCATGGCATCAACAAGTTCAAGCCGCTGATGAACCGGGTGGACATGGCCCAGATCGAGAAGATGCTGGACGCGTCCAAGGAAGAACTGCCCGCAGCGACCGGCAAGCCGGCACCGGCTGCCAATCTGGAGCCGGTCGCCGATGAGATAGAATTCGGCGATTTCGCGAAGGTGGACCTCCGCGTTGCAAAGATTGTCAAAGCGGAGCATGTGGACGGCGCGGACAAACTCCTGCGTCTGACGCTGGATATCGGGCACGGTGAGCGCAATGTGTTCGCCGGCATCAAGTCCGCGTACAAGCCTGAAGACCTTGAAGGCCGGCTGACGGTGATGGTTGCCAACCTGCAGCCGCGTAAAATGAAATTCGGCCTGTCCGAGGGCATGGTTCTGGCCGCAGGGCCGGGAGGTAAAGAGATCTTTATTCTCTCACCGGATTCCGGCGCCACGCCCGGCATGCGGATCATGTAAGCAGAGAACGAGGCAGAGCAGCTCCGATGACAGAGTATTTGCTGATTCTGGTCAGCACCATACTGGTGAACAATTTCGTGTTGGTGCAGTTCCTGGGGCTGTGTCCCTTCATGGGGGTTTCCGGCAAGCTGGAAACCGCCATGGGCATGTCCCTGGCCACCACCTTCGTGCTGACGCTGTCATCGGTCTGCAGCTACCTGGCTTATACCTACCTGCTGGCGCCGCTGGATCTCGCCTTCCTGAAAACCATCACTTTTATTCTGGTGATCGCCGTGGTGGTCCAGTTCACCGAAATGGTGGTTCGCAAGACCAGCCCGCTGCTCTACCGGGTCCTCGGCATTTTCCTGCCCCTGATCACCACCAACTGCGCCGTTCTGGGTGTTGCACTTCTGAACCTGAACAAGAACAACAACTTCGTTGAATCCGTACTCTACGGTTTTGGTGCCGCCGCCGGGTTTTCCCTGGTGCTGGTGCTGTTTGCGGCCATGCGGGAACGCATCGCCGTCGCCGATGTGCCGGTTGCCTTTCGGGGCGCCGCCATTGGTATGGTAACCGCAGGGTTGATGTCACTGGCGTTTCTGGGCTTCACAGGCCTGGTCAGCGTTTAACGGAGACACGTTGTATGTGGACAGGCATTGTCATTGCCGTACTGGTTCTGCTGGCCCTCGCTGTGGTTTTCGGTGGCCTGCTGGGCTTCGCATCTGAGCGCTTCCGGGTTGAGGGCAATCCGCTGGTGGACCAGATTGATTCGCTGCTGCCGCAAACCCAGTGTGGTCAGTGCGGCTTCCCCGGCTGCCGCCCCTATGCCGAGTCCATCGCCGACGGTGATGCCATCAACAAGTGCCCTCCTGGCGGTGAAACGACCATCAAGGCCCTGGCGGATCTGCTGGACGTGGAACCCCAGCCCCTGGATGCCGAGCACGGCGTCGAACAGGCCAAGCGGGTGGCAATCATTCGTGAGGACGAATGCATTGGCTGCACCAAATGCATCCAGGCCTGCCCGGTCGACGCGATCCTTGGCGCGGCCAAACACATGCACACGGTGATTGAAAGCGAATGCACCGGCTGCGATCTCTGCGTGGACCCCTGCCCCGTGGACTGTATCGACATGATCACCATTGAACCGGATATCCGTACCTGGACCTGGACACCGCCGGCGTCCGGCGTCATCGCCACCGATCGCCAGGGGGCCAGCGCCTGATGACTCAGTTGTGGGATTTCACCGGTGGCATTCATCCGGCAGAGAACAAGCATCAGTCCACCGCGCGCCCGATTCGGGACGCGGGCATCCCAGACAGCCTCGTGTTGCCGCTACAGCAGCACATCGGCGAACCGGCCACGGCCATTGTCAGCGTTGGTGAACGGGTCCTTAAAGGCCAGAAAATTGCAGATGTGAGCAACGGCCTGGGGGTGCCGGTGCATGCGCCGACGTCTGGAATTATTGAAAACATCGCCGAGCTGCCCGTGCCCCACCCCTCCGGCATGAACGACTGGTGCATCACCCTTCGGCCCGATGGCGAAGACCAGTGGATACCACTTGAGCCCACTCGCGATTACCGCAACCTGGAGCGGGGCCAGGTGCTGGAACTGATTCGGGACGGCGGCATTTCCGGTATGGGCGGTGCGGGTTTCCCGACCAACATCAAGCTGCGCCCCCCGAGAGACCGCAAGGTTGATACCCTGATTCTTAATGGCGCCGAGTGTGAGCCCTATATCACCGCCGATGACATGACCATGCGTGAGCAGGCCGATGAGATCGTCGCGGGTCTCAAGGTCATGGCCTGGATCCTGCGTCCGGAACGCTGCGTGATTGGTATCGAGGACAACAAGCCGGAGGCCATCGAGGCCCTGCGCGTTGCGACCGAAGGCACCCAGATTGAACTTGCCGTCATCCCAACCAAATACCCCTCCGGCGGCGAAAAGCAACTGATCCAGATACTGACGGGGATGGAAGTGCCCAGTGGAGGCATCCCGGCCGATATCGGGGTCATGTGCCAGAACGTCGGCACCGCGGTTGCTGTATCCCGGTTGATATTTGAAGGTCGCCCCCTGATTTCCAGAATCGTGACCATCACCGGTGAGGCCGTCCGGGAACCGGGGAATTTCAACGCTTTGATTGGCACCCCGGTGCAGTATCTGCTGGACCAGGCCGGCCTTCAGCCAGACAAGGTGAACCGCCTGGTGCTGGGTGGTCCGATGATGGGCTACACCCTCACCACCACGGCCGTGCCGGTGATCAAGACCAGCAACTGCGTGATTGCCGCCACCGCCACGGAGTTGCCGGCGCCGCCACCGGAGCAACCCTGTATCCGGTGCGGGGAGTGCGCCGAAGTCTGTCCAATGGAGCTCCTGCCACAGCAGTTGTTCTGGTACTCCAAGGCTGCGGAGTTTGAAAAAGCCGAGCACCTGAACCTGTTTGATTGCATAGAGTGCGGCGCCTGTTCGTACGTCTGCCCGAGCTCCATTCCCCTGGTGCAGTACTATCGCTACGCCAAGGGAGAGATTCGGGTGCAGCGGGCCGAACAGCTGAAGGCCGACCGGGCTCGGGAGCGTTTTGAAGCTCGCCAGGAGCGCCTGGAGCGGGAACAGCAGGAGAAGGAGCAGCGCCGGAAGGAACGCGCGAAAGCCGCAGCGGAAGCCCAGGCGAAGAAGAAGGCGGAAGCTGAAAAAGCGGCCGCCGAAGGCGATGCGGTGGATGAGCGTTCAGCCAAGGCGGCACTGGTTGAACAGGCCCTCGCCCGCAAGAAAGCCAAGACCGAGGCTGCCAAACCGCAAGCGCCTGCGGCCGAACCTGCTCAGGACAAGCCCGACCTGGAGGCACTCGAAAAGCAGTTGGCCCAGGCGCAGTCCAAACTTGAAACCATGCAGGGCATGCTGGAAGAAGCCAAAGCCCAGCAGGCCGACAATGTAGAGAAACTGGAACGGGCGGTCGCCAAGAACCACGACCGGGTGACGCGCGCGGAAGAAGCCCTGGCCGACGCCCGCCAGAAGCTGGCGTCCCAACCCGAATCCCAGTCAACCGAATAACCGAATTCAGGCCCGACATTCATGGCATTTGCTCAACAGTCTTCACCCCATGCCCATCATGCCCGCCCCACATCAAGGGTTATGCTCTGGGTAATCATCGCTGCGTTGCCTGGCCTGTTCGCGCAGACGGTGTTCTTTGGCTGGGGCAACCTGATCAATGTGGTGTGGTGCGTTGCACTGGCGATGGCCTGCGAGGCTGCCATCCTCAAGCTCCGGAACAAGCCCGTCGCCTTTTTCCTGAAAGATAATACGGCGGCGGTAACCGGCCTGCTGCTCGGCTTGTCGTTGCCACAATTTGCGCCCTGGTGGGTTTCCGGCATTGCGGTTATGTCCGCCATCGTCGTTGCCAAGCAGCTCTATGGCGGGCTCGGTTCCAATCCCTTCAATCCGGCGATGGTGGGCTATGCCCTGGTTTTGATCTCCTTTCCGGTGGCCATGACCACAAACTGGGCGGAACCCGCGTTGCTGTGGGACGGCGCGCCCGGTTTCTCCGAAACCCTCGGCACGATCGCCTCGGCCCAGCAGACTGCGGTTGACGGCTGGACCATGGCGACACCGCTGGACGAGTACAAGCACAAGATCGCGACCCGCACGGCGGAAGAGGTACTGGCGCACCCGACCTTTGGTGACGGCATTGCCAGGGGCTGGGAATGGGTGAATGCCGGCTTTCTGGCGGGCGGGCTCCTGCTGGTCCTGCTCCGGATCATCACCTGGCACATTCCGATCGGCTATCTCGCCGGACTCGTGCTGATGAGCCTGGCTTTCGGCAACAACGCCGATCAGTACGCGCCACTGTCCCTGCACCTACTGGCCGGTGGCACCGTGCTCGGAGCCTTCTTCATCGCCACCGATCCGGTGTCGGCAGCGACCAGCCATCAGGGCAAACTGATTTACGGTGCTGGCATCGGCGTGCTTATTTACCTGATACGGACCTGGGGAAGCTACCCCGATGCCGTGGCCTTCAGCGTTCTGCTGATGAACTTTGCGGTTCCGTTCATTGATCACTACACGCCACCGCGGACCTACGGCCACCACAAGGCCCGTCGCGGTGTGCCGGGCAGGAAGCAGGGGTAACGTATGGCTGCACTTGCACAATCGATACGTCGCAGCGCCATTGGCCTGGGCCTGTTCGCCATGATCACCGGGGGCACCATCGCGGTTACCCAGGCACTGACCGAGAAACGGATCCAGGAGCAGGCCGCGCGCGCCGAAGCCAAGGCGCTGTTTGAAATCATTCCGGAAAGCGCCCATGACAACAACCTGCTCCGGGATACGGTCCAGTTGCCCGCCAGTGAACGCCTGGCCACCGATGGGCCGCTGACGGCCTGGGTGGCTCGACGTGACGGCCGGCCCACGGGCATGATCCTGCCCATCGTTGCCCCGGACGGCTATTCCGGCAATATCCGGCTGCTGGTCGGTGTCGACCTGAACGGCACGGTTCTCGGCGTCCGGGTCACCAGTCATAAGGAAACGCCCGGGCTCGGTGATCGCATCGAGACCAAGAAGTCCGACTGGATCCGAAGCTTTGAGGGCCGCTCGCTTGGCCAGCCACCGCACCGCGAGTGGAACGTGAAGAAGAACGGTGGGGAGTTCGACCAGTTCACCGGTGCCACCATTACCCCCCGGGCGGTGGTCAAGGCGGTCCAGAAATCCCTGATCTATTTCCGCCAGAACCGGCAGGTGATTCGGGAGCGACTCAACGAAGCGCCGTCACCCCGACCGAAAGCCATCACTCCGGAAACCATTGCCGGAGAAGCAACCCGTTCGGAGCATTCCTGATTATGGCCACCAAAACCTCCCGTGAAATCATTCGCGACGGGCTCTGGAACAACAACCCCGCCCTCGTCCAGGTCTTGGGGCTGTGCCCGCTGCTGGCGGTGACCAGTACCGTCGTCAACGCTATTGGCCTGGGCCTGGCAACCCTGCTGGTGCTGATGGGGTCCAACCTCGCGGTGTCACTGATCCGGAACTTTGTGGGTGAGTCAGTCCGACTGCCCGCCTTCGTGATGATCATTGCATCGTTTGTCACCTGTGCCGAACTTCTGATGCAGGCATTCACTTACGAGCTTTACCAGATCCTGGGCATCTTCATTCCCCTGATCGTGACCAACTGCGCCATTCTCGGCCGGGCGGATGCCTTCGCCTCCAAAGTGACGCCCGGGCCGGCTCTGCTGGATGGTGTCATGATGGGGCTCGGCTTCCTGGCGGTGTTGGTGCTGCTGGGAGGCATGCGCGAACTGATTGGCCAGGGCACGCTGTTTGTCGATATGAACCTGTTGCTCGGCCCCATGGCCGCCGACTGGGTGATTCGTCCGTTTGAGAGTTATCCCGACGTCCTGTTCATGGTCCTGCCTCCCGGCGCGTTCGTAGGTCTTGGCCTCCTGATTGCCCTGAAGAATGGCATCGACAACCACCTGGAGAAGCGTCGCAAGGCCGCCGAACCGGCCCCGGCGGCCAGTGGCAGCAAACGCGTTCGCGTCACTGGCAACGTTTCCTGACCCGCAGGTAAGGTGAATCCCGGATCCCATGAACAAACAGAAACGCATTGAAATCTTTACCCGTCTTCGGGATGCAAACCCGAACCCCACGACGGAGCTGAACTACTCCACACCGTTCGAGTTATTGATTGCTGTCATCCTGTCCGCCCAGGCCACCGATGTTGGCGTCAACAAGGCCACCGACAAACTGTTTCCGGTGGCAAATACCCCGGAAGCGATTCTGGCACTGGGTGTGGACGGGCTGAAGGAGTACATCAAGACCATCGGCCTGTTTAACAGCAAGGCCGAGAACGTGATCAAGACCTGCCGGATCCTGATTGAGAAGCACGGCAGTCAGGTTCCGGAGAAGCGGGAAGACCTGGAGGCATTGCCCGGAGTTGGCCGAAAAACAGCCAACGTGGTGCTGAACACGGCGTTCGGACACATGGCCATGGCCGTGGATACTCACATATTCCGGGTCTCGAACCGCACCGGCATAGCCCCCGGAAAGAATGTGCTGGAGGTGGAGCAAAGGCTGATGCGACTGGTACCCAGAGAGTTTCTGCTGGATGCGCACCACTGGCTGATTCTCCACGGTCGGTATACCTGTACCGCCCGCAAACCCAAGTGCGGTGCCTGCAGCATTGAAGACCTCTGCGAGTTCAAGGACAAACGGGATTACCTGTAATCACCCATGGGCTCACCGGAGTAACGGCGCCCACAAAAAAGCCGGCATTGAATGCCGGCTTTTTCTGTCAGGACGTTGCGATTAACGCTGTCCCAGCATTTTTTCCTTCAGGTCTTCCTGGGCTGGCTTGTCAGACAGCCAGATTCCGAAGAGAGCCTTCTTGAAGGCCAGATCACCCATGGTGTCTTTGTGTTGGCCGTTCTTCAGGACTTTGACACCCTCGCCCGGCAGGTACACCAGATCGAAGACATCGCCTTCCTTGATCTCCTCCTGGAAGACCGCCATGAATTGGTCGACATCACCCTGGATCGCCGCCATGTCGCCACCGGTCGACGATTCAAAGCCTTCCAGGGTGGCTTCCGTCATGCGCTCACTGGTGATCATGCCGGAGATGATGTGCAGCGTGATGGCCTGGGGCTCATCCGCGTTGATAACAGCCTCGCCATCATCAATGGTTTCCGGTACATACAGGCCACCAACGTACAGGTCCATGAACCACTTGGACCGCGTGCCCGCGCCATTGAGCTTGAGTTCAGTGTCCATGGCCGAGTAGGTATCGGGAACATCCACACCTTCCACGGTCAGTGCCGAGACCGGCGCTGACAGTGCGGCTGCCATGGTCAGGGACATAAAACCGGTAAAGAGAGCCTTCTTCATAGTCCTTTCCTTTTCGATCGTTATTATTGACGTGTTTCATTCGTGCACCGGGTTTCGACACCCTTATCCCCGCCCGGTCCGGGCATTCTAACAACGTCGGGGGACTCTCCGGCGGAACCTGGTTCTCATTTGCGGCCATCCTGAAACAGAAAAACCGACCGGGTTTCCCCGGCCGGTTTCGGCTTGATCAACTCTGGAAAGGTGTTATTTAAACAGCAGGTTTCCGGAGAGCCCCTCTTTCTCGAGGATTTCACGCAGGCGTCGCAGCGCCTCGACCTGAATCTGGCGAACCCGCTCTCGGGTAAGCCCGATCTCCTGACCGACCTCTTCCAGCGTGCTGACCGGATACCCTCTCAGTCCAAAGCGACGGGAAAGCACTTCCTGCTGCTTTTCACTGAGCTGGTCGATCCATTTTTCCAGGCACGAACACATGTTGTTGTCCTGGAGCAGGTCCGCCGGGTCAGAGGCGCCTTCATCCGCAACCGTGTCCAGCAGGGATTTCTCTCCGCCAGTGCCGATCGGGGTATCCATGGAGGCAACCCGTTCGTTCAGACCCAGCATGCGCTTTACATCGGCGACTGGCTTGTCGACCATGCGCGCGATTTCTTCGGCGGAAGGTTCATGATCCAGCTTTTGCGTCAGCTCCCGAGCAGCGCGCAGGTAAAGGTTCAACTCCTTGACCACATGAATCGGCAGCCGAATGGTCCGGGTCTGGTTCATGATCGCGCGTTCAATGGTCTGGCGAATCCACCAGGTGGCGTAGGTCGAGAAGCGGAAACCCCGTTCCGGATCGAACTTTTCAACCGCCCGGATCAGCCCGAGGTTACCCTCTTCAATCAGATCCAGCAGGGTCAGTCCCCGATTGACATAACGCCGCGCTATCTTGACCACGAGCCTGAGGTTGCTCTCGATCATCCGCTTCCGGCCGGAATCCTCGCCCTTACGCGCAAGGCGGGCGAAATACACCTCTTCCTCCGGCGTCAGGAGGGGGGAAAAACCGATTTCGTTGAGGTATAGCTGAGTGGCGTCCAGCTGCTTCTGGCTGGTGAAATAACGCCCTTGGGTAGGAATTTCTTCGTCAGCGGTATCCTCGTCCGCCGAAGCCTTGTCGACTTTCTCTTCTGCTAACAATTGATCCTCGGACTCATCCACGTCCACCGCACGATCAATGATGATATCTTCCTGCTCTGCTGACATTTTCTTGCCCCGCCTCTCAATAATCCTGGGTGTTCGTCCGATACTTCTTATTATTGCGGACGTTCTTAATGCGACTACTTTTCTTCTTCAGGACATCTGTTGGTTGGCCGGTCACAACTGCAACCGTTTTTTTATTCTTTGGAACGCGGTCTCTCTGTCAGTGCCGGTGGGTGGTGGGAAACAGAATCCTGTCTGCTTCTGCGCTAGCGTCTTGGAAGGTAGTGGGCGGGATCAACCGGATTGCCATTCTTTCGGATTTCAAAATGCAACATGGGTCGTTCAGCGCCACTGCTACCGAGCTCTGCGATCACCTGACCGGCTTTCACATCCTCCCCTTCCCGCACCAGAATCTTCCGGTTGTGTGCGTAAGCACTTAAATAGTGCTCATTATGGTTCACAATAATCAGGTTACCGTAACCAAGCAACCCATTGCCGGCGTATACAACATTACCGCTCGCGGCTGCCTTTACAGCATCACCGGCTTTTCCGGCAATATCAATACCTTTGTTGACTCTTCCGGATGTTGAATATCCAGCAATTACGGTGCCAACGTGCGGCCAGCGCCAGTTCACCCGGGCGACCGTCTGGGTCTGCGACGCCAGTGGCGCTCCCTTTTCCGGGGCTCGGGTTACCGCCGGTTTCGGCGCCGTTCTTGGCGTTGGCGCCGGCGGCGCTGCCCGTGACGTACCGGACGACGCCGCGGATTTCCTCGTCGCTACACGATTCTGCCGATTGGATGTGACAGTTCCGCGAAGATCGAGACGCAACACCTGCCCCGCTCTCAATGTCCAGGGCGCGTCTATGCCGTTGGCGCTGCCCAGTTCCCGGTAATCCCGACCGTAGCGCCAGGCGATGCTGTACAGGGTTTCTCCGGGCTGGACCACGTGCCGCCCCCAGTAAACCGGCGGATTGTAGAGATCATCCCGATACAACGCGGGGGTGTTACAGCCGCTGACAAGCGCTGCTACAAGCAGCATAGCAGCGATCCTGGGAACGCCGCTGCGGGGTTTTAGGGCACGAGGTGAAGCATGGGCACCGGAAGGGAACCGCGGGGAAGCCGGCGATGCGGCACTGAATAGCCCACGCAAGTATCTCACAAGAATAAAAACGACCCAGTTATGAAAAATCCGTATAACGCATACCGTGTGTCATACCAGTTTCTTAGGTTTTAGAAGTAACTTGCTAATATATTGCACAATTCCATAGTTAATCCAAGTTACCCCATTGCCACATCTGTTACCGGGAGAAACACCCTTTTCGCGCGATAGGTAACACTTCGTTCACGTGTGGTCGCAGCGCTCAGGAAATCCTGCCCTGCTGATGTCGAGTGCCTACCCATTCGACCAGCAAGACCAGCAGAAATCCAGCAAGCGCGATTAACACGGCAAGACCCAGCTTGGGATCCTGTCCGGTCAGATCCGCAAAGGTGAAAGGACCGATACTGCTTTCGTTCAGGGGGACCTGTTCACCGGCACTGTTGGTACGCCAGCTCAATGTCTGTTTCCAGGGCCAGACCTTGTTGAGCGCGCCCACCATGAACCCGGTGAGTAGCGCCAGGACAAGATCGTGAAAGTGATGGAAGGCCCAGGTAATGACACGCGCGACTGACAGCAACCCCAGTAAACACCCAGCCATGAACAGCACCAGAATTCCGATGTCCGCAGATTTGATCGCTGCAAGCACCGGGGCATACATGCCGATGATGACCAGAATGAAACTGCCCGATATACCCGGGAGGATCATGGCGCAGATGGCCAGTGCGCCCGCCCCGAAGAAGGCCAGCGCCGACGGGGCGAGTTGCCCCGCAGGCAGGGTGGTGATCCACCAGGCCACCACGATGCCAATAATCAGGGGCAGCACCAGGGAGAACCGGTAATGGCGGACCTGACGGCCGACATGCCAGACGGATGCGACAATCAGCCCGAAGAAAAAGCTCCAGATCAGGATGGGAAACTCGACGAGCGCGTAACTGATGGCCGAGGCCAGAGTGAGGATACTGGTCAGCACGCCGGCGAGCAGGCAAAGCAGGAAAGTGCCGTCACAGACCTGCCAGAAAACGTTGAAGCGCCCCCGGACCAACTCACCCATGATCGCACCCGGCATCGCATTGATGGCTTCCAGCAAGCGGAAATAGATGCCGGTGATAAAGGCAATCGTTCCGCCCGATACACCCGGCACGATGTCCGCAGCGCCCATGGCCATGCCCCGCAGGAAGACGGCAGCCGGACGATGTGTGCGATTCAGGTCAGGGGTGCGCGAGGCGTCATCGTTCAACGGACCACCCCACCCAGAAGCGGGACGAAGTGCACCGGTTCCAGTTCCTTATGGTCGAACCGGTCGCCCCGTCTCGTCACTTCCACCAGGATCTGGTTTTCCTCGCCGACTGGCGCAATCAGGATACCGCCATCACATAACTGGGCCAGCAGTTCCTCCGGTATTTCCACTGGTGCGGCGGTCACGATAATGCCGTCGAAGGGGCCCCGGTCCGGCCACCCCATACCACCATCAGCATGTTTCAGGAGCACGTTTCGCGCGTTGAGCTGGCGCAGACGATCACGGGCCCGGTCCTGCAACGGTTTGATCCGCTCAACACTGTAAACCTCGTCAAACAGCCGGGAAAGGACCGCAGTCTGGTAACCCGACCCCGTTCCTAGCTCGAGCACGCGGGCGGGCGCATGAGCCAGCATCAGTTCCGTCATGCGGGCAACAATGTAGGGTTGGGACAGGGTCTGACCGTAGCCAATGGGCAGTGAGGTATCTTCGTAGGCCCGGTGAGACAGCGCCTCATCCAGGAAAATGTGTCGTGGTACATCACCAATAACGTCCAACACCCGGTCCGATTCAATGCCGGCTTCTCGCAGACGCTGGACCAGACGCATTCGGGTCCGACGGGAGGTCATGCCGATACCCTGGAGTTGCGCGCTCATGCCGTCGTCTCCCCGCCATCGCCAAGACCTTCGACCCAATCCCGAAGCGGCACCAGCGCCTTATGGCGAGTCATATCGATGTGGACCGGTGTGATCGAAACAAACCCTTCTCGAACGGCATGGAAGTCGGTACCGGGCCCGGCGTCGCCCCCTTCCCCGGCTGCACCAATCCAATAGCGCTCCTTGCCCCGGGGACAGGTCATGGGAACGGCACCCTCGGCGCGCTCGCGATGCCCGAGGCGCGTAACCCGAAAGCCGTTCAACCGGTCCCAGGGCACATCCGGCACATTCACGTTGAGAATGGAACGGGGGCCAAGGACCAGTGGTCGCTGCGATTCAAGCAGGAGCCGGACCACGCGTGCCGCGGTTTCGTAATGGAAGTGACCATCGTTAACCAGCGATACCGCGATGGCGGGAAGCCCCAGGTGGCGCCCCTCCGTTGCCGCGGCAACCGTACCGGAATAAATGATGTCGTCGCCGAGATTGGCGTGGGTGTTAATCCCCGATACCACCCGATCGAACGGCGCCTGGAACAGACCGTTGACCGCGAGGTGAACACAATCCGTAGGCGTCCCGTCAACGGAGCGAAAACCGTTGGGATGCTGCTCCACCGTTAATGGACGGTTCAGGGTCAGGGCGTTACTGGCCCCGCTATGGTCCCGATCCGGGGCGACGACTTCCAGGTCGCCCAGCCCCTGAAGCCCATCGTACAGGGCGATTAGCCCGGGTGAATGGACGCCGTCATCATTCGACAACAGAATACGCACTGTGTTCTCCGCTAGCCTTGTTACTTGTTATGGCGGCCGAGGCTCATGTCCTCAAGCTCGAAAATATCACTCAGAATCGTGGTGGCATACTGGCCCGGCGCCAGCGTGAACTCCACCGCCAGACAGCGCTCGTCCTGCCATTGCCATGCCAGTTCTGCCGGCCTGATCCGCAACGATCGGCGCTCAGGTTTCATCCGGGTCGTCGAGAACAATTGAACCAGATCCGGCGCCTGCTCGACGACGCTCCGCTCAAGTTGTTCCTGGCATCCAGTGGCCGTGGTGCCGCCATCGCCCCAGAGCGGACCGGTTGGCTCCAGCTCACCGGGAGCCAGTCCCGGTTCCCCATCCATCGGCCTGAGCCAGCTGCCATCGGCGACCCGATGGGCAAGAACTTCGTTGAACAACCACGAACGCGCTGCCGAAAAGTACAATACGTTTTTCGAGGCGTCTCTTCCAGCGCGGTTTTTACCTTTGCGCCCCCGGCCTGCAGACCGGCTGCGGGAATCCATTGCCGAGGAATCCATGGCGGCCGCCCGATCCAGGTTGGCGCCCCCAAAACCAAACCGCTGAGGCCCAAAGTAATTGGGTGCTCCCTCGTGCTTCAGGCGTGCCAGGGCCTCGTCAATGACGGCTCGCTCGCCGGAAACGTCACGCAGCGTCAGGATAAAACGGTTTCCATGGTGCTCACCACGACGGAGTTTGCGGTTGTGGCGCCGGGCAGACAACACCGTCCATTGCTCCGCCACTCGCGCAATAAATTCGGCATCGGAGTGCGCCATGCCCGGGCGATAAAGACTGAACCACTGGCTGGTCACGGCATGGCGATCCTTGAGACCGCAGTAGCCAACATCAAAGGTCCGGCATCCCGAGAGCGCTGCCAACTGGCGTGCGACAAATTCGGTGTTATCACCCGTCTTCTGGAGTCGCAGACACAGGTGTTCACCCTCACCGGCAACGTCGACGCCCGATTGCTCGGGGAAGCCGGCCAGCACCTCATCAACCTGGAAATCCTCCGGCGATGATTTCAACCCTGCACGAGCCACACGCGTACCCGCCGACGTTGGCCAATCCAGGCGCCAGCGGCAGTGCTGCACCGCCTCGGTCATGAGGAGACCGGCTCCAGCAAACAGATGGCCTGACAGGCAATGCCTTCGCCACGACCGGTAAAGCCAAGTTTTTCCGTGGTGGTCGCTTTCACGCTGACCCGGCTCGCAGGAATTCCCAGGTCTTCCGCAATGTTCAGGCGCATGGCCTCAATGTGCGGGGCCATCTTGGGTGCCTGGGCAATGATCGTGCTGTCGATGTTGACCACGCCATACCCCTCTTCCCTCACCCGCAACATAACGCGGCGCAACAGGTCACGGCTGTCGGCACCGGCCCATTCGTCACTGGTATCCGGAAACAGGTGGCCAATGTCACCAAGGGCAACCGCGCCCAGCAGCGCGTCCGCGAGCGCATGCAGCAGGACATCGCCGTCCGAATGGGCTTTCAAGCCCTGATGATGAGGGATGGAAACACCCCCGAGCATAACCGCACTGCCCTGACCAAAGGCATGGACATCAAAGCCCTGTCCAATTCGCATAACAGACTCCGGGAAGACAGAAAGTTCAGAACCGGCTGAGAATAAAGCCCGCGAGGTCGAGGTCCGCCGGAACCGTTATCTTGATGTTGTCCGGCCGACCTTCCACCAGTACCGGCATATTACCGGAAAACTCCATGGCAGAGGACTCATCGGTCACATCCTGTCCCAATTCGTGAGCCCGTTCCAGTGCCTCCACAAGCATCCGGTAGCGGAACATCTGAGGTGTGAAAGCTCGCCACAGCAGGCCCCGATCCACGGTTTCAAGAACTTCCGGGTGAGCGCCCCTGCCTGTTTTTTTCAGGGTGTCGGTCACCGGCGCCGCCAGCAAACCGCCAACTGGGTGGTCTGAGAGGGTCTCGATCAAATTCGACAGATCCGTCGGGTGCACGCAGGGGCGAGCGGCGTCATGGACAAGGATCCAGTCGTCGTCAGCCACCTGTTCCGCCAGCGCCAACAATGCAGCCAATACCGAGTCGGAGCGCTCCGCGCCTCCGGTACAGGTCTGAATTCGGCGATCCTCGCTGGCCTCGGTATCGGGCCACCAATGATCCGCAGCATTCAGGGCCACCATGCAGCCGGAAAACGGGGCCGCGCCGAGGATCCGGGACAGCGTGATATCAAGAATGAAACGGGAGTCAATGCGAAGGTATTGCTTGGGACATTCGGCCTGCATGCGCTGGCCAATTCCGGCCGCCGGTATGACAAGCCACAGTTTGGGAGTCTTCATGGGTTATCCGTGGAACGTACGGGGACTCGAAACCTGGATCTCAATTCTCGACAACGAGAAAAAACGTTTCATCCTCGCGAATCAATCCCAGGTTCATTCTGGCTCGCTCTTCAACGGCACCACGCTCTCCGCGAAGATTCCGGACCTCAGCATAAAGGCGCTCATTGCGGGTGGCCAGCTCGGCGTTCTCCGCCCGTTGTTCGGCAATGGACTGTTCCAGCGCCCAGACCTGCGCAAAGCTGCCCTCCCCGACCCACAGACGCACCTGCAGCAGGAGTATCAGAACAACCATTGTGGTCCAAAGCAACTTCATTGCCGATTCCGTCCAGAATAAACCGATCAAATTTTCGACGCTGTTCGTCGAGTATAGACCTTAGAGTAGATTAGCAACAAGTTCTTCTAAGCGCTTGTGTAAAAAGGCCATCGTGACTGAATTGTCATTCAGAACACGATGGCCTTAACACTTTTGAACCCACACCCCTGAGGATTGCAGTTCAAATTGGACGGATCGGAGTTAACCCTGACCCTTGATTTCGCTCAGACCACGATAGGGAGCCTTGCCATCCAGGGCCTCTTCAATGCGCAGGAGCTGGTTGTACTTGGCAACGCGATCAGACCGGCACAAAGAGCCAGTTTTGATCTGGCCAGCACAGGTAGCCACGGCCAGATCGGCGATGGTGGTGTCTTCGGTTTCGCCGGAGCGGTGGGAGATAACGGCCGTGTAGCCGGCATCCTGCGCCATTTTGATGGCGTCCAGGGTTTCACTCAGGCTGCCGATCTGGTTGAACTTGATCAGAATGGAGTTGCCAACGCCCTTTTCGATACCCTGCTTCAGGATCTTGGTATTGGTTACGAACAGATCGTCACCCACCAGCTGGACCTTGCTACCCAGCTTATCGGTCAGCACTTTCCAGCCGTCCCAGTCACTCTCGTCCATGCCGTCTTCAATGGAGACAATGGGATAACGCTCGCACAGACCCGTCAGGTAATCGGCAAAACCCTCGGAGTCAAAGGTCTTGCCCTCGCCAGACAGCTGGTACTGACCGTCCTTGTAGAACTCGGAGGACGCACAGTCCAGCGCCAGCGTCACGTCGGAGCCAAGGGCATAGCCGGCTTTCTCAACCGCTTCCTTGATGACCGCGAGTGCCGCTTCGTTGGACGGCAGGTTCGGGGCGAAGCCGCCCTCGTCACCAACAGCAGTGTTCAGGCCCTGGGCCTTGAGTACTTTCTTCAGGCTGTGGAAGATCTCCGCGCCGATACGCAGAGCTTCGGCAAAGCTCTTGGCAGCGACCGGCTGGACCATGAATTCCTGGATATCAACGTTGTTGTCGGCATGCTCGCCGCCGTTGAGAATGTTCATCATCGGCACCGGCATGCTGAACTGACCAGACGTACCGTTCAGGTCGGCAATGTGGGCGTACAGGGGTTTACCCAGAGACTCGGCGGCAGCCTTGGCGGCCGCGAGGGACACCGCCAGAATGGCGTTTGCACCCAGGTTGGCCTTGTTATCGGTCCCATCGAGTTGCAGCATCAGATCATCCAGGGCGCGCTGATCGGCTGCGTCCTTACCCAGCAGCGCCTCACGGATTTTGCCATTGACCGCATCAACCGCCTTGCGCACACCCTTGCCCAGATAGCGGGAGGCATCCTGGTCTCGCAGTTCCAGCGCTTCGCGGGAACCGGTGGACGCGCCGGACGGCGCGCAGGCACGGCCAAGGGTACCGTCCTCCAGGAGTACGTCTGCCTCCACAGTCGGGTTACCGCGGGAGTCGAGAACCTCGCGAGCCTTGATGTTGGCAATTTTGGTCATTGTGATGGATCTCCAAAATATTCAGGTAGTCAAAGGGTGACGAAACGAAGAACACCGCCAATCAGGCGGTGTCGATAGGTTTAAAGCTTTTTACAAGATCATCGACGGCTTTTACGCGCGCCAGGAAGGGTTCCAGCTGGCTCAGACGCAGGGCACAAGGGCCGTCGCATTTGGCCTGGTCCGGGTCCGGATGAGCCTCCAGAAACAGGCCGGCAAGTCCCTGGGACATGCCCGCGAGCGCCAGGTCGGTGACCTGGGCACGGCGCCCCCCGGCAGAATCGGCGCGACCGCCGGGCATCTGCAGGGAATGAGTGACGTCGAACATCACCGGCACGTCCATCGATTTCATGATTCCGAAGCCGAGCATATCCACCACCAGGTTGTTGTACCCGAAACTGGTGCCACGCTCGCAAAGGATCACCTTGTCGTTGCCGGCTTCCTCGCACTTCTTGATGATGTGCTTCATTTCCTGAGGCGCCAGGAACTGGGCCTTTTTGATGTTGATCACCGCACCGGTTTCGGCCATGGCGACCACAAGGTCAGTCTGGCGACTGAGGAAGGCTGGAAGCTGGATGATGTCACAGACTTCAGCCGCTGGTGCGGCCTGCGCCGACTCATGCACGTCGGAAATGATGGGCACGCCGAATTTGCTTTTGATGTCGGCCAGGATTTGAAGCCCCTGCTCCAGACCAGGGCCCCGGAAAGAGTGCACGGAGGAACGGTTGGCCTTGTCGAAGGATGCCTTGAAAACATACGGAATGCCTAGTTTCCGACACACGTCCACGTAAGCCTCAGCGACCTCGAACGCCAGCTCTCGGGACTCCAGGACATTCATGCCACCAAACAGCACAAAAGGCTTGTCGTTGGCGACCTGAATATCCGAAACGCTAACGGTGCTCCGCGCCATGATCAGGCTCCCTTCTTGCGCGCCAGGGCAGCTTCAACAAAGCCCTTGAACAGTGGATGACCGTCGCGTGGCGTCGAGGTGAACTCCGGGTGGAACTGACAGGCCACGAACCAGGGGTGATCACCCGCCTCGACGACTTCAACAAGCTTGCCGTCGGCGGAACGGCCGGAAATCTTGAGACCAGCCTCTTCCAGTTTCGGCAGGAAGTGGTTGTTCACTTCATAACGATGGCGATGACGTTCGCGGATGGTCTTCCGACCGTAACAGTTGGCAATGGTGGTACCTTCGGTCAGTACGCAGTCCTGGGCACCCAGGCGCATGGTACCGCCCAGATCGGATTCTTCGGTGCGCTCCTCTTTCTCGCCGCTGGCATCAAGCCATTCGGTGATCAGACCAACCACTGGCTCCGGTGTGTGCTCACGGAACTCGGTACTGTGGGCATCCTTCAGGCCAGCCACATTGCGGGCGTACTCGATAACCGCCACCTGCATGCCCAGGCAGATACCCAGGTAAGGCACCTTGTTTTCACGGGCATACTGGACGGTGCGAATCTTGCCTTCGACACCGCGCTCCCCGAAGCCGCCGGGCACCAGGATCGCGTCGGCACTTTCCAGGGCACCGGTGCCATCCCGCTCGATGTCTTCCGAATCAATGTAATTGATGTTGACCTTGGTGCGGGTCTTGATGCCTGCATGCAGCAGCGACTCGATCAGCGACTTGTACGCGTCGAGCAGCTCCATGTACTTGCCGACCATCGCAATGGTGACTTCGCCCTCAGGGTTCAGCAAGGACTCAACCACCTCGTCCCACTCACTGAGGTCAGCCGGTCGCGCGTCCAGGCCGAAGCGCTCAATCACCAACTGATCCAGACCATGCTCGTGGAGCTTGCGAGGAATAGCGTAGATCGATTTGGCGTCCTGCAACGGGATGACGGCGCGCTCTTCGACGTTGGTGAAGAGCGCAATCTTGCGACGGGAGCTGGCATCCACTTCATGCTCGGAACGACACAGCAGAATATCCGGCTGGAGACCGATGGAGCGCATTTCCTTCACAGAGTGCTGGGTCGGCTTGGTCTTGATCTCGCCCGCTGTCGCGATGTAGGGAACCAGGGTCAGGTGCATGAACAACGCACGCTGGGGACCTACCTCGACCTTCAACTGCCGGCAGGCCTCAAGGAACGGCAGTGATTCGATATCACCCACCGTGCCTCCGATTTCAATCAGTGCCACATCGGCACCGGCCGCACCCTCCACGACACGACGCTTGATTTCATCGGTGATGTGCGGAATCACCTGAACGGTGCCGCCCAAGTAATCACCACGACGTTCCTTACGAATGACTTCCTCGTAGACACGACCGGTGGTGAAGTTGTTCCGACGGCTCATCGGCGTGCGGATGAACCGCTCGTAGTGGCCCAGGTCAAGATCGGTTTCCGCGCCGTCTTCGGTGACAAAAACTTCACCGTGCTGGAACGGGCTCATGGTGCCGGGGTCCACGTTGATGTACGGGTCCAGCTTGAGAATAGTGACCTTCAGGCCGCGTGCCTCGAGGATCGCTGCCAGTGAGGCCGATGCGATACCTTTCCCCAAGGAGGACACGACACCGCCGGTGACGAAAATATAACGCGTCATGCAGATTCCATGATTGTCTGGTTCGGTGAAGGAGGGAGATTGTCATCTCAAGATGGGTCGCCAGACTACCAGAAACCCCCACCTGACTCAATCACATTCCCGCTTCACAACAAGCCGCCAACCGGCGGCAGGAGCGCTTCCCGAGTATTGTCCAGAACACCACAAATCGCCAATGGCAATCAGCTCGCCGGCGTCTTCGGAACCCACAAAAACCAGCGGGAGACGAGCCCTTTCCCAGGGTGGAACCGCCTGTTCCTGGAACCAGTTTTTCAGGGATTTCGAGGGCCCTTCGCAATGAAAGCGCACGCGCTCTCCGCCCTGCCTCGTAGATACCCTTATTGGCGCGGGCAGGCTTTCCGGGTTAGCGGCGGGCTCCAGCTTTAGGGTCCAGTCGCCCCACCGCAAGACGTCACCCGGAGACAGGGTAACGGGTGAGGTCGGCACTGCGGACGCCTCTGGAACCAGATAGACTCGGCCCTGGAACCGGCGCAGGCAAAACCCCTCGCCCCTCAGCTCGGGCTCACGGTCCTCGCCGGCCTCAAGCAGGTCATGCAGGACCTGGCTCCAGTCTGATACCACCGGTGGACGGAACCCCCGCTCCCGTGCCCACCAACGCACAAGGTTCTTCTGCTCCGCCACCGTAAGCGCCTGCAGGGCAGTCACAGACAACACCCCCGACGCCTTCGAGCACTCAGCCCATTGCCGCTCTGCCAGACATGCGTTCAGAAACTCACTGTCGGCACAGGCACCGGCACTGTGCCGAACACGCCGAGCGAGACTGGGCCAGCGCTCTTTGAGCCCCGGGATAATGGTATGCCGCAGGTAATTGCGGTCATATCCCTGATCCGTGTTACTTGGATCCTCTACCCACTCAAGACCGGCTTCCCGCGCCCAGCGCTCAAGCTCCGCCCGCTCCAGCTCCAGCAGTGGCCGCACAAGCTGCCCTGCCGCCAGCGGACGAGCGTGGGGCATGCCAGCCAGACCCGCCACTCCACTGCCCCGGATCAGCCGGAACAGAACCGTTTCCACCTGATCGTCCGCGTGATGAGCCAGAAGCAGAAGGTCGCCGGGCCCGAGCATTTCCTCGAACACCGCGTAGCGGGCCTCCCTGGCAGCCTCTTCCACCCCACCCGAATTACCGCCAGCCTGTCCGATGTTGACCGAAACCCGACGGACGGTCAGAGGGATACCCAGGGCGGCGCACTGGGTACGACAAAAAGCCTCGGTTTCGTTGGCGTTGGGCTGAAGCTGATGGTTTACATGGATAGCGTGGACATCAACGCGGGCGCGATGACAGAAAGCCGCCAGATGCAGGAGCAGGACGGAGTCCAGGCCGCCACTCAGGGCGACCCATATTCGGGAATGCTCGGGGAGCGACCTGACCGGCGCGCACAGCACATCCGGCCAGTCAAAGCCGTAATCGGGCTCAGCGCCCGTTGTCATAGCGGGTCAGTCGCTCATAGCGACCGGCTACCAGCTCATCCGTCGGCAAGCGGCTGAGTTCCGCGACGCCATTGGCCAGAATCTCTTTCAGGGATTCCGACATTTCTTCCGGATTGCGGTGAGCGCCGCCCAGAGGCTCCTGGATGACATTGTCCGCAAGCCCGAGGTCCTTGAGGCGGTCCGCCGTGACCCCCATGGCCTCGGCTGCCTGGGCCGCAAACTCCGCGCTCTTCCACAGGATGGAGGCGCAGCCTTCCGGGGAGATCACCGCGTAGGTGGAGTATTGAAGCATGTTCAACTGGTCGCAAACGCCAATTGCCAGGGCGCCACCGGAGCCGCCCTCGCCGATCACCGTGGAAATGATCGGGGTTTTCAGTCTGGACATCACGGCGAGGTTGAACGCGATGGCTTCACTCTGGCCACGCTCCTCGGCACCGATCCCCGGATAGGCCCCCGGAGTGTCGATAAACGTGAGAATAGGCATTTTGAAACGTTCCGCCATTTCCATCAGCCGCAAGGCCTTGCGATAGCCTTCCGGGCGGGGCATGCCGAAGTTGCGCTTAACCTTGTCCCGTACTTCGCGGCCTTTCTGGTGACCAATGATCATCACCGGCTTGTTATTCAAACGCGCCGTCCCGCCCACAATGGCCTGGTCGTCCGCGTACCGGCGGTCGCCGTGCAGTTCGTCGAAATCCTCGAAAATCGATTCAATGTAATCGAGTGTGTAGGGTCTGCGAGGATGACGGGCCAGACGGGCGACGTCCCAGGGCTTGAGATTCGAGAAGATGCTTTCAGTCAGGCTGACGCTCTTCCTCTTGAGCCGGGTAATCTCGTCGGTGATATTGATGTCGGTGTCATTACCCACCATGCGAAGCTCTTCAATCTTGGCTTCCAGGTCGGCAATGGGTTGTTCGAAATCCAGATAATTAGGGTTCATGATGTTCCATCATTTGATTGCCAGGTGGAGAAACACTCCGCCAAACCAGAATTTGGGACAAAGATAGCAGCGCCTGCAACACGGCTAAAGCGGACCTTGGTATGAGTCCGCTTTCTGACAAAACCTTAATTTTTCAATATGTCAGCCGTATTTGCGCCCAGAACCTTGCCGGACTGATTTAATCATAGACCAGTTCTACGGACTGGTCGCCCACGAGATATCGCAGCTCCAGCAGCAGGTTATCGTCCGGCTGCACGCGCCAGGACTCGCCCAGCTCGATCCGGGTCTGGGCCTCGGCACTGGTGTACTCGATCCAGACCGGACTTCCCTCACACCGGAATGGGCGCAGGGTGGTGTCCAGTTTTTCCAGCAGTCCGTTTTGCAACTGGTCCGACCGCAGCGCCAGCTTCAGCCCGCGACTGAACTGCTGACGGGCCGTTCCCACGTCCATCACCGAACTCACCCGCATCTTCATCTGACCCGAGTAGTCGTCGTGACTGACCTGCCCCTCGACGACAATCACCTGATCCGACTGCAGCAGTTCCCGGTTCTCGAAAAAGGCCTCCGAGAACAGGGTAGCCTCGATCCGGGCGCTGCGGTCATCCAGGGTGATGAAGCACATGGTGGAGCCCGTCCGCGTCTTCATGGTTCTCTGGGCAACCACCAGCCCGGCCACACGCTGGGGCGACTTGTTGGGTTTCAGGTCGGCGATGGATGAACGCACAAAACGGCGCACTTCCTTTTCATATTCATCAAACGGATGGCCCGTCAGGTACAGGCCGAGGGTATCCTTCTCGCCTTTCAGGCGCTGTTTCTCGGGCCACTCCCGGACGCCTGCAACGTCGGCATAGGGGTCGCCGCCCTCGCCGCCTTCGAGCATCTCTCCGAACATGTCCATCATCCCCACGGACTCGTTCCGGGACTGCTGGTCTGCCTGCTGGACGGCCTTGTCGATGCTGGCCATGAGCTGAGCCCGACCGGCGCCCAGCTTGTCCATCGCACCGGACCGGATCAGGGCCTCCATGGCGCGCTTATTCACCTTTTTCAGGTCAACCCGACGACAGAAATCGAAAATGTCCTGGTAGGGCTCTCCGTCACCGCGCCCTTCCACAATGCTTTGAATCGGCCCCTCGCCAAGCCCCTTGATGGCCCCGAGTCCGTACACGATCTGGCCATCATCATTGACCGTGAAGGTGTATTCCGAGCGGCTCACATCCGGAACCAGAAGATCCAGCTTCATGTTCCGGCACTCTTCCACCAGCGTCACCACCTTGTCGGTGTTCTGCATATCGGCGGTCAGTACAGCGGCCATGAACTCAGCCGGGTAATGGGCTTTCAGCCACAGGGTCTGGTAGGACACCAGCGCGTAGGCGGCGGAGTGGGATTTGTTGAAACCGTAGCCCGCGAACTTCTCCACCAGGTCGAAGATGTTCTCGGCGAGGGTCTTATCAATGCCGTTCTGCTCACAGCCGTCCAGGAAGAACTGTTTCTGCTTGGCCATCTCCTCGGGTTTTTTCTTACCCATGGCCCGGCGCAGCATGTCGGCGTTACCGAGAGTGTAGCCGGCCATGACCTGGGCGATCTGCATGACCTGCTCCTGGTACAGGATGACCCCATAAGTGGGCTCCAGAACCGGTTTCAGGCCTTCGTATTGATAGTCCGGGTGCGGGAAGGACATGGGCTGACGGCCATGCTTACGGTCAATGAAGTCATCAACCATACCGGATTGCAGCGGACCCGGGCGGAACAAGGCCACCAGGGCGATCATGTCTTCCAGGGAATCGGGCTGGAGCCGTCGGATCAGATCCTTCATGCCCCGGGATTCCAGCTGGAACACCGCAGTGGTCTCGGCTTTCTTGAGCATATCGAAGGACGGCACATCGTCGAGTGGGATCTCGTTGATGTCCAGCTCCGGCTCACCCCGCTGCTGCCGGCGCGGATTGATCATGTGCAGCGCCCACTTGATGATCGTGAGCGTTCGCAGGCCGAGGAAGTCGAACTTGACCAGACCCGCGTCTTCCACGTCGCCCTTGTCGAACTGGGTGACCAGGCTGCCGCCTTCGTCGTCACAATAGAGCGGCGAAAAATCGGTGATCTTGGTGGGCGCAATCACCACGCCGCCGGCGTGTTTACCGGCGTTCCGGCAGACACCTTCGAGCTTGAGCGCCATCTCCCAGATTTCCTGGGCTTCCTCGTCCTGCTCGAGGAATTCCTTCAGCTGGGGCTCCTGCTCGATGGCCTTTTCCAGGGTCATGCCCACTTCGAACGGGATCAGCTTGGACAGTTTGTCGGCAAGACCATAGGACTTGCCCTGCACCCGGGCCACGTCCCGCACGACCGCCTTGGCCGCCATGGTACCGAAGGTGATGATCTGGGAAACCGCTTCACGGCCGTATTTCTGGGCGGTGTACTCGATAACCCGGTCCCGGCCTTCCATGCAGAAATCGACGTCGAAGTCGGGCATGGAGACCCGCTCGGGGTTCAGGAACCGCTCGAACAGCAGATCGTATTCCAGGGGGTCGAGATCGGTGATCAGCTGGGCGTAGGCCACCAGTGAACCGGCACCGGAACCGCGGCCCGGCCCCACCGGTACCCCGTTGTTCTTGGCCCACTTGATGAAGTCCATCACGATCAGGAAGTAACCCGGGAACCCCATCTGGATAATGATATCCAGCTCGAAGTTCAGGCGTTTGTAGTAGGCCGCGCGCTTGGTTTCGTATTCCGGGTCGTCCTTGCTCAGCGTCTTGGCAAGCCTCTCCTCAAGGCCTTCCTCGGACACCTTCCGGAAGTAGTCGTCCATGGTCATGCCGTCCGGGATCGGATAGTTCGGCAGGAAGTACTCGCCCATGCGCACTTTCACGGAACACCGGCGGGCTATTTCCACGGTGTTCTCGATGGCCTCGGGAATATCGGCAAACAGCTCGATCATCTCCTCGGCGCTGCGCAGGTATTGCTGGTCACTGAACCGGCGGTCCCGGCGCGGGTCGTCCAGGGTCCGGCTCTCGCCGATGCAGACCCGGGCCTCATGGGCCTCGAAGTCCTCGGCATCGAGGAAGTGGACATCGTTGGTGGCCACCACCGGCAGCCCCAGCTCCTGGGCCAGCCCGACACTCAGGTGCAGACAGTCTTCGTCCCCGGCACGACCGGTGCGCTGAAGCTCCAGGTAACAGGCATCCGGGTACAGGTTCATCCAATAGGCGGCCCGCTCACGGGCCAGGTCTGGCTTGTCCGCCAGCAGGGCCTTGCCGATGTCACCCAGTTTCGCCCCGGACAACATGATCAGGCCAGCGGGCCGGTCCTCCAGCCACTTTCGCTGGATAATCGGCTTGCCGAATCGCTGCCCCTCGGTGTAGCCCAGGGAAATAATTTCGGTCAGGTTCAGATAGCCATCGTTGTTCCGGGCCAGCAGGGTCAGCCTGAAGGGGTTGTCCGGCTCATCCGGGTTTTCCACCCACAGGTCGGCACCGATGATGGGCTTCACACCGGCGCCGGTCGCCGCCTTGTAAAAGCGCACCAGCGAACACATGTTGGACTGCTCGGTGAGTCCGACGGCTGGCATGCCCAGCTCGGCAACGCGGCCGATCAGGGGCTTGACCCGCACCAGTCCATCGACCATTGAGTATTCGGAGTGTACGCGAAGGTGTACAAAAGTCTGCGCCATAATATCGGGCAATTCCTGCTGGTAATGTCTGTTCGGACCCGGCCGTCAGCCGCCTATCAGGGCCCGGATGTCTGCTTCTGTCTGGGGACCGAAACGGGCCTCGAGCAAGTCCCCGTCCGGATCTACAACAAAGGTGGCCGGCAAGGCCACGGGCGTCTGCCAACCAAATTTCTGTCCCGGGTCTTCCGCCAGCATCGTGAACTCGATGCCCATTCGCTCACCCAACTCTTCCAGCTCTTCGCCCGAGATGCCATCAAAATTCACACCCAGCACGGAAATATCGGGTGCCTTGTCCAGCTCATTGAGTTCAGGGATTTCCTCCAGGCAGGGCTTGCACCATTCCGCCCAGTAATTCACCAGGACCCACTGGCCACGCAGCTGGTCCCAATTCAATTTCGGGCCACCCGCCCTCTCCAGCTCGATCTTCTCACAACCGGCGGACACCAGGATCAGAAAGAACAGCCCGAGGCGGGCCATCCAGTGGAGAAACCTCCGGTTTGCAGGGTACTGCACGAGAAAACCTCCTGTTAGACTACGGACCACCAAAACAGCTGTATCCATTCAGACAACCAGGCTCGAAGATGACAGAACCAACCCGGATTTTCCACAACCCACGCTGTTCAAAATCCCGCCAAACCCTTGAACTGCTTACAGATCGGGGAATCGAACCGGAAATTATACGCTACCTGGAGACGCCGCCGACAGAGCGCGAACTGGCGGACATCCTGGCGGCGCTTGATGCTGAGCCCCGGGCACTGATGCGCACCAAGGAAAAGGAATACAAGGAGCTCGGACTCGACAACCCCGACCTCAGTCATGACCAGTTGATTGCCGCCATGGTGGCCAACCCCAAACTGATTGAGCGGCCCATTGTAATCGCGAATGGCAAGGTTGCGGTAGGTCGACCGCCGGAAAACGTGCTGTCAATCCTGTAACACCGCGTTCACCACCCAGCGCTCACAAGGAAACTCCCATGGCCGAACAGGCACCCTATCTCCTGATCCTGTACTACAGCCGTAACGGCCAGACGGCCGAACTGGCAAACCAGATCGGTCGGGGTGTGGCCCGGATCTCCGGTGTCGATGCCCGAGTGCGCACGGTGCCACCGGTATCACCGGACACAGAAGCCTCGCTGCCACCGGTTCCCGACAGCGGCGCACCGTATGCCACCAAATCGGATCTGGCCAACTGTGCCGGGCTTGCTCTCGGCAGCCCGACCCGTTTTGGCAACATGGCAGCCCCTCTCAAGCATTTCCTGGACACCACCGGCGACCTCTGGCTCAGTGGGGCGCTGTCTGGCAAACCCGCCGGCGCCTTCACGTCGACCGGAAGCCTCCACGGCGGCCAGGAAAGCACGTTGCTGACCATGATGATTCCGCTGTTGCATCATGGCATGGTGCTGTGCGGCCTTCCCTACACCGAAAAGGCACTTGGCGACACCGAGACCGGCGGTACGCCCTATGGCCCGAGCCACTGGGCGGGCACCGGGGCGCAGCTGCCGGTAAGCGGTGATGAAAAGGCTTTATGCCAGGCCCTTGGCGAGCGACTGGCCCGCTTTGCACTCAAGCTGTCAGCCTGATACACCCGCGACCGCCAGACGTAATGCATTCATACACTCTTTCTGGAATCACGCTATGCTTCACAATCCGAAAGCCCGGAACACAGCCCGGCTGACCATCCTGCTGTATCTGGGCGTGCTGGCAACCTTGCTGGTCACCACATTTTATCCCGCCCCCGTGGAGGGCGTCTCGGTTCCACTCATGCTGACGGTTAAACTGTTGCCGTTACTGGCGTTTGCCGTACCCGTATTTCGCGGCCACAACCGGGGTTACATCTGGCTGGCGTTCGTGGTCATCTTCTACTTCACCCAGGCGGTGGTTTCTGCCTGGTTGAGCGAAGGGGCAGCCGGGCCGGTACTGCTGACCGTGCTTACGTTCCTGCTGTTTACAATGGCCATGATTCACCTGAAAGTGAACCGGCCGGTCGCAGGCTGATCACATCCGAAATATGTACGACAGCGAGATTCCATGTCTGATACCAGCACACCCGAAAGTGCACAACGCCCAGCCATACCCGCGCACAGCTCACTGACTCTGAGGGACGTGTGCACGGCGCTGGTTACCAGTGGGGAAATCAGCCAGGACGACGCCGAACGGGTTCTGACCGCCAATCTCGGCGCGGCAACGGGAACAGGCCAGGCAGCGAAGCGCCATCCGCTGGAGTTGGTTGCTATCGCGGGACTGACCAGTCTGAGAACGGACCGGACCCTGGATCTCGATCGCCTCACCCAATGGCTCGCCGACTGGGCCGGCCAGACCTACTACCACATTGATCCGCTGAAGATTGATGCCCCTGCCATCGCCAGGGTAATGTCCTATGCGTTCGCCCAGCGCCACGGCATTCTCGCGGTGGAAATCCACCCCGACCAGGTGCTGATTGCCAGTCCGGAACCGTTCAAGAGCGACTGGGAAAGCAATCTGCGCCAGGCGCTGCGCAAGGACATTCGGCGAGTCGTTGCCAACCCGGAGGATATCCGACGTTACACGGTAGAGTTCTACCAACTGGCCAACTCCGTCAGTAAGGCTGGAGGCAGCCAGTCTTCCGGGGCCACCGGAAACCAGAATTTTGAACAGTTGCTGGATCTGGGCACCAGCGAAAACCCCGATGCCAACGATCAGCACGTGGTCAAGATCGTCGACTGGCTGCTGCAGTATGCCTTCGACCAGCGGGCGTCCGACATCCACATTGAGCCCCGCCGGACCGTTACCCAGGTACGGTTTCGGATCGATGGCGTTCTGCACAACGTCTATGAATTCCCGGAACACGTTGGCGTCGCTGTCACCAGCCGCCTGAAGATTCTGGGCCGACTGAACGTTGCCGAGAAGCGGCGCCCACAGGATGGCCGGATCAAGACCAGAAAGCCCGACAACCGTGAGGTGGAACTGCGACTGGCCACCTTGCCGACGGCCTTCGGCGAGAAGATGGTGATGCGGATCTTCGACCCCGACGTCCTGCTTAAATCCTATGAGCAGTTGGGGTTCGGCAAGGAAGACCGGGAACGCTGGCAGACGATCACTTCCCATCCCCATGGTATTGTCCTGGTCACCGGGCCGACGGGTTCAGGCAAAACCACCACGCTCTATTCCACCCTGAAGCAGATTGCCTCAAGTGAGCTCAATGTCTGCACCATTGAAGACCCCATCGAGATGGTGGAACCGGCGTTCAACCAGATGCAGGTTCAGAACAACATCGAACTGACCTTCGCGGCCGGGGTCCGCGCGCTGTTGCGGCAGGACCCGGATATCATCATGATCGGGGAGATCCGCGACCTGGAAACCGCCGAGATGGCCGTGCAGGCGGCACTGACCGGACACCTTGTACTGTCTACCCTGCACACCAACGACGCACCCAGCGCCATCACCCGCCTGATGGAACTGGGCATTCCGCCGTATCTGATCCGCGCGACTGTTCTCGGTGTGATGGCCCAGCGGCTTGCCCGGACCCTTTGCCCACATTGCAAGACGCCCGGCCCGGCTGACGAGCAAGCATGGCAGGCCCTGACCCGGCCCTGGAAGGCGCCGATGCCCAAGCAGCTCTACCAGCCGGTGGGCTGCCTTGAGTGCCGGAATACCGGATACATGGGCCGCGCCGGCGTCTACGAGATCCTGGGGCTGTCGGGCGGCCTGACCCGACAGATCACCGAGCATTGCGAACTCGAAACGTTGCGGCTGGACGCCTACAAGGAGGGCATGAAATCCCTGAGGCTCAATGGCGCCCAGAAAGTTGCGGCAGGCCTGACCACCGTTGAAGAGATTCTTCGCGTCACTCCGGAAAGCCAGCGATAAGGTCAGGCGCCAGGCCGTAACCCACATTGCTCAAGCAAGGTTTGCCAGGCTTTGGTGTGGCGTGACATGGCCTCATCGAGTTCCCGCCATAGGCTCCTTTCTGAATCCTGTGACAGATGCCGTCGATACCAGACTTCGAAAGCCGGCGGCATGACGCTCCGCTGTTCCTCGGCCAACGCGGCCAGCGGCTCAATCAGCGCCATCCGCGCCCGGCCCACACCGCTCATGTACGGCTGTATTTTTTCGATGTAGACACTGAAAAACATGCCCTGGACAATCTCGGACTGGTTGTTGGGCTTGCCGTTCAGGCACAGGGGACGCCCGCCTATCCGGCGCTGGATCAACGCCGTGGCATCATCAAGCCGGCTTTTCAACAGGGCAGCGCTGTTCAATAACTGGCCGGCACGGTATTCCGCCTGCCAACGCTGTTGCACGGACCCGGCAAATTCAAGCGACACCTCCAGGGTACCGGACCGCAGGGCCGCCACCGTCTGGTTCAGCTCCTCGGCATCAAGGGCCAGATCAGACACTGGATTGCCCTCAGGGGATACCGGGTAATAGCCTTTTGCCAGGGTGAACAGCGTTTCGACTTCTTCGACGCCCCAGGTGGCGTTCCAGATCGCGATGGGCAGGGATTCCCGCTTGCTGTCTATCGCCTCTTGCAGGGCCTCCACCAGATCTTCATCCTCGGTTTCCGGCAAACAGTCCTGGGCCGCCTCGATAAACCGCAGTTCGTACCTCAGGCGGTTCAACGGCTGCATGACCTTGCCCATGACCGAATTCTTTTCACCGACCACGAACTGCAATTCGCAACCATACAGCGACAGGAAATCCAGCATGCCCATGTCCAGTTCCGGCATGGTCAGCACCCGGTTTCGGCGCCTGGGGATCTGCGAGGGAGGCTCAATGGCCGTGAGTTCGGGCTCTGAGTCCAGAACCCGGGCAACCCGCTCAACGTATTCGTCCATCATCGGGCGGGCTTCAGAGAACGGATTGCATCCGCCCAGGAACGTCAGGAACAGGCCGGAAAGAAGTATCCTGATCCATCTGACAGCGGGCATGACCAACTCCTGAGCGTTGCTTGGGAAGGTTTACCGCTTGCGCAGCAGCGTATCCACCTCCGAGAAATCACGGGCCACGAACCGACCGGTTTCCGGCAGGTCGCCGTCACGGACCAACCAGGCAGTCTGCATTCCGGCGGCCTCAGCCGCCTCAAGCTCTGCCTCGACATCCGACAGAAACAGAACCGTCTTTGCCTCCACGCCGAGCTCATTGAGAATCGCCCTGTACGAGTCCGCTTCCTTCTTGCCGCCAATGCGGGTATCGAAATACCCCGAGAAATACGGCGTGAAGTCACCAACCGCGGTAAACCCGAAAATCAGTTGCTGCGCCTTGACCGACCCGGAGGAATATACGAACAAACGCAAACCACGATCATGCCAGCGCTGCAGGTAGTCGGCGGCGTCATCGTAGATGTGCCCCTTGATCTCACCCTGCTGATAGCCCTGCTCCCAGACCATGCCCTGGAGCGTCTTCAGCGGGGTTTCCTTACGGTCCTCCCGAATCCAGGTCTGTAGGGTATCGATCAGCGCCTCGACATCGTTGCGTTCAATGCCTGCCGTTTTCGCCACCGCATCCAGCTGTTCGGCCACGGCGGGGGTGTCTCCGTGATGCTCCCGGACAAAACCCGGGAGATGCTCACTGGCATAGGGAAACAGCACGTCGTGCACGAAGGAGATCGAACTCGTCGTCCCCTCGATGTCGGTCAGGACAACCCGGATCATCCGGCGACTCCCGCCAGGGCTTCGTAACGCGGAAGGCGCGCGGCGATGTCCTCTCCGGTGAAGTCCGCCACCCAGCCTTCGGGATTGGTGAACAGGCGGATACAGGTAAACCGTGGCTCCGGCCCCATATCGAACCAGTGCCGGGTGCCATTCGGCACGCTGATCAGATCGTTCTTTTGGCACAGTACCGCATACACCTGATCTTCAAGGTGCAGGTAGAAGAGTCCTTGGCCGCGGACAAAGAACCGGACCTCGTCCTCACTGTGGGTATGCTCATCCAGGAACTTCTGGCGAAACGCATCCTTCTGCGGGTTGTCCGGGTTCAGGCTGATCACATCGGCGGTCTGAAAACCACACTCGGCTTTCAGAGCTGCAACCTCGCTCTGGTAAGCGTCCAGAATGTCATCCTGGGAGGCCTCTGCCGGCAAATCCCGGGTCGGCCACTGCTCGAAGCGAATGCCCTTCTCCGCCAGCAGCTTCTGAATTTCCGACGGATTTTCCGTTACCGTCTGGGCCGTCTCGGGTTGGCTCTGGTTAAAAATACTTAACGTCGTCATGGGCGAACCCTCATGGTTTCAAGTTCACATTCAAAGAGAAATTCAAAGGCTTCCACATGGCGAAGGCAATCCGCCATGGTTTTGCCCCAGGTGTAGAGGCCGTGGCCGCGTATCAGGTAACCCGGCTGATCCGGATGCTCGGCAAACCAGGCCTTGGTGTCACTGGCGAGGGCATCGATGTCCTGGGTGTTGTCGAAAACCGGGACGGACAGGACGGATTCGTGGGTCTGCACCCCGCTGAACGCCTTTTGCAGCTCGTACCCCTCCAGCACCAGGGGTTGACCGGCAGGCAGCAATCGGCTCAGAACCGTCGCCTTGACGGAATGGGTGTGAAGCACCGCGCCAACCTCAGGAAAAATCTCATAGAGCACCGTGTGCAGACGAGTTTCCGCCGACGACCGACACTCGCTCTGAACCGGTTGTCCCGCGAGGTCCACGACCATGACGTCACCAGCACCCAGTTGGCCTTTATGACGGCCGGAGACGGTGATGGCGATGTGCCGATCGTCAATGCGGGCAGAATAATTGCTGCTGGTGGCCGGCGACCAACCCAGTTGATACAGGAAGCGCCCCGCCTCAACGATGGTATCCGCCGCGACGGCGTATTGGGTTACATCAAACACGGCTTATCCCCCAGGTTTCGAATCGCCTTCGACGCGTTCATTTGCCGACATTATAGGGATGGTGAGGCGGCCCGCAAATGGTGTCGTGCCGCGATCAGATCGGCGACCACGGAGATCGCAATTTCCGCGGGTGTCTTGCTGGGAATATCCACCCCGATGGGCGCACGCAGGCGATCCAGTACTGACGGGTCAAGGCCGAGAGAGGCAAGCCGTTCCCGACGGGCCTCGGAAGTTTTACGGGACCCCATGGCGCCGACGTAGAACGCCCGAGATGCCAGCGCCGCCAACAGTCCCATGTCGTCAATTCGGGGATCATGAGCCAGGGCCAGCACCCCGGACCAGGGGTCGCTGAATCGTTGGCCAATCAGGTCGTCCGGCAATGTTCGCTCAAGGGGGATGTGGGGGTAGCCCCAGCCCCTGGCAAAGGCGTCCCGGGGTTCGCATAGCGTGACGTCGAAGTCTGCCGCGATGGCAAAGTCTGCGACGTAGCGGGCCACATCCCCGGCGCCAATCAGTAGCAGCCGGCATTCCGGCAGCAACGCATGCTCAAGCTGGTCACCGTCGAAGACCACGCCCGAGCGGGTTTGGTCCGCCCCGGCCATCAGTTCCGGACCGACGTCCATGCGAACGCGGCGCGTTACGGGGTGGCGCTGTTCGAGGGCTGACGCCAACGCACGCACATGCTCCCTGGCTTCAGTGCCATGAAGAGGCTCCACCAGCAAACGGATTCGCCCGCCACAGGGCAACTGGAACTGGTCGCGATCGTCATCGGTGATGCCGTAATCAATCACCACCGGGCGTTCAGGGCCGCTGTCGGCAGTCCGACGCAGCAGATCCTCCTCCAGGCAGCCACCGGACACCGAACCGCTCCAACGTCCGGATTCGCTGATTGCGAGCCAGGAACCGACGGGGCGGGGCGAGGAACCCCAGGTCTCGACGATGGTACAGAGCCAGGTTCGTTCACCCTGGTTCAACCAGCCAGCGACATCCTGAATGACCGAGCGGCGGCCGATCGCGGGCGAACCTTCGCCAGGCATCTTAGGCCCTGACCTTCAACGGAAGGCTGCGCTGCCGCTCGCCGGTCACCGCGAACAGCGCGTTGCCGAGTGCCGGAATGACCGGCGGAACACCGGGCTCCCCCACACCGGTTGGCGACGCCTCACTGTCGACGATCTCGACCGCCACGTCCGGACGTTCGAACTGGCGCATCAGCTGATAGTCGTGGAAATTACTCTGCTGGACTTCCCCGTCTTTCAGGGTGATCTCGCCATACAGGGCCGCGGTCAAACCGAAGAGAATCCCGCCTTCGATCTGGTCCTCGACAATCCTGGGGTTTACCACCTGACCGCAATCCACCGCCGCAGACACCCGGTAAACGCGAATGGCACCATTTTCGATACCGGCCTCGACCACCTGGGCGACATAGGTGCCGAAGCTCCGGAACAACGCGATTCCACGTCCTCGTCCCTTCGGCACCGGCTGATCCCAGTTCGCCAGCCGCGCGGCCCGATCAAGCACTTCACGGTGACGGGGCTCCGAGGCCAGCAGCTTGCGACGGAACTGGTAGGGATCTTCGCCCGCCTCATGGGCCAGTTCGTCCATGAAGGTCTCAACCGCAAAGCCGTTGTGGGAGTACCCCACGGAACGCCACCAGGTGATCGGCACGCCCGGGTCGGTGTGGGTGTGGCGGATATCGATGTTGTTGACCGCGTAGGGATAGTCGACCGCCCCTTCAATGGCCGACATGTCCTTGGGCGTGACAACACCTTCCAGCATCAGGCCAACTGAACCCAAGCTGTTGTACATGAACTTCGGGGCCCACGGGTACTGGGCCGGTGCAGCGTTGCGCACATACCAGTCGAGAATCTGCGGGCCAACCACCTGATGGTGCCAGCCGGTCAGTTCACCGTCCGCCAGCGACGCTTTCATACGGTGCAACATGGCCGGACGGTAGAGATCGTGGCGGGTATCTTCTTCCCGGGACCAGATGACTTTCACCGGCTTACCGGTCCGGTACGAAACCGCGGCGGCTTCTTCGATGAAATCCTGAGTCAGACGGCGGCCGAAACCACCGCCCAGGAACGTGGTGTTGATCGTGACGTCATCCGGCGACAGGTCTGTCACGCGGGCGGCCGCAATCTGTCCCAGGTCGGGCGCCTGGGTCGGCGCCCAGATCTCCACGCGATCACCCCGGTACCAGGCCGTTGCATTCATCGGTTCGAGGGTCGCGTGGGCCAGATAAGGCTGGGCGTATTCGGCTTCCAGCACTGTCGGCGCCGACTCGACGGTCCCATCGAAATCCCCTTCGCTGCGTTCGGATTCTCCAGCGTCCTCGTCTGCCGCTTTACGATAGCCATCAAAAACATCGGCGGTAGAGAGGGACAGGGCCTCCGAGAAATCCCAATCGACCTTTAAAGCTGCCTGGGCCTTACGGGCACGCCAGTATTTATCGGCGACGACGGCCACACCACGCTCGATCTCAACCACGTCCACCACACCGGGCATGGCCCGGACTTCGTCCGCGTTGAACGAACGGGCACGACCGCCGTGGCGGGGGGCGCGGCTTACCACCGCATAGACCATGCCCGGCAGTTCAATATCGATGCCGTATTCGGCGGCCCCGGTGGACTTGGCTTCGGCATCCAGGCGGCCACCGCGTTTGCCAATGTACTTCCAGTCACTGCGGGGCTTGAGCGTGACATCGCCGCGAATAACCTCTTTCGACGCAAGCTCGACCAACTGGCCAAAGCGCATGGAATCGATGCCATTGGGGTGCACCACATGCCCGTCTCGAACGGAACAGTCAGCGGCCTCAACATGCCAGACCCGGGCCGCCGCCATGACCAGCATCTGGCGAGCCGACGCCCCGGCGATTCTCAACGGTTCCCAACTGGTGGCCACGCTGGTACTGCCGCCCGTGAGCTGGAGATTGTAGAGGGGGTTGCGGTATTCGGGCGCGGCCGGCGCAAACGTTGGCGTGATGGCCTCTGGCGCCACCTCGAGCTCTTCCGCAATCAGGGTCGTCAGGCCCGTGTAGGTGCCCTGGCCCATCTCGACGCGTGCCAGGGTGAAAAAGATCTCATCGTCCGTGGTCAACTCGAGCCAGGCGTCCGGCTTCCATTCACCGGTTTCTGGCTGGTACCCGGTCTGGGCGCCGGCACAGCCGGGCAAGGAAAGCGAGAGCATCAGGCTGCCCGAGGCGCCGGCACCCACTTTGAGAAACTCGCGGCGGTTCATGCTCATGTTATGCCCCCGCCTTTGATTCCGACGGTGCCCCGTTGGCAACCGACTCAACGGCGGCAACAATTCGGGAATAGGTGCCACAGCGGCAGAGGTTGCCGGTCATGGCTGCAACAATCTCATCGCGGGAGGGAGAGGCGTTGGTGGCCAGCAGGTGGGCGGCGCTCATGATCTGACCCGACTGGCAATACCCACACTGCGGCACGCCGTGGTCGATCCAGGCCTTCTGCAGAGCGTGCAGGCGATCGCCGTCGCCCAACCCTTCGATGGTTGTCACCTGACCACCCGCCGCCATGTCCACCGGCGTGGAGCAGGAGCGCACCGGCTGCCCATCCAGATGGACGGTGCAGGCACCACAGAGGCCCGCACCACACCCGAACTTGGTACCTTTGAGCCCCAGTTCGTCCCGGATCACCCACAACAGAGGGGTATCTCCCTCAACATCCAGTGAACGCTGTTCACCATTGACTGTCAGGCTCAACGCCATCTCCCTACTCTCCCTCTGATGCTTCCGGTAAAATCGAACACTGTTCTTTTATTATTTCCGGCCCGGATCGGCTCCGGCCCTGTGTATTACTTGATAACGTCCTTGCCTTCCTTATCGACCCAGATCTTGCGCTCGCCGGAGTCCATCTGACCATTGGTGTTCCAAACCTCACGGTTTTCGGTGGAGTTCTCCAGCTTGCCGTTATCGTTCCAGATTACCCGGTCTTTGCATCCGGCCAGTGCGGCGACGGCAAACACAACCAACAACATCTTTTTCATGCTAATACCTCTCTGAGGCCGCAAAAGCGGCTTGACTGTGAAATACAGGGAAAAGGGACGGGTTACCGGCTCCCATGGAGTTCACGATTGCGCTGTTTGTCTCGTTCGTTTTTTCGAACCATGACATAGACCGCACCGGTGCCGCCATGGTGTTTCTGGGCCGAATGAAAAGCCAGCACATCATCGAGCTCGGGCAGCCACTTTGCCAGGTAGCTTTTCAGTTGTGCGATGCCGTCAGGATTACGCTCCCCCTTGCCGTGCAGAATAATCACGGAGCGCAGTCCGTACCGGACACAATCCCCGACAAACGCGAAAACTTCCCGGCGCGCCTGTTCAACCGTCATCCGGTGCAGGTCGAGGCGAGCTTCGATGGGATACTGCCCCAGTCGCAGCTTGCGGAACACGCCGTGCTGGATACCCGGCCGCTGCCAGGCCAGAATATCATGGGCCGTCAACGGCTCGACCATGTCGGAGGTCAGCGGATTCCGGTCCCTGACAACCTTCTCAACCGCGGCCCGCTGACGCTCCAGGTGGCCCGGTGTCAGCTCCTTCGGGGTCTGGACTTCGGCGCGATTGGGCTTTTTAATCCGCCGGACATCTTTCATCTCTTCGAGAAAGCTCTGGCGCTCTTCTTTCGTGGTCATGGCAGTGCTATTAATGCTCAGTGAATTGGCAAACTTTAACACCCGCTCCCCTTGCCATAAAGAATTCCGATTCGGCCTCGGCCGTTCGACGAAAATCGTAAGGCTCTCCGGCATCCGGGTGAACTACACTGGAACCGGACAATAATAACGAAGGAAAGGACCCTGACCATGGCCGCAGCGAATCAGGACAGCTCCCGCCCGCACAACACCCGCGCGATCATGACGTTCCTTCGGGAGCATGCCCCCTTTTCCAGCATGGACGACAATCACCTGGCGCATTTCGCTGAACACGCCACTCTGCGTTTCTACGCAGACGGCGATGAAGTGATTTCCCCGGACGACGGGGTGGTAACGCGGTTTTACATTGTTAAGCAGGGACGGATTCGCGGCGAACGCCACAACAAAAAGGAAGACCGGACCGATACCACCTTCGAAATCAGCCAGGGAGAGTGCTTTCCCCTGGCCGCGCTCATTGGCGAACGGCCCACCCGCACCCTGCACCGGGCGTCAGGCGACACATTCTGCCTGAGCATTGAACAGGACGCCTTTATCACCCTGTTCTCCGAAAGCGATCCGTTTCGGGACTTCTGCCTGCGGGGGGTGAGCAGCCTGCTGGATCAGGTCAACCAGCGAATCCAGTCCAGCGCCATGGCGTCGATCGGCTCCAGCAATACCCTGGACACGCCCCTGGAGCGCTATGCCCTCCGAAACCCGATTGTGTGCTCCCCGGACCTTCCGGTAAGAAAGGCGGTGGCACGCATGCACGACAACAGCGTGGGCAGCATCATCGTCACCGACGACAACCGGCACCCGGCCGGCATCTTCACCCTCCGGGACCTGCGCACCATGATTGCCGAGGAGAAAGGTCCGCTGGACACGCCGATACGCCAGGTCATGACCCCGGATCCCTGCTGCCTGCCCGCCCACGCCGACGCCTTCGAGGCCGCCATGCTGATGGCGGAGCACCACTTTGCCCACCTGTGTGTGGTCGATGATGAAAACCGCCTGATCGGCGTGGTATCGGAGCGGGACCTGTTTGCCCTGCAGCGGGTCGATCTCGTCAACCTTGCGCGCACCATCGGCACCGCCACCCACCTGCGCACCCTGGTCAGCCTGAGAACCGATGTGTCGAGACTGGTCGATGCCATGCTGGCCCACGGCGCAGATTCGGGCCAGGTGGTAAAAATCATCACCACCCTGAACGACGTCACCGTGCGTCGGGTGCTGGAACTCAACATCAAAAAGAACGACCCCGGCGTTCCGTTCACCTGGCTGACCTTCGGAAGTGAGGGCCGACAGGAACAAACCCTGTTAACCGACCAGGACAACGGCATCCTGTTCCAGACCCCAGAGGGCATGACCGAGGACCAGGTTCGCGAGAAACTGCTCCCCTTCGCACAGACAGTGAACCAGGAACTCGCTGAGTGCGGTTTCACGCTGTGCAAGGGCAACATCATGGCGAGCAATCCCAAGCTCTGCCTCAGCGATCGCGAATGGGACGACTGGTTCATCCGGTTTATCGACGCCTCGACACCACAGAACCTGGTCTACTCCTCCATTTTCCTGGACATGCGGGCCGTGTTCGGCCCCACCGAGCCACTGCACCGTCTTCTGGATAAGGTACTTTCCCGCATCCGCAAGAACGCCCTGTTCCAGAAAATGCTTGCCGGCAATGCGTTCCAGCGCAAACCACCACTGACCATGTTCCGCAACTTCCGCTACGTTTCCGATGGCAACAAGCACGCCCTCGATCTCAAGCGTCAGGGACTTGCCCCGTTCGTTGAATCGGTGCGGGTGTTTGCGCTCGCCAACGGCGTGGAAACGGCGAACACGCTGGAGCGAATGGACGAACTCGCCAGGAAAGGTGTATTCGACCCGAAAGATGCCAACGCATGGAAAGAGGGCTACAGCCTGATCCAGGCCATTCGCATGCGATCCCACCAGGAAATGCTGAACCGGGGCGAGGAATTGACCAACTACATTGATCCGGACGACCTGAACCCGCTGGACCGGCGAATTCTGCGAGAGTCCTTCCGGCAGGCACAGCGTCTGCAACAGAAACTGGAAGTCACCTACCAACTCTGAAGGCCGGCCTGAACCATGCTTGAGCAGATCAGACAGTGGATAGAACGGCATCGCGGTGGCCGCGGTACCGGCCTTGATTCGGAAAACCTGCCAAACCCCAAAACCCCGGGCGACCAGCTGCTGTCAGACAGCCGCCTGATCGTCCTCGACCTCGAAACAACCGGGCTGAATGCAGGCAAAGACGAGGTGATCGCGATTGGGGCCGTCGCCATTCGGGGCGGCGTCATTCACCTGGACGACCAGTTTGACCTGATATTGCGGCGCCCGGAACTGGACATCACCGAAACGGTGCTGATCCACGGCATCGGCCACGAGGCCCTGACCCAGGGTCACGAAACCGAGGACGCCCTGCTCTACCTGCTGGAATGGATGAACGGCGACCCGGTACTGGCGTACCACTCGGCGTTCGACCAGAAATTCCTTGAAAAAACCCTGCGCAGCCAGTTGGGCTACACCGCAAGCCATACCTGGATGGACGCTGCGGACCTGTTACCCGTGTTCTTCCCGGACGCCAAACCCGGTGGAAAAGGACTGGACCACTGGGCCGATTTCTTTGGCCTGGAGGTCAGTGCCCGGCACAATGCCGCGGCCGATGCCCTCGCTACCGCCGAACTTACCCTGATCGCCCTGAACCGTGCACGAAAGGAAGGCATTAAGACTCTTAAGGAGCTTCACGACAAACTGCATTACCACCGCCGGCTGAAAAACATGCATCGGTTCTGAACAATTACGGATCGGGACTCACAGAAAGGTCGAAATCGGCGGCAAATGACTGAGAATTAGACCTTTTGCCAATATCTATCTATCCCTTGACCGGTAAAGTCAGATATGACACCAAGTCGGAGAGTTACTATATGAATAATAAATTCTCTATCCGGAAAACCACATATAAAAAACACCCAACCTCCACAACAACAACACAGGAGTGAATCCTATGTCAGGTCATAGCTACGACGCTGAAAACTACTGGAAGGCGAACCTGCGCCTGATAATCGGGAGCCTGGTCATCTGGGCCCTCGTATCTTACGGCTTTGCCATTCTTCTCCGCCCCATGCTGGCTGGTATTCCCGTCGGTGGAACGGACCTGGGCTTCTGGTTTGCCCAGCAAGGTTCCATTCTCACGTTCATCGCCCTGATTTTTCACTACGCGTGGCGCATGAACAAGATCGACGAAAAATTCGGCGTGCACGAGGAGTAAGAACGAATGAGCCAATTTGCTATCAACATCATCTTCGTAGGGGGCTCATTCCTCCTCTACATCCTGATTGCTATCTGGGCGAAAGCCGGTAGCACCAAGGACTTCTACGTCGCTGGCGGCGGCGTTCATCCGATCACCAATGGTATGGCGATCGGTGCAGACTGGATGTCAGCGGCATCCTTCATATCCATGGCGGGCCTGATTGCCGCCGGTGGTTATGCCAACTCCACCTTCCTCATGGGTTGGACCGGTGGCTATGTGCTACTCGCCATGTTGCTTGCCCCGTACCTGCGGAAATTTGGCAAGTTCACTGTGCCCGAGTTCATCGGTGACCGCTTCTACAGCAAGAATGCGCGTCTGGTGGCCGTTATCTGTCTGATCGTGGCTTCCGTAACCTACGTAATCGGCCAGATGGCGGGTGCTGGTGTTGCGTTCTCCCGCTTCCTGGAAGTTGACGCCACCATGGGTCTGATGATCGCGGCCGTTGTGGTCTTTATCTACGCGGTACTCGGTGGTATGAAAGGGATCACCTACACCCAGGTGGCCCAGTACTGTGTCCTGATCATCGCCTACACCATCCCTGCGGTGTTTATCTCCCTGCAGCTGACCGGCAATGCCATTCCGGGCCTCGGCCTGTTCTCCACCCACGTGGATTCCGGCATGCCACTGCTCAGCAAGCTGAACCAGGTCATCACCGACCTCGGCTTCAACGAGTACACGGCGGATGTGGACAACAAGCTGAACATGGTTCTGTTTACCCTGTCCCTGATGATTGGTACTGCGGGCCTGCCGCACGTCATCATCCGCTTCTTCACCGTACCCAAGGTTGCTGACGCTCGCTGGTCTGCCGGCTGGGCTCTGGTGTTCATCGCCCTGCTGTACCTGACAGCGCCTGCGGTTGCTTCCATGGCACGTCTGAACCTGATGACCACCATCTACCCGGACGGCACCTCCGCACAGCCGATCCAGTACGATGATCGTCCGAACTGGGTGAGGGAGTGGGAAGTTACCGGCCTGATCCAGTTCGAAGACAAGAACAACGATGGCCGCATCCAGCTGTATAACGACAGCCCGGCCTTCGAATCCGAAGCTCAGGCACGCGGCTGGGAAGGTAACGAGCTGGTTGTTAACCGGGACATCCTGGTACTGGCCAACCCTGAAATTGCCAACCTTCCGGGCTGGGTTATCGGTCTGATTGCAGCAGGTGGTCTCGCCGCGGCACTGTCCACAGCGGCAGGTCTGTTGCTGGCGATCTCCTCCGCGGTCAGCCACGACCTGATCAAGGGTTCCATTAACCCGAACATCACGGAAAAGGGCGAACTGCTCGCAGCGCGGATATCCATGGCGGTCGCCATCGTGGTTGCCACCTGGCTTGGGGCGAATCCTCCCGGCTTTGCGGCACAGGTTGTGGCACTGGCATTCGGTATCGCCGCTGCATCCCTGTTCCCGGCGCTGATGATGGGTATCTTCTCCAAGCGGGTTAACAACACCGGTGCGATTGCAGGCATGCTGACCGGTCTGGGCTTCACCCTCGCGTACATCTTCGTGTACAAGGGCTGGCTGTTCATTCCGGGCACCAACAACCTGCCAGACACTCCGGAAAACTGGGTACTGGGCATTTCCCCGCTGTCCATCGGCGCGGTTGGTGCAATCGTCAACTTTGCGGTAGCCTTCATTGTATCCAACGCAACTGAAGAACCGCCCGTTGAGATTCAGGAGCTGGTTGAAAGCGTCCGTTACCCCCGTGGTGCCGGTCAGGCTCAAGACCACTAAGCTACAACCCGACCTGATTCATTGAACTGACAGGTTGTACTGAACGGGCTTCCTCGATGAGGGAGCCCGTTCTTTTTTGAGGAAACGATTGTATGTTCTGGACCTTTGTCGCCACTGTATTCTGCGGCCTGGGCGCTGCCGGTATTGCCCTTGGCATCCGCACAGTCACCCGCAATAGAGCCCCGAAGTGGATTATCCCGGTGTTTGCCGGAATGGGGATGCTCGGCTACCTGATTTACGGTGAATACACCTGGTATGACCACAAGAAAACCCTGCTTCCGGACGAGGCGGTTGTCGTCAACACTGAATCCGACAGCATTCTCTGGCGTCCCTGGACCTTTGTCTTCCCCTATGTCACCGCATTCTCGACCGTGGATACCAAAAGCATTAGCCACGATACCTCCAACTCGGATATTGTCCGCTTTACCCTGTATCGCTTCGAACAGAAAATGACTGACGCCGTGTCACACCGGATCCACATTCTCAACTGCGAATCCCGGGAACTGGTTCCACTGGGCTCCGACGGTACGCCCCGGGTGGATAATATGAAGGTACTCGGTACCTCCGACACTCTGCTGAAAACAGTCTGCACCGGTTGAAGGGCCGGTAGCACAATGCCCGCACCCGATGGAATCGCTTTACCATGATTAGTGCCTGGCTGCTGGTTTTAATCTCTTTCACCTACATCTCGATTCTGTTTGTCATCGCCTGGGCCGGTGACAAACACCCGGGACTCTACCGCCGCCGCCTGGCGCGCACGCACATCTATGCGCTCTCTCTGGCGGTTTACTTCACCTCCTGGACCTTCTACGGCGCGGTTGGCCGGGCGACCCAGGAAGGGCTGGGCTTCCTGCCCATCTATCTCGGGCCACTGCTCGTCTTCCTGTTCGGTGCGCCCCTGCTGCGCCGCATCATCTACATCAGCAAGCGCAATAACAGTACCTCCATTGCCGATTTCATTGCCTCCCGATACGGCAAATCGCAGCTCCTGGCCGCGATGATTGCCACCTTCGCCCTGATCGGAAGCGTGCCCTACATCGCGCTTCAGCTGAAAGCGATCTCCATGGGTTTCAACGTCCTGTCCGAGACCGGCACTGGATCTTCAGAACTCAGCACCGTGGCGTGGAATGACTCGGCCTGGTACATCACCCTCGCGCTGGCCGTCTTTACCGTGCTGTTCGGCACTCGCCACCTGGAATCCACGGAACACCACCGGGGCATGATTCAGGCGGTTGCCTTCGAATCACTGATCAAGCTGGTCGCCTTCGTGGCCGTAGGGCTGTTCGTCGGATATGGTCTTTATGGCGGATTTGGCGATTTGCTGGACCGGGCACGTGACGCCGACCTCATCAGCACCCTGACCACGGATGGGCTCGAAACCCCGGCGTTCATTACCCAGACGCTGGTGGCCATGCTGGCCATCATCTGCCTGCCCCGACAGTTTCACGTCATGGTGGTCGAGAATACCGATCATCGGGATTTCGAGGTTGCCCGCTGGGCCATGCCGATCTATCTGGTTGTCGCCAGCGCGTTCGTGCTGCCGATTGCCGCTGCCGGCCTGCTGGCGCCTGAAGCCGCTAACGTCAACCCCGACATCCTGATCCTGCAACTGCCGATCATGGCGGGCGAGGAATGGCTGGCGATCCTGGCGTTCCTCGGCGGAGGCTCCGCGGCTGCGGCCATGGTCATTGTCTGTTCGGTCGCGATCGCGACCATGGTCAGCAACGAAATCATCATGCCGGCCCTGTTGAAGTTCTTCCGCCCGGGAATGAACCGGCGCGCGGACCTGAGCTATCTGCTGCTGAGCATCCGCCGTGTCGCCATCTTTGTGGTTCTGCTCACCGCTTATGGCTTCTATCGCATGGCAGGCGAGGACTACAGCCTGACCGCCTTCGGGCTCCTCTCCTTTGCCGCCGCTGCCCAGTTTGGTCCGGCTCTGGTGGGGGGCATTATCTGGCGCCGCGGCAATTACATGGGCGCCGTCTGGGGCCTGGCTCTGGGTTTCCTGATGTGGTGCTACACGCTTCTGCTGCCGGCACTCGCGTCCACCGGATGGGTGACCGACACCCTGATCAACCAGGGCCTCTGGGGGTTGAGCTGGACCCGTCCAACGGCCCTGTTCGGGTCGGACCTGGACCAGATCAGCCATGGCATTATCTGGAGTCTCGGGATCAATACCCTGACCTACACCGTCCTGTCGATGCTGACGCGCCAGCGGGTGCGGGAAAAGATCCAGATTGCTTCGTTCTTCCACGATCCTCAACCCAAGGCAGAAACCGCTCAACATCAAAGCTGGCAGGGCGAGATCCTGACCTCGGATCTGCAGGCGCTGACGGACCGGTTCATGGGCGAGGAGCGTTCGGAAACCATTTTCCGCAATTACGAACGCCGCAATGCCATTCGCCTGCATCCGCACCGCCCGGCCTCCGGCCACCTGATGAAGTACATAGAACGCCAGTTAGCCTCGGTGATTGGGGCGTCCACGGCCCGCGTGGTTCTGGAATCGACCCTCACAGGTCGCGACATGCAGATCGAGGACGTCGTCAGCATCGTCGACGAAGCCTCCCAGGCCATGACCTTCAGTCGTGAGCTGTTGCAGTCGGCCATCGAGAACATCAGTCTCGGGGTGTCGGTGGTCAACCACCAGCAGCAACTGGTGGTGTGGAACCATCGTTACCTGGAACTGTTCACCTACCCCAAGGGATTCGTCCGGGTTGGCCGCCCGGTGGAAGACCTGATGCGTTACAACCTGACGAACGCCAACCTGTCTGCCCGACGCATCGATGACATCGTCTCCAACCGCTGCGCCAGCATGCGGGAAGGCAAACCAATGTCCTACGAACGCCAGCGCCCGGACGGCACCGTTCTGAGGGTTGATGGCAGCCCGATTCCGGGTGGCGGCTATGTCACCACTTTCCAGGACATCACAGCCATGCGCCGAACCGAACAGGCGCTGAAAGAGACCAATATCTACCTGGAGCAACGGGTCAAGGAACGAACCCAGGAATTGCAGGTCATCAACGAGCAGATGCTCAAGGCAAAGTCGGTCGCGGAACAGGCAAACCAGAGTAAAACCCGATTCCTGGCCTCGGCCAGTCACGACCTTCTGCAGCCCCTGAACGCGGCTCGCCTGTTTACCTCGGCCCTAGCCGGCAAATCCTCCGATAACGAAACCAAGGATCTGGTTGATCACATCGACAGTTCCCTGGGCGCCGCCGAGGAAATCATCAGTACCCTGCTGGACATCTCCAAACTGGACGCCGGGGCACTGGAACCGGACATTGGCGTTTTTCCCGTTAACGACATCCTTCGCCACCTGGCGACGGACTTTTCCGCCATCGCCAAGGATCAAGGGCTGGACCTGCACGTCGTCCCCAGTTCTGCCTGGGTCCGCTCAGACGCCAAACTGTTGCGTCGGGTGGTGCAGAATTTCCTCTCCAACGCCATACGCTATACGCCCAAAGGAAAAATACTGCTCGGCTGCCGCCGGCTCAAAGGCTATATCCGGATCGATGTGTGGGATACCGGCCCGGGTATTCCGGAAGACCAGGTTGCCCATATCTTTGAAGAGTTCCGGCGCTTTCATGCCGGCCGAGACAAAAAAGGCCTGGGCCTGGGGCTGGCCATTGTCGACCGGATCAGTGGCATGCTCAATCACCCGGTGACCGTGCACTCAATCCAGGGCCGTGGCAGTCTGTTCGGTATCACCGTTCCGATAGCCGCTCCGGAAACGCGCGAGCCCGCCAGTGCCAAACCATCGGCGGGTTCCCGGCGCGTTTCCAGCCTGGGTGGCCTGCACGCGCTGTGTATCGACAACGATCCCGCCATTCTCCAGGGCATGGTGGCGCTATTGGGCAACTGGAAATGCGATGTGACAGCAGCAGAGAGCCTGGACGATGCGTTTGAGAAACTTGATGGTCGTACCCCGGAAATCATTCTGGCCGACTATCAGCTGGACGATAACAAGAACGGCCTGGATGCCATGGACAGGCTTCGCGAAGCGGTCAGCACTGACATTCCGGGCATACTGATAACCGGCTACATGGCGCCTGAGGTTCGCGAAGACGCCGTAAGCCGCGGCTACCATATTCTCTACAAGCCCGTTAAGCCGGCGGCACTCCGAGCCCTGGTCAACAAGTTACTCAAGCAGAAACGGTCATGACGGATCCCAGCAACAAAGCCGGTACATTTGGCAAGCTCAGCTACCTGATCATTGATGACTTCGAGAACTTTCGACTTTCCATGCGTCAGATGCTGCGGAGCTGCGGTGCCGACAATATCGAGCTGGTCGCCAATGCGACACAGGCCATCCAGCTTTGCACCTACAATCACATCGACGTTGTGCTGTGTGACTACAACCTCGGGGAAGGTCGGAATGGCCAGCATGTGCTGGAGGAGCTTCGGCACAAGAAACTGCTCAAGCGATCATCCCTCTTCCTTATGGTGACTGCGGAAACATCGAAACAGATGGTTATGGGCGCCCGGGAAAACCAGCCGGACGGTTACCTGACGAAACCGATCAACCGCGCCTTACTCGAACAGCGGTTGAGCGCCCTGATCGATCAGCGCAATGCCCTGTACCCCATTAACCGGGAGATCGATCGGGAAAACTACCCGGAGGCCATTTCCCTGTGCCTGCAGGCACTTCCCAGGCAGACACGCTACAAGACCTGGTTGATGAAAACCCTCGGCGACCTTTACTACCGTCTTGGCGATCTGGCCCACGCAGCGAAGGTCTATGACGAGGTACTCAGCCAGCGAGAACTGTCGTGGGCCCGACTCGGCCGCAGCAAAGTTCTGCTGGCGAATCGCAGCCATGACCAGGCCGTCGACAGCCTCAAGCAATTGATCATCAATCATCCGGACTACATGGAAGCCTATGATCTGCTGGCCGATGGCCTCGAGCGTCAAGGCAAAATGACCCAGGCCCAGCGGGTACTCGAACAGGCCATCGAACATTCCCCGAATGCGCTGTTACGCCAGCGACACTTGGCAGAGCTGGCCGAGGCCAACCAGGATATGGAAACCGCGTCCGAGGCTTGGCGACGTACCGTTTCGCTCGGTACCCACTCCATCCACGACTGCGCCGAACATCACCTGGCCCTTGGACAGAGCCTCTCTGACCTGAGCGAGGGCGATCGCGAGCCCGAAGGCGTGGATCGCGCCAATGAGGCCATTTCCGTGTTGAGCCGGATGGAGAAACGGTTCTCGGATCGGGAAGACGTGGGATTGCGAAGTCGCATCATTCAATGCCGGGTGCACGCCGGCCAGGGTAACCAGCAAACGGCAGAGAAGCTTCTTGCTGAGATTCGGAACGATATTGAGAGCACAGACACGCTCGATCCCGACACCGGGCTCGATTACGCCAAGACACTGTTCAGAGTCGAGCGGGACAGCGATGCCAAAGCCTTGCTCGCCCAGCTCGCCGAGCGTTTTGCCGACAATGCAGAGGTGATGCAGAAGATTGAGAACCTTTTGGACGAGCCCGTCGGATTCCGACAGAAACTTCAGGCCCGCACGCTCAACCGCGATGGCATAAAGGCGTTCGAAGCCGGCCAACTGGCAGCCGCCGCGGACGCCTTCACGCGAGCGCTGGCGGTGGTTCCGGACCACGCCGCCCTGAACCTGAACCTGGTTCAGGTATTGATGAAGGAGTACGAGACGGACTCCTCCAATCCGGAACTCCTGAGACAGTGCAGGGACTGCCTTAATCGCCTTGAGGGGCTTCCCCAGCAACATCGTCAGCATCGACGGTACCAGGCATTGTGCCGAAAACTGGAAGGACTGACAGCATGACCGACGTGCAAGAGCCGAAGAACCCGGGCCGACTGGTCGACCAGGGCATAGACTTCTCCATGGTCCTGGCGTCCGCCGTCCACGACATGAAAAATTCACTGGGCATGCTACTGAATTCTCTCGACGAGTTACGAGCGGATTACGAACAGACCCTTAACGAGTCATCCCGCTTCAATACCCTCCAATACGAAGCCGAACGGATGCATAACGACCTGGTTCAATTACTGGGCATCTACCGGCTTGGTGAAGAGAACCTCTCGGCTCACATTGAGGAGCATTTCGTCCCGGACTTCCTGTCGGAACATCTTGCCCGACACACGCCCCTTCTTAACGGCCTGGGCATTGAATGTCACATCGAAGCGCAGGACATCAACGGTTTCTTTGATGCGGACCTGCTGACCGGCGTGCTCAACAACACCATCAACAATGCCTTGCGTTACACCCGAAGCAGAATTCGGCTTACGGCAGAAGAGCGCCGCGGCTATCTTGTCATTGGCGTCGAAGACGATGGTGAGGGCTACCCGGAAAGCATGCAGCACACCGGGACACTGAGCTTCAAATCTCTGGACTTTAACAGCGGTAGCACAAGCCTGGGTCTGTTCTTTGCCTCATCCGTCGCCAGGCTTCACTGCGAAGGCGATCGGACCGGCTCCATCACGCTTCATAATGGTGGCAGCTTGGGCGGCGGCGTTTTCGAGATCTGGCTACCCTGACCGCGGGCCTACTTTTCTGCGGGCAATAAAAAACCCCAGCTTCGAAGAAGCTGGGGTTTTGGTATTAGGAGTCTGACGATGACCTACTCTCACATGGGCAATGCCACACTACCATCGGCGCAGGCCTGTTTCACTTCTGAGTTCGGGATGGGATCAGGTGGTTCCAAGCCGCTATGGTCGTCAGACAAAAC
>NZ_JAHVAO010000006.1 GCF_019264345.1 Marinobacter arenosus
TTTTTACGGTTTTTACAGTCATTGAGGCAGAGCAATGCCTCTTAACAAGTCAATTAAGTTCGTTCCCGGCCTGGCGGCCGTCCACCGGACGCCCTAGTCGGGCGCCGCTTATCATTGGCGTTATGTTTTTTGATGATGCGCAGAAATATATATCTAATTGCAGCAGCTCTTGTTGTGTTGGGGATGGTTGCCGCAACGACGCACCTGCCACTTCCTGATGGCATGAAGGAAAAGTACGAAAGAAAGGCTACTGTTCTGGCATGTGACATCGCAAAGCACAAAGGTGGAAAGATTGGTCCCAACACGGAATTTGTAGGGGTCGAATTTACCGCTGAGAATGTTCCGTATTTGAGATGGAATCCCGAGGGTCTTGATCGAAAGCGAGTAGAGAGAATTTGCAAACCTGGAACTCGTGTTTTAGTTAGGTACAGAGCACAAAGATTGCTCCTAAGGCCAGAAGTGAGTTTTTGGATTGATATCATTCGGGTCGTCGGAACATAACAAGCAGCATCACGGCGACCTATTTTCCGCCGCTTCGCGGCTCCAAATCGGCGCGTGTGCTGGGCGTTAGTCAGTTCACCAGCCTAGGAGTCAAGAGATGAAAAAAGCGGGGATTTTTCTCCTGGCACTCACTTTGATTGGGCTGCCGATTTTACTTTTGACAGGCTTTATCGAGCTGACGGTTTTTATCGCCATTGGTGCCTTTTGGTTGGTCGGCTCTTTTGTACTGCTTCTCGGTCCCGAAACGATAAGCGAGGTAACGATCTGGAAAGCGTCAATCAAACGCGACGTAAAAGCAGCCAGAGAAATCCGTGAGGAAATGGAATCTGTCCGTGAAGAGCTTCGTGCGATTACCAAACTCAGTGTTGAGAGCACCTATATAAACGCGGCTTGCAGTTTCATGGCGATGGGGAGTGATCTACAAGCGAAAGAAAAACTCGAAGAAAATCTTCAAAAACTGTCCGAATTTGCAGAGTCAGATCCAGTCAAAAATGATGAATTTTGGAGAAATACTAAAGGTCTTTTCGCGTACAGAGATGAGCTGGAATTTGAGAGTAGATCGGACAATGACTAACCATGTGGTCAACGGGACGCCAACTACGCTGCGCTTCGTTGGCGCCCATTACCACCGGCGTTAAATGCTTATGAATATTCAGCACCGAGAAAGGTTGGACAAGCAATTTCGCCACCTTAGCCAAGGCGAGTGGTACGCAGTGCAGAGAGAGTTTTCCGACTACGATGGTGTAACCCATCCTGTTGGCGAGGTTTGGGAGTTCATAGGAAGCAACTTTGTTCCGTACCACGATGGCCTGTCCTTGTTTGCCAGAATCAATGGTGAGGAAAAGCAGGTAAGGTTGCAGTGGTGTCCAGAGGAGCAAGCAACCGTGATCGAAGGGTTAGATGAGTACCTTTTGCCCTGTGCATAGTTCATTTAACCATTCATTCAAGTTCGTTCCCGGCCTGGAGGCCGTCCACCGGACGCCCTAGTCGGGCGCCGCTTAATATTGGCGTTATGTGCGCAATCAGTTATGACTAAGTCTGAAGCGATCAAGAAGATTGAGCGGTCCATAGCTGAAGGGGCGCAACTGATTACCCCTAAGGGCAAAACTTACGAGGAGCACTTGGCCGAGGTATCACGAGCACTCTTTGAGCACGTAATTGATCCCATCCCGGTTACTGTCACCTCTGCTTGCTTTCCCGAGTACGATTTTGAGAAGTATAAAAGTTCAAAAGTGATAGCCATCGCGCACATGGATAATAGTTGGCTACTTACACTGGAGTCAGAAAATGAGTTCGCTTTGGGCTTCGGAGAATCGCCCGAAAACATCATGATGCACGGATTTTCATCCTCGGATGCAGTAGGAGAATGGTGTGCATAGTATTCACATAACCAGGCGCATCATTACGCGGCCGTTGGCCGCCGGACGCCACTGTCGTGGCGCCGCTGTGCTTCGGCGTTAATTGGTCTTATTGAATTGCTTATGACTCTTACTGAACTGAAAAACCGAATCGATAACATGGTTGGTAGCCATAGAGACGACCTTTTGGAAATCGTGCTGTCGTTTTTAGGAAGACTGGCAACAGTTATCGCTGTAATAGTGGGGATTGGCGCTCTAATCAGCTACAGGGACGTGGTGCTTCCTACTGCTCCCGATTTCATCCTTGTTTCAGGGGTTGCGCTGGTCTTCGGGTGGTTCGGGTTGTTAGTTTGGGTAGCGATAAGCGGTTGGCACAAGCTGGCAGAAACCAGAGGTTACTCATGGAGTACGCATGCAATAGGGGCTGTAATTATGGTGTTCTCCATGTTCTTCATCATAGCTGGCGCTCATGCCGCGTTCGTCAATTAACAAAGCCATTAAGTCTGTTCCGGGCCGATGGCCCTACACCGGACGTCCCTGTCGGGCCGCCGCTTATGGCTGGCGTTATGCCTCAGAAAAGGAGCTATTAGTACATTGAGCGATTGGATCCTCATTCTTGTACTGACGCTGATACCAGGGATCGCGATGCCGATCGGAGCGTCCTTTTCCGGGCTTGAACGTATTCGGCCACGCTGGCTTGAATCTGAGGTTCGCCACAGCGTAATCGCCTTTGGTGGTGGGGCGCTTTTGGCAGCAGTCGCGCTAGTTCTTGTTCCGGTGGGGATAAGAAACCTGGACCCACTGCTGATAGTCCTATGTTTTATGAGTGGTGCAGTGGCATTCATGCTGCTCGACGTTCTCCTGGCTGCCAAGGCCACCCCAGTGAGTCAATTGGTAGCGATGTTATCTGATTTCATCCCCGAAGCTCTGGCACTTGGTGCAACTTTCGCTGTCTCGAAGGCGTCAGGGCTGTTACTTGCAGGAATTATTGCGCTACAGAATCTCCCGGAAGGTTTTAACGCCTGCGGGGAAGTTACAAATTCGACCCATTATCGTGTTTCACAGGTGGTTGGCGCATTCACTCTGATGGCCTTGTTAGGTCCAATTTCGGGGCTAACCGGATATTTTGTCTTGTCGGGATTTCCGGAACTTGTTTCTGCTATCTCGCTATTTGCCGCTGGCGGTATCCTGTACCTGATTTTTCAAGATATTGCGCCGCAGGCCAAACTGAAAAAGCACTGGGCACCCCCATTGGGCGCGGTAGCAGGTTTTTTACTCGGCGTTATGGGTAAAGTTGCAGTTGGCGCATAAAAGAATAGTGGTGGAACTGAAATGTCAACGTTTGAAAGTAATGCACGAAGACCAGCCCCGGGAAGGCAGCGCGTTTGGAATGAAGGAAGAAACCCGGACAGGCACGTCCGTTCAGAACTTGGGCCAGCCTACCAAAAGTTACTTTCGGCGTGTGACGAAGTCCTCCAACGAGGGCGGAAGACATTGCATAACAAAACGGTCAACCGGACATCAAAAGCGTACCGCTTTTGATGTCCTCCGCTGGCGCTCCGGCCGGTTACTTTAGCGTTATGGCTGAAAGACATGGATCAAGTATTTGGGCTGCTTGAAGATTGGTTTCAAGTGGGGATCGCCCCGGCAATTCGCCGAAGAACAATTATTGGCGGGCTAATCATAGCTGGGTGTGTTGCTGGATCAATGTATTTTCAGTCGTGGCCACCCCTGGTTTTGGTGGCAATAGTTTTTGCTGAGAGGGTTTTCGAATTTGCGCATATCTCAAAGACCAAGCAGGTGGTTGGCTCTTTGACCGTGAGAGTGACTGAAAATAGCCTTGCTCTTGGCACTTCAGATACAAAAGAGGAAGTCGTCTATCCCTGGCGATCACTTGCTTACAGAGTGATTAACTCGAACGGTGGTGGGCCGGCGGCAATCTCGATAGAAGATTGCGACCGAAAAAACAGTAAGCAAAAGCTAGTTGGCTACGAGCGGATGAACGAGTTAGCCGCTCTGATTGCAGCCAATGCGAATAAGCCATAACAAGTCACAGCACCGGACGCCACTGTCGTGGCGCCGGTGTGTTTAGCGTTAGGCATGAGGAGGTGCAGAGCTTTGGGAAAAATCGCGGACCTTTTTAATGCTGCTATTCATGGCGGCTCCCGAAGCTTCAACTCTGGGGAAAACGCTATTCTCGATGCGGTAGAAGCTGAATTGCCAGAGTCGGAGCGCGAGATATTCTCGAAGCAGCGAAGCGCTGTAAATCTTGTGCAAAGGCAGCGTCCCGGAAAGCTCGTAGTGGCCTATTACGGAAAAGCGTCGAGTGTTCCTGAAATGCCATACCAATCATATGAATATTGCTTGGCAGAGGTCTGGCACAATCAAGGTAAGCAGCCTCGAAAAACCAATGTTGTGTTGCACAATGGCTTACTCCAAAGTCTTGAGCGCTCTGTTCCGAGATCCGAATCGGAAGTCAGAGAAATAGTCAGCGTTCTGCTCCACCCGCAGAGCTATCAGAGCTTACCGGAGGAGCTAGATTCTGAGGAGCACGGCAACAATGCCTAACAATGTGGTCAACGGGACGCCAACTGCGCTGCGCTCCGTTGGCGCCCATTACCACTGGCGTTAATGGCCAAGACCCCGGAAGGATTCAGGCAGTAAAGCAGGGAGTTACTTTCAAATTTTCACTTCCATTCAACTCCTCTCCCCGCAAAACACTGCAAAATCTGATAGTTCCGTGTTCTGGTTCCTCGCGCCATGGGCTAGTTTAGGTGCAAGCTGTTTGGTAAAGGGCATTCGGGTTTGGGTGCCAGGGATAAATCGCCGGGTAACCGGCCATTAACAAGGCGCATCAGTACACGGCCGGTGGCCGCCGGACGCCACTGACGTGGCGCCGCTGTGCTTCGGCGTTATGTGGGCGTTCCCATAGAGAATCCAGATGGCATTCAGTGAGTTTGAATCAAAGAAAATTGAGCGGGCCGCTTCAGAGTTTCTGGAAAATCGGAGGCCTCCAGTCGAGATCCGAGCTAAGTTAGATTTAGACGTTCGGGTGTCTGGCCAAAGCGTGCAAATTGTCGAGATTCGCCCTCATTTCCGGGAGCCGTCCACGATCATTGAATCACCGGTAGCAAAAGCTACCTACGTCAAAAAAGCGCAGCGCTGGAAAATCTACTGGATGCGTAGCGATCTGAAGTGGCATTCGTACACGCCAGAGCCTGAGTCACGATCCATCGAGGAATTCTTTGCTATCGTGAATGCCGATGAGAATGGCTGTTTCTTCGGGTAGCACATAACAAGGCGCTGTAGTTCGCGGCCTGCGGCCGCCGGACGCCCTTTTCATTGCGGCTTCGCCTCCATTACAAGGTCGCCGCTAAGCTCAGCGTTAAGCAGTAATCGAAAACATGGAACAAGTGGTCATGATCAGGGATGTGATCTTTCCCAAAGATAGTGAAGAGTTGAGAGCGCTCATTCTTGAGTACGCGGATTGGCTGGATATCGACCTTTCTTATCAGGATTTTGAGGGAGAGATGGCCTCGCTCGAGGCTTTGTTCTCGCTTCCCAACGGCCAATATACGTTTGCTATTGTGCAATCGCAGGTGGCCGGTGGCGTTGGTTTTCGCCGACTTGATGAGCACACCGCAGAGGTGAAGCGGCTGTACGTTCGGCGCCAATATCAGGGTAACGGGCTTGGGCGCCGGCTAATGGACAACTTATTGGTTAAGCTGAAAGGTTTGGGGTATACCCGAGTGGTCCTCGATGCCGTGCCTCCCACAAAAAAAGCTCAAGAACTATACGAGCTAATGGGCTTCCGGGAAATTGAGCCATATTTTTTCAATCCAACGCCCGACACTAAATTCTATGCATTTGATCTCCAGGACCATGCTTTGGAGAGCAATGCTTAACAAGCCGCGTCACTCGGACGGCCTTGTCAGGCCGCCGGTGCGCTCAGCGTTAGCGAGCAAAGGAAATATGCGAATTCTAAGTATCTATCTCATCAGCGTTCTTCTCTTCGTTTCCTCTGCAAAGCTCTTCGCGGCAGATAGCCTGGACGAGCGTTTATTCTCTGAACTGCGACTAATCAATCAGTCCATGAGCAAGATGGTTTCGGAAAACGAGGCTTTTATCGGAGAGCTGGACAAGGAGCGTTGCTCTAAAGCAGCGTCGAAGGGGACATCCTGCGGGGAGCAATCAATTCGGCATTTGGCCGCTTTGGACGAGAGCAACCGAAAATCAGAAGTGTATGTAAAACAGATGGTTGAAGGGTGGGCCCAGGTCTACGGAATGCTGCGCGTGGCGCACATGCAATGTGGCCTAAATAGCATCAATTTTGAGGCGATGCCGGCTTCTCTGAGAGCGCAATCCAGATTAGTCGAACTAGATCCGGACAATGTCCTTTTGGAGTACATTGAGGCATCTGAAGGCGCATTGAAAGAGGATCTTAATGACCTTGATTGTGATGCGATCAAGTCGTTTACTGCCACTGTTCAACAGATAGTTATCGCGGCACGTCGGGCACAGGAAAAAATGCGCTAACAAGTGCAGGCACGGCGACGCCCACTACATTGCGCCTTTGGCTCCATTTCATGGGCGCGCATGCTGCAAGCGTTATACCTACCAATGAATAGGAGAATGAAGTGAATAGTTGTACCGTTTTTGTCCCGGCATCCCCCAAGGCTGTAGGCCGCGATAAGAAAGTAAAAAAAGGAACCGGTGAGTTTGAAAAGGGTTTCTTCGGCAAAAAAGAGAAAACTGTCACTGAGACCGAGTTCGAGCAAACAGGGTGGTCAGACAAAGAGATCGACGGTTTTCAACTTCAAAAAGACCTACAAAAAGCCCTCAATGATCTGAATAGGGACGGATTCGAAGTGGTAACGGTGACGCCGATTACCTCTGGGAATTATTCTTGGAAAACGGGGCCGCAAGGCAACATCGGCGGGTATGGCTATGGGTATGGTTATAGTTATACAGAAGGACTACTCGTTACGGCCAAGAAGGTATAACCAGGTGGTCAACCGGACGCCAAAAGCGTGCCGCTTTTGGTGCCCTCCGCTGCGCTCCGGCGCCGGTTACCATCAGCGTTAAATGTAAGGAAGTACATGGCCCAGAATCCATTCTATGTCTATGCATTGAAAGACCCTAGAGAGCGACCTGCAAAAGCCTTTTATATTGGTAAAGGCACAGGGAATCGTGCGTGGGAGCATCAGACGGTAGAAGATGACAGCGAAAAAGGGCAGGTCATCAAGGCAATACATGAGTCTGGCCATTCGGTGCTGCATACAGTTATCACTGACAATCTTAATGAAGAACAGGCACTCAAAATTGAAGCCGAATTGATTGCCGCATTTGGTATTCGTTCGCGGGGTGGGTTACTGACAAACAGGGTTCAACCGAATCCAGAAACCATCTCGAAAAAGGTCAGAGTCAATATACCGGAAGGCTGTTACGAAAAGGCTCAAATGGGGCTCGGCATACTGAAAAGCGCGGTCATGGAGCTCGCCAAGGCCAATCCTGAAGGGATTAAAAACTCTGATGCTGCCAAATATCTCGGACTCCAATCAGATTACGGTGGCGGTTCCAAAGACTATCTAACATACAGCCTTCTAGGTTTGTTAATGAAAGAGGGTCGTGTCGAGCGGACCGAGAAAAGAAGGCACGTGGCGAAGTCTGAGTAAAACATTTAACAAGGGGCTGCAGCGGACCGCTTTTCCGGCGCGTTGCGCCTCCAAATCGGCCGCTGAGCCCAGGCGTTACATGTTCGAGTCGTTCATCAAAATAGGAACTAAATAAATGGCATCAAAATCAAATCTCGTTAATTTAGACGCTATGATAAAACGAGCTGACTTTGCCTCTGACGATGACGATAAATCAACATTTGAGACTTTTAATAGCATTCCCGCTAGAGAGCTAGCATCCGGAAATCCGATTGTTTCACTTCTGAGGAAGCCAGATTTTCAAAGAGAGACTAATCACTGGGCTCCCGATCAAGTGGTGTCACTTCTTGAGTGCTATATAAATGGTGATTTAATCCCGTCGGTCATTCTATGGAAGTCCCCAACATATCTTTTTGTTATTGATGGCGGTCATAGGTTAAGCGTAATAAGGGCATGGATAGAAGATGATTATGGTGATGGCCCTATATCGCATAAGCTCTTTGGTCATGATATTTCGCTAGAACAGAAAAAGGCAGCGGAAAAGACCAGAAAGCTCATAAATGAAAAAGTTGGCTCGTGGAATTACTATAAAACTTTGTTAGATGATGACGAAAATATCACTCCTGAACAACGAAAGAGGCTGTCGACCATTACGACGAGGGGCTTATCTGTCCAGTGGGTAAAAGGAGATGCCGACAAAGCTGAAACGTCATTTTTTAATATCAATATGAAAGGCACGCCTCTCGACGATATTGAAGAAGTTCTTTTAAGAAACCGGAAAAGGCCAGTCCCTATAGCCGCGAGAGCGATAATTAGAGCGGGAAAGGGCCACAGGTATTGGTCTCGATTTAAACAAGAAAAAACTGACCTTATTGAAAGTGAGGCATCGAAGCTTCATAAATTGCTGTTCAACCCTGAGATTGAGAAGCCTGTAAGAACCCTAGACCTACCTCTTGGTGGTTCTAAAGGTGTTCGTAATGCTGTGCAAGTGTTGATTGAGTTCATGCTGATTGCTAATCGACAACAACAAAAGCCTCTACCAAAAATTGATGGCTTTAATGAAGACAATGATGGTTCTTTGACTATTAATGTTCTGAAAAACGCGAAAAAACTTGCGAGCCGAATAACTGGAAATGGCGACGGAAGCTTAGGTCTGCATCCAGCAATATATTTTTACGGTCCATCTGGAAGGCATTCCAGCCCGATGTTTCTAGGGACTGTTTCTCTAATCGGTCAGAAGCTAGCCAATAACGACTCAGAATTCTTTAACAAGTTTACTTCGGTGCGATCAAAGCTTGAACTTATTCTTATTGAAAATAAGGAGTTGATAGCTACTATCATTCAGAAGCATTTGAGCAGGAACAGAATTCCTAAATACCACGATTTTCTCCAAGTTCTAATAGATGCCCTCTACCGAAATAAGTCAGTAGAAGCTAATGATTTAGTAAAATTTTCTGAGCTTGAGGGAAAAATTATCGCAGGTGATTTTAAAAAGACTACGTCTAAAATCTCGGACGATACTAAAAGCAAAGTATTTATAAGTGTTGCCTTAAATAGCGCGCTCAAATGCCCAATTTGTGATGGATACTTAGATATTGAGAAATCAGTTTCCTATGATCATATTGAAAGGGTAAGGGAGGGCGGTTCTGGCGAAGCGGAGAACTGTCAACTGACACATCCATATTGCAACCAGTCAGTTAAGAATTAGCATGTAACAAGGTGCTGCTAGGGACAAATCTACGCTGCGCTCCGATTTGCCCCAGAGCACGGCGTTAAACGTAAGGGAGTAAGCATGAGGCTTGAGAAAGAAATCCTGCGGTACTCAAGACTAAATGGTTACCCAATAGACGAGTATGCGCCGGTTGTTTGTTCTTGTGGTTGCCGCGAACTTCAATTGTTTTCGGATGATGATGAAGGCGGCGCTTTTGGTGTCTGTACTAAGTGCGGATCTGAGATCGATATCGAAAACAGCAAACGCTACATGGAAGAGACTTTTCAAAACCTCTGCCAATGCGACAACGACCGGATGGAATTGGGCGTGGGAACGTCCGTTTATCCCGACACTCACAATGCACGGTGGATCTACATCGGCGCTCAATGCGGGAAATGTAATCTCGTGGGTGTTTACGTGGACTGGAAGGAATCCTGAGACGGCGTTTAACAAGGCCATTAAATACGTTACGGCCACGAACGACGTGGCCTCCACCGGACTGCCTACGCGTTGCTTCGGCAGCCGTTTATGGCGGCGTTAGAGCTTACTGACCGTACAGGGAGAGTCTGAATTTATGGAATGGATTCCTCTTCTCGGTGCCGTCTGCACACTGGCTCTCGGGATTTTGGGCTTGGTGGCTCCCCGACAAGTCGCTGATCTTGTCGGAGTTGCTCCAGAGGGAGCGCTGGGGCTATCAGAGGTCCGTGCCACTTACGGCGGGCTTTTTGTCGGGTTGGGTTCGGCGTGTTTGTGGTTTCAGCAGTCAGAGGTATACGTTGCGGTTGGGTTGGCCTGGTTATTAGCGGCGGTATCCCGCATCGTCTCCATTTTTTTGGATCAGGCTTTCAGCGGCAAGAATGTGGGTGGGGTGATCGTGGAGGCAGGTATCGGCTCCTTGCTGGTCGCTGGCATGCTCTAACCATTCATTCAAGTACGTTCCCGGCCTGGCGGCCGTCCACCGGACGCCCCTGTCGGGGCGCCGCTTAATATTGGCGTTAATGGCCAGGGACACGGAAGAATTCAGGCAGTTGAGCAGGGAGTTGCTTTCAATTATCACGTCAGTTCAACTCTTCTCCCCGCAAAACACTGCAAAATCTGAGAGTTCCGTGTTCTGGTTCCTCGCGCCATGGGCTAGGTTAGGTGCAAGCTGTTTGGTCAAGGGCATTCGGGTTTGGGTGCCAGGGATAAATCGCCGGGTAACCGGCCATTAACAAGGCGCATCAGTACGCGGCCTTCGGCCGCCGGACGCCACTGACGTGGCGCCGCTGTGCTTCGGCGTTATATACATAGAGAGAGTCATGGACGATACATTCAAACCAACAAAGAAAAAGCTCTTAGCAACCCTGGCATTCCTGAGCTGCATCATCGTTTCCCTATGGCTTGGGGGAAAGTTCGACAGCATCATGAATACTCAGGTCTATGAGGTAATGTCCTCATCTAGCGAGTCTGGACAGGCAACCAATAAAGTAGATGAAGGTGCGAAAGTCTTGGAGTCCGTGGCCGCCAGCATGAACGAAGAGCAAAAGGCGAAAGTAAAAGAAATTTACTATCAGTACTTTGCAATCAAATGGCTTGCATACACAGTTGTTTCTTATCTCTTCGCATGTTTGCTTTTCAAACGGATAGGTATCAAAGAGACGGCATGAAGGTCGCATATAACAAGTTGTTGTAGTCTGTTCCGGCCTGCGGCCTCCACCGGACGCCCCTGTCGGGGCGCCGCTAAACCAAGGCGTTAAAATAAGGAGAATACATTGAACTTAAATCAGTCCCCCACCAAAGATCAGCTTGTTTCCCTCATTGCGGAATGCGATGACATGGCAGGTCATCATGTCATATGGGTTAACTCGGCAGGTGACGTAAACATTGATGTCGTTCCGCAGAATTTGACTCCAGTCGGGTTTGAAGAATCAAAGCCTGAGATGCGGATGCGCTATCCAACTTTTGTTTGTGGCAACGACTACGTCGGCTCAGAAGCAGCAAAAGACGATATGCATGTTTCCCGCATCTTCAATAGCCTTGTCGAAATGTGGCCGATCGCAAAAGACAAGGCCACTGTTACCTACCTTGACGCCTAATGAGCCGAGTTTTAACAAGGCCATCAAGGTTGTTCCGGGCCTTCGGCCCTCCACCGGACGCCCTTGTCAGGGCGCCGCTTATGGCTGGCGTTAGTTGCTAAAGGAGAGCGAGTGAGAGTCCTGCTGATCCTGAGTGCTTTTTTAGTAGGCTGCTCAAGTGAAGAAATACTTTATGTGCCGGGTCCTGATTTTTACCAGCGCGTGGATT
>NZ_JAHVAO010000007.1 GCF_019264345.1 Marinobacter arenosus
GAAGGGTTAGATGAGTACCTTTTGCCCTGTGCATAGTTCATTTAACCATTCATTCAAGTTCGTTCCCGGCCTGGAGGCCGTCCACCGGACGCCCTAGTCGGGCGCCGCTTAATATTGGCGTTAAATCTTCTGGCACGGCGACAAATTCTTCAGAGTCTATGTCTTAATGAGCAAGCTAGAGTTGACCGAAAAATATGCTACGAGGGCTTTCAACGCAAACCTTTTTATTGGGTTCGTAGTGATGCTAGCCGATTTGGCTATTTCTACTTTTGATCTAGAGATCGAGCCATTGGTTCATTATTACCAAAGTGTTTTTATCATTGTGATGGCAGCATGTATCGGAACGATGATCTTGCTGCGAGTCATTGAGATGTTTTAACAAGGCGCAGCAGTACGCGGCCGATGACCGCCGGACGCCACTGTCGTGGCGCCGCTGTGCTTCAGCGTTAAATGTAAATATCCACCAAAGGAAGGTATTCCGAATGGAATCGAAAGAATCTAACTCTGAAGTCTTGGTCGTCGCAAAAAAGCAGAAAAATTTGTTGGTAATTTTTTTCATTTACCTTTTATGCGTCGGTGCAAACGTCGCGCTAAAAGGCTCTCAGCTGAGCCTGTTCGCCGAGATTGCCGTGTTGGTAGCAGGCATCGGCGTGGTAGTTTTGTGCTCTCTACTAGCCTTCACGATTTTCAGAAAGCCCGCCGCGGTGTTACTCACAATTTTGAGTGTTGTTCCGCTTGTAAACCTTTTGGCATTTCTCGTTGTTAACTCGCGGGCAAACAAAATTATTAAGTCCCACGGGTTTCGAGTTGGGTTGGCGGGTGCAGACGTTCGCGAGATAGCTAACAGCATTTAACAAGCCACAGCACCGGACGCCACTTTCGTGGCGCCGGTGTGCTCAGCGTTAGGTGAATATGAAACAACCGATCTCGGGGTTCCACAAAGATGAATTCGACGATTGGGTTGCAGAATTGGCTTGCGGCCATTTCCAACATGTGAGGCACGATCCTCCTTGGCAGAATCGGCCTTGGGTGGAGAAGTTGGAAACACGTAATGAGATGCTCGGATATCTTCTAAACTGTAAGAAGTGCAAGGAAGGCGCTCCACCTGATGAGAGAGTTTAAATCATCCCGCAGCGTGTCATGCCCACCTAACAAGCCGCTTAAGGTTGTTCCCGGCCTGTCGGCCGTCCACCGGACGCCCTTGTCAGGGCGCCGCTTAGCTCAGCGTTATCTATCGGTATGTCCTCGGTAAATGACAGAAGCTTCGACCTCCAAAACTTTGATCAAAATGTGTGGCTCACGCGACTGAGCCCTGGGACAAAATTTGAAAAAACCTCGTGCAAAAACACTGGTCACATTTATGTCCTTGGCGCTCATGATTCTTCTTTTTCTCGCTTTCGCCAGCATGGCGAGGATAATTTTGGGTAAAGTGAGTCCAGTTCTTGCAGAGACGCTTGGAATATCACTGACTCTCGTTAAGTATGGCCATTTAGTTGTCTATGTATGCTGTATGGGTTTTGCTTCCAGCTTGGCCAAGAGGATTGCTTCAAAGTTGGTGCAAAAGGCATAGATAACAAGGTGTTGTAGTTTGTTTCGGGCCGGACGGCCCTACACCGGACGCCCCTGTCGGGGCGCCGCTAAACAACGGCGTTAGATTGGCCCAGAGGGTGAGTTATGTGCACACAGGATGTGAGCGTGGAAACGGATATTGATGTGGCGTCTGGGGTTGTTTGGAGAATCCTTTCAGATTTTGAGAGTTGGGATGACTGGCATGGGCCGGGCTTAAAAATCAGAAAAGAGGGTGAGCGTCCCAAGCAATTGATCTTTCGGATTGGTCCGCTTCCCGTCGCGATCAATCTCTCCAAGGTGAAGATTGTCACTGGGAAATCCATCGAGTGGAGAGGTGCATTGCCATTCAGCGGGGCGCTGCTTTTTGGAGAGAGAAGGCTTGCGGTGGAACCAACGTCGAAAGGGACTTGCAAGCTCATTCAAAGAGAATCGTTTTTCGGTTTACTCAGTCCATTACTGCGGAGCAGGCTGTCAAAGCTTTACCAAAATAATTACTCGCTCTTTAACGAGAATATTAAGGCCCTGGCAGAATCACAATCTAACAAGTTGTTGTAGTTTGTTCCGGCCTACGGCCTCCACCGGACGCCCCTGTCGGGGCGCCGCTAAACAAAAGCGTTAAATCTTCTGGCACGGCGACAAATTCTTCAGAGTCTATGTCTTAATGAGCAAGCTAGAGTTGACCGAAAAATATGCTACGAGGGCTTTCAACGCAAACCTTTTTATTGGGTTCGTAGTGATGCTAGCCGATTTGGCTATTTCTACTTTTGATCTAGAGATCGAGCCATTGGTTCATTATTACCAAAGTGTTTTTATCATTGTGATGGCAGCATGTATCGGAACGATGATCTTGCTGCGAGTCATTGAGATGTTTTAACAAGGCGCAGCAGTACGCGGCCGATGACCGCCGGACGCCACTGTCGTGGCGCCGCTGTGCTTCAGCGTTAGTTTTTAAGGAGTGTGTCATGAGATTTTTGGTTCTTTTTTTGGGATGCGCATGGGCGTTTGGTGTGCAGGCAATCGAGGGAATCAAGGTAGATGACTTCAAAGCTGCCGCAATTGCCCATATTCAGAAGGAGTATCCGAAGGTCGCTCCGGATGATTTGGTGTTCTACGATCTCGACATCTCAATATTAGACAAAGATCTTAAAAAAAGTCGTTTGCGGCTTGGTTTTATTGATGAGAGTTCTCGTCATTCTAAGGGGAGCTCTCCTTACGCTTATGACACATACATCGTTAATTTCAGCCTTCTTTCAGGAGATTTAGTTCGGGCGCATAAGGGGTTCTGGGGAGGCTATGAGCCTGCTTCGAGCGATGCAATTAAGTGAGCATCTGCAAAGAAACTAACAAGGCCAGGCACGCGACGCCCACTGCATTGCGGCTTTGCCTCCATTCCGTAGCCGCGCATGCTGGCTGGCGTTAAGGCAGGTGAGATTTTGGAGAAAAACTTTGATGCCGACTCCATGTCCTACGAAGCGCTAAAGTCTGAATTCAGCCAAAGAGGCATGGTCTCTATCGATTTGTCGCGTCAGAGAGCAAAACTGGCCAGAAAACTCCTTGTTCCTTTATCGCAACTTAAGGAATTGCAGGCAGGCGGTCAGGTCTCAAAACCAGCCTTTTATTTTCAGATGTTGAGGTTTATCTTCCTGGTTTTTTTGAACATGTTCTCGCGCAACAATCTATCCCCAATAATTCAGTTTTATGTACTTGAGAAGCCAAATGAATGGTCTGTTAGCGAGACATCTGAGGGGAACTTCAGACTTTGCTTCTCGGGCCCGGCCAAGCCTTAACAAGGTATTGCAGTTCGTTCCGGGCCTTTGGCCCTCCACCGGACCGCTTTCAGCGGCCGCTGAATAACGGCGTTACACGAAATGAGGTTATCGGAATTCTGGGGGATGTGATTTGAGATTGCCGCTAACTTGTATGAAGTGCGCTGTCGGAGCGAATGCCAGTAGCCACCCTCCGTACCCGAAATATGTCGAGCTCAGAGATGATGGCCGCTATGAATTCACCTGTGAAAAAGGCCACACGACGGTAACGGTATTACAAGAACAGAAGTTTGAGGTGTTGTTTGATCTCGGAGCTTACGCAATTCTTGATGGTTACTACCGAGAGGCCGTTGCCTCTTTCACATCGAGCCTCGAACGTTTTTACGAATTTTTTATAAAAGCATCACTTTTTGAGGATGGGTTAGAAGAAAGCGCTTTTGCTGAAACTTGGAAAGAGGTTTCATCGCAGTCGGAACGTCAGCTTGGAGCTTTCATTTTCCTCTATCTGAAATGTTTTTCGGAAAGACCCGCGCTGCTTCGACCAAAGCAGATAAAGTTTCGAAATGAAGTGATTCACAAGGGAAAAATTCCATCTAGAAGTGAGGCAATCGACTACGGCCAAGCTGTATTAGAAACCATTAGGCCAATAATGCAGCGTACGAAGACTGCTCTCCCAATAGGGGTCCAGCAAACCGTGCTTAACCATCTCAAAAACAGCCGTAAGCAGGACGAGTCACAGTCGGTTACCACCATGACAATTGCTACTACCATTAGTCTCAATGATGGATCTGGAAATGAACCGTCATTAGAAGAGGCTTTATCGGAAAAGGAATGGTGGCGAGCCCGGTGGTGAGGTCCGTGTAACCAGTGGGTGAAGCCGACCGGTACTACGCTGCGCTCCGTCCCGGCGGCTTACCCAAGGCGTTAGATAGGTACATAAAGTGTCGAACTATAGGTACTTCATAATTCAAACTTATGACAACCCTGGAGAGCCTTCGAAAAAGAGGGTTCGGGCCAAAGCTGTGCCTGGGCAGGGAGTTGCTACAGAGCGGAAAGTAGAGTGCTCTGAAGATATGCGGCTTTCCCATCCGATCGGCACTTACTTCAAAGTGGAATGCAAAGTAACTGATCGAGAGGGCGGAACGCCGTTTTTGTATCGACACCACTCCTGGCCTTATGAAGTAGTAACCGAGAAAGAGGCAAAAGAATTCATTAAGAAAAATTTCGGTGGTTAATCATCGATCTAACAATACCATTAAGGTTGTTACGGGCCTTTGGCCCTCCACCGGACGCCCTTTTCAGGGCGCCGCTTATGGCTGGCGTTATGTGTAGGAGATACCGTGACATCTAAGCAGGAAAAAAGGCGACGAGCAGCTTTAGTCGAGGCAATGGTGGCCGAAGATACGAAAAAGGCTATCGAAGAAATGCCGATTTCGCTCAAAGATCTTGGCAGGCTCTTCGACCACTTAGATGTCCAGCTAGGGATACAAGGCTGCGACCATACCCCGAGAATCACCTCTTCATTTCTCTTAAGCTTGAACCTCAACACAGATGAAATTTTGCCCTGGCTTTCGGAGCAAGGCGGCTCCTGCGATTGCGAAATACTCGCAAATGTTGAAGAGGGCTGGGAAAGTGAAATCGCCAAAAACACATAACAAGGCCATGAAGGTTGTTCCGGGCCTTCGGCCCTCCACCGGACGGCCCTGTCGGGCCGCCGCTTATGGCTGGCGTTATGTGTGATTTAAGCAGTGAAGACGGGAAAGAGAATGAGCAAATATCGTGAGCAACGAGAACGCCTGAATGAACGCGTGGCGATGGTTTCGAAGTTGAGTGATCAGTTCAATAGATCGAAGCCTGATTCACTAGAGAATTTGCTCCTAGTTCGGATTTTAAAAGAATTCACGCAGGCAAACGGGCTGATGCACCAAGAGCTAGAGAAACTCAGGGAAAGTGGAGAGGACAAAACTATTTACCCGGAAAGCTCCGATTTGAATGGTGGAAACACATAACTAGGCAGTCAACCGGACACCAAAAGCGTGGCGCTTTTGGTTCCCTCCGCTGGCGCTCCGGCGCCGGTTACCGTAGGCGTTAGGCAAAGGAGAGATTGATGCCAGGAGTTCCTAGAGTGGACAAAGGGGAGGGGCTAATTCGTACATATGACCTACTTCAGGCTCTCCGCAGCGACATTGATACAGCATACGAAAATCTAGAAGAAGATAGAGAATCTCAGTTTCTTCGCCGCAGTGTTGTGAGAGCGGTTTTCTCCTACATTGAGGCCATGATTGAGTGTGTTAAGGTCGAGATCAGATCAACTATAAGAACCGGTCTATATACAGAAAATCTCACGCAAAAAGAAAAAGATACACTCGGCTCATTAGCCATCATTGGCGCGCCATCAGGAAAGTTTTTGCCGCTAGATCAGAACCTCAAAAGAACTTTTAAATTGGCTGCGAAGGTCTGGGAGCTGGATTTCAATCTTTCGACCGATGGGGAGAACTTCAGGGATTTCTTGGCAGCAAAAAAAGCCAGAAATAAACTGACCCACCCGCGTACCGTATACGATATAGAAGTTACCGACGATGACATGCACTGCCATACGGTCGCCGGGATGTGGGTTCAGAGCGAGTTCCAAAAACTGTTTAATGAAAGGGTTACTTCACTACGCAGTGGTCTCTCAGAAGAAGAGCGATCAGCCTTAGCAAATAGAACTAAAGAGAATTATGCCTAACAATGCCATTAAGGTCGTTCCGGGCCTACGGCCCTCCACCGGACGCCCTTGTCAGGGCGCCGCTTATGGCTGGCGTTAGGTTGTAAGCATGATAAGTCGCTGCCCGGAATGTGAAGCCGATGTTGACTGGGTCCAAGATCGGGTCGCAGAGCGCGGGATTTTTCTGTGGGGCTCAGTCTTCCTCGCCTTCGGTCTCCGTGACTTTAATCGATTAGTTTGCCCAAATTGTGGAGCAGTCTTTTCTGAGCCAAGAATCAAAATGTTCGGCGTTTTTGGCCCTTCAATGTACTGGGTCCCTCCTGTTTTGCTTTTCGGCACACTTTTTTCTTATGCGGTATGGCAAATTACAACCTAACAAGTGGTTGTAGTTTGTTCCGGCCTGCGGCCTCCACCGGACGGCCTTGACAGGCCGCCGCTAAACCAAAGCGTTATGAGTAATTGAATATGGCGGGTTGCGTCCTTCGAATGCAGGGTCTCCAGAAAGAGTTGCCGGATTGTTTCGTAATATCCGGTCAATCGGCAAAATCTGTGGTGCTTGAAATCAGTGACGCGGATAAGAGTTTTCAACAGCAACTAAAAGATTCACTCGGTTTCGTTCAGGGCAATTTTGAAGAGCTGGAGGCAGTGAAAAAGGAAAATCCGAACCTGAAGTGGGGGCTAGACTTCGGTGTTTGGCTAAAAATTCAGCTCACTCAGTCATTTGCTTTCCCATCGCAATTGGTCAATCTCGCAGGAAGCTTAGGGATGGATTTGGAGGTCTCAATCTATGCAGCAAGTGACTCATAACAAGGCCATCAAATTTGTTGCGGCCACGAACGACGTGGCCTCCACCGGACTGCCTACGCGTTGCTTCGGCAGCCGTTTATGGCGGCGTTATAGGGCCTCTAGACGATTATGAGCAAACTGGCTGGAATGACCATCAATGAACGTCTCTTTCAAGTCGGTATCATGGATGAGTTTGATGCGGCCATTTTGTCTCGCGATCAAGAAGAAGC
>NZ_JAHVAO010000008.1 GCF_019264345.1 Marinobacter arenosus
TTTTTCGGCGGTTTCCGGAGACGGAAAACAACGAAAAATAAACGGTTGACAAGGTGGCGGTTCGATGTAGAATACGCGGCCTTGATTGAGCAACGGCTCAAACGCTCTTTAAAAAATTAACCAAGTAATTCGTGTGGGCGCTGGCCGAGGTATTTCGGATACGAAATATCAGGACAGTGACTCGTCGAAATTGAGTTTTGTCTTGAGCAAGAATAGAGAATCTTCGGATTCTTGTATGATTTAAACTGAAGAGTTTGATCATGGCTCAGATTGAACGCTGGCGGCAGGCTTAACACATGCAAGTCGAGCGGTAACAGGGGGTGCTTGCACCCCGCTGACGAGCGGCGGACGGGTGAGTAATGCATAGGAAACTGCCCAGTAGTGGGGGATAGCCCGGGGAAACCCGGATTAATACCGCATACGTCCTTCGGGAGAAAGCAGGGGATCTTCGGACCTTGCGCTATTGGATGTGCCTATGTCGGATTAGCTAGTTGGTGGGGTAAGAGCCTACCAAGGCGACGATCCGTAGCTGGTCTGAGAGGATGATCAGCCACATCGGGACTGAGACACGGCCCGAACTCCTACGGGAGGCAGCAGTGGGGAATATTGGACAATGGGGGAAACCCTGATCCAGCCATGCCGCGTGTGTGAAGAAGGCTTTCGGGTTGTAAAGCACTTTCAGTGAGGAGGAAAACCTTACGACTAATACTCGTGAGGCTTGACGTTACTCACAGAAGAAGCACCGGCTAACTCCGTGCCAGCAGCCGCGGTAATACGGAGGGTGCAAGCGTTAATCGGAATTACTGGGCGTAAAGCGCGCGTAGGTGGTTTGATAAGCGAGATGTGAAAGCCCCGGGCTTAACCTGGGAACGGCATTTCGAACTGTCAGGCTAGAGTGTGGTAGAGGGTAGTGGAATTTCCTGTGTAGCGGTGAAATGCGTAGATATAGGAAGGAACACCAGTGGCGAAGGCGGCTACCTGGACCAACACTGACACTGAGGTGCGAAAGCGTGGGGAGCAAACAGGATTAGATACCCTGGTAGTCCACGCCGTAAACGATGTCAACTAGCCGTTGGGACTCTTGAAGTCTTAGTGGCGCAGCTAACGCACTAAGTTGACCGCCTGGGGAGTACGGCCGCAAGGTTAAAACTCAAATGAATTGACGGGGGCCCGCACAAGCGGTGGAGCATGTGGTTTAATTCGACGCAACGCGAAGAACCTTACCTGGCCTTGACATGCAGAGAACTTTCCAGAGATGGATTGGTGCCTTCGGGAACTCTGACACAGGTGCTGCATGGCCGTCGTCAGCTCGTGTCGTGAGATGTTGGGTTAAGTCCCGTAACGAGCGCAACCCCTATCCCTAGTTGCTAGCAGTTCGGCTGAGAACTCTAGGGAGACTGCCGGTGACAAACCGGAGGAAGGTGGGGATGACGTCAGGTCATCATGGCCCTTACGGCCAGGGCTACACACGTGCTACAATGGCGCGCACAGAGGGCTGCAAACCCGCGAGGGGGAGCTAATCTCACAAAACGCGTCGTAGTCCGGATCGGAGTCTGCAACTCGACTCCGTGAAGTCGGAATCGCTAGTAATCGTGAATCAGAATGTCACGGTGAATACGTTCCCGGGCCTTGTACACACCGCCCGTCACACCATGGGAGTGGATTGCACCAGAAGTGGTTAGTCTAACCTTCGGGAGGACGATCACCACGGTGTGGTTCATGACTGGGGTGAAGTCGTAACAAGGTAGCCGTAGGGGAACCTGCGGCTGGATCACCTCCTTAAACGAAGCCGAAAGCTTCGGTCAGAGTCCACACGAATTACTTGGTTGATTAATAGAGAGAGCAGATGGGTCTATCAGGCCCGTACCATTGGGTCTGTAGCTCAGGTGGTTAGAGCGCACCCCTGATAAGGGTGAGGTCGGTGGTTCAAGTCCACCCAGACCCACCAAAATTGCTCAACTCCTGGAGTTGGCCAATTTGAGGTAGCTTAAATGGGGCTATAGCTCAGCTGGGAGAGCGCCTGCCTTGCACGCAGGAGGTCGGCAGTTCGATCCTGCCTAGCTCCACCAAAACTTTACTGGCGAACTTCGGTTCATCAGTGTCCAGAAACAAGCATTTCATCAATGACCGAGGTTGTTGGATGAAGTTCTTCTTTCTGATCACTGGGTCAGATTTGCTCTTTAACAAATTGGACGAGATAGAAATACCGATTGTCGGATTCCATTATCTCCGGAATTCGATGATCAAGTGATAGCGATTTCAAGCGTTATCCGGTGTTGTCGTTGAAGTGGTTGTATATGGCTTCAAGTGACTGTCTCGAATTGACACACCCATCGGGCTTGCCTGGTGAGTGGCGTTGCTTCGACGATCAGTTGTCTTGGGGTTATATAGTCAAGCAACTAAGCGCATACGGTGGATGCCTTGGCAGTCAGAGGCGATGAAAGACGTGGAAGCCTGCGATAAGGTTCGGGGAGCTGGCAAACGAGCTGTGATCCGGACATTTCTGAATGGGGAAACCCACCTGGTTTCGGCCAGGTACTGTGCACTGAATACATAGGTGTACAGGGCGAACCGGGGGAACTGAAACATCTAAGTACCCCGAGGAAAAGAAATCAACCGAGATTCCCTAAGTAGCGGCGAGCGAACGGGGACTAGCCCTTAAGCTGAACAACTGGTAGGAGAAGGCTCTGGAAAGTGCCGCCATAGTGGGTGATAGCCCCGTATCCGAAACCTGAGTTCAGTGAAATCGAGTAGGACGGGACACGTGATATCCTGTCTGAATATGGGGGGACCATCCTCCAAGGCTAAATACTCCTGACTGACCGATAGTGAACCAGTACCGTGAGGGAAAGGCGAAAAGAACCCCTGTGAGGGGAGTGAAATAGATCCTGAAACCGTATGCGTACAAGCAGTCGGAGCGGACTTGTTCCGTGACGGCGTACCTTTTGTATAATGGGTCAGCGACTTATGTTCAGTGGCGAGGTTAACCGTTTAGGGGAGCCGTAGGGAAACCGAGTCTGAATAGGGCGATTTAGTCGCTGGGCATAGACCCGAAACCGGGCGATCTATCCATGAGCAGGTTGAAGGTTGAGTAACATCAACTGGAGGACCGAACCCACTGTCGTTGAAAAGCCAGGGGATGACTTGTGGATCGGAGTGAAAGGCTAATCAAGCCCGGAGATAGCTGGTTCTCCCCGAAAGCTATTTAGGTAGCGCCTCGGACGAATACCACAGGGGGTAGAGCACTGTTTCGGCTAGGGGGTCATCCCGACTTACCAACCCGATGCAAACTCCGAATACCTGTGAGTACTATCCGGGAGACACACGGCGGGTGCTAACGTCCGTCGTGAAGAGGGAAACAACCCAGACCGCCAGCTAAGGTCCCCAAGTACCAGTTAAGTGGGAAACGATGTGGGAAGGCTCAGACAGCTAGGAGGTTGGCTTAGAAGCAGCCATCCTTTAAAGAAAGCGTAATAGCTCACTAGTCGAGTCGGCCTGCGCGGAAGATGTAACGGGGCTCAAACTGGTCACCGAAGCTGCGGCTGCATACTTTGTATGCGGGGTAGGGGAGCGTTCTGTAAGCCTGCGAAGGTGTGTTGAGAAGCATGCTGGAGGTATCAGAAGTGCGAATGCTGACATGAGTAACGACAATGCGGGTGAAAAACCCGCACGCCGGAAGACCAAGGGTTCCTGCGCAACGCTAATCGGCGCAGGGTGAGTCGGCCCCTAAGGCGAGACCGAAAGGTGTAGTCGATGGGAAACGGGTTAATATTCCCGTACCTTGGATAGCTGCGATGGAGAGACGGAGAAGGCTAGGTGAGCCGGGCGACGGTTGTCCCGGTTTAAGCGAGTAGGAAGTGGGCTTAGGCAAATCCGGGCCCATAATTCTGAGACGTGACGACGACTGCCCTTTCAGGGCGGGAAGTCATTGATGCCATGCTTCCAGGAAAATCTTCTAAGCTTCAGGCTATTCGAGACCGTACCCCAAACCGACACAGGTGGTCAGGTAGAGAATACCAAGGCGCTTGAGAGAACTCGGGTAAAGGAACTAGGCAAAATGGTGCCGTAACTTCGGGAGAAGGCACGCTGGTTGTATGTGAAGCCCCTGCGGGTGGAGCAGAAGCCAGTCGAAGATACCAGGCCCCTGCGACTGTTTATTAAAAACACAGCACTCTGCAAACACGAAAGTGGACGTATAGGGTGTGACGCCTGCCCGGTGCCGGAAGGTTAATTGATGGGGTTAGCATTCGTGCGAAGCTCTTGATCGAAGCCCCGGTAAACGGCGGCCGTAACTATAACGGTCCTAAGGTAGCGAAATTCCTTGTCGGGTAAGTTCCGACCTGCACGAATGGCGTAACGATGGGGGCGCTGTCTCTACCCGAGACTCAGTGAAATTGAAATCGCCGTGAAGATGCGGTGTATCCGCGGCTAGACGGAAAGACCCCGTGAACCTTTACTATAGCTTCACAGTGAACTTTGAGCAGTTTTGTGTAGGATAGCTGGGAGGCTTTGAAGCGGTGACGCCAGTCATCGTGGAGCCAACCTTGAAATACCAGCCTGAGCTGTTTGAGGTTCTAACTTGGTCCCCTTATCGGGGATGAGGACACTGTGTGGTGGGTAGTTTGACTGGGGCGGTCTCCTCCCAAAGCGTAACGGAGGAGCACAAAGGTGGGCTAAGCATGGTCGGACATCATGCGGTTAGTGTAATGGCACAAGCCCGCTTAACTGCGAGACAGACACGTCGAGCAGGTGCGAAAGCAGGTCATAGTGATCCGGTGGTTCTGTATGGAAGGGCCATCGCTCAACGGATAAAAGGTACTCCGGGGATAACAGGCTGATACCGCCCAAGAGTTCACATCGACGGCGGTGTTTGGCACCTCGATGTCGGCTCATCACATCCTGGGGCTGAAGCCGGTCCCAAGGGTATGGCTGTTCGCCATTTAAAGTGGTACGCGAGCTGGGTTTAGAACGTCGTGAGACAGTTCGGTCCCTATCTGCCGTGGACGTTGGAGATTTGAGGAAAGCTGCTCCTAGTACGAGAGGACCGGAGTGGACGAACCGCTGGTGTTCGGGTTGTGTCGCCAGACGCATTGCCCGGTAGCTATGTTCGGATAGGATAACCGCTGAAAGCATCTAAGCGGGAAGCCCCTTCCAAGATGAGATCTCCCTGGACCTTCGAGGT